>JBAVWI010000317.1:0-1792 GCA_049697735.1 Solirubrobacteraceae bacterium
TCTTGATCTCCTGCTCGGTCGACGCGTCGACCGACGAGGTGGCGTCGTCGAGGATCAGGATCCGCGGGTCGGCGAGGATCGCGCGGGCGATCGCGATCCGCTGGCGCTGACCGCCCGAAAGCGTGAGCCCCCGCTCTCCGATGCGGGTGTCATAGCCTCCGGGGAGACGCTCGATGAAGTCCGCCGCCTGGGCGGCCTGGGCGGCGCGCTCCACATCCTCGCGGGTGGCCTCGGCCCGGGCGTAGGCGATGTTCTCGTGTACGGTGGCCGAAAACAGGAACGGGTCGTCGTTGACGATGGCAATTGCATTACGCAGGCTGGCCAGCTCGACGGAGCGGACGTCGGCGCCGTCGATCTCGACTGAGCCGGTGTTGACGTCGTAGAGCCGGGGGAGGAGTTGGACGAGCGCGGACTTGCCCGAGCCCATCGCCCCGACCAGGGCTACGGTCTGCCCGGCCGGGATCTCGAGGTTGACATCGCGCAAAGCGGGGTGGTTTGAGCCCTCGAAGGTCAGGCCGACGCCCCGGAGGGTGACATTGCCGTCCCCGGCGGGCAGCGGGGGAGCGTCTGGGGGCGAGACGATCTCGGGCTCGCGATCGAGGATCTGGAAGATGCGCGCGCCCGAGGCGGTGGAGCGCTGGGCGGCGCCGAGCATGTACCCCAGCGTGCGCATCGGAGAGATCAGCATCAGGAGGTAGGCGTAGAAGGCGGTGAAGGCGCCAACTGAGAGCGAGCCGTTGACCACCTCGCGCCCCCCGAAGAGCAGAATCGCGCCCAGCCCCAGGTTGGGCAGAAAGCTGATCATGGGCCCGTAGAAGGCCTGGATTCGCGTGGCCAGCACCTGCTGCTCGAAGACGCGCTGGACGGTGTGCCGGAAGCGATCAAGCTGGCGGTCCTCCTGCGCGAACGCCTTGACCACCCGCACACCCGAGACGTTCTCCTCGACGTCGGCGGTCAACTCGGCGATGCGCTGCTGGGCCTCCTGCATGGCCGGCCGGGACTTGTGCCCGTAGCGGTTGGCGATCAAAACCACGAACGGCACCGGTGCCAGCGAGATCGCCGCCAGGCCCGGCTGGAGCAGGAACATCGCCACGGCAGCGAGCAGGATGGTGACCAGCGATTGGGCGATGAAGATGAGCCCGTAGCCGAGGAAGAAGCGCACGGACTGCAGATCGACGGTGGCCCGCGACATCAGCTGGCCGGTCTGCTGGCGGTCGAAGAAGGACAGCTCGAGCCGCTGCAGACGCCCGTAGAGGCCGTTGCGCAGGTCCATCTCGACTCCGAGCGAGACCCGCCCGGCGACCAGCCGGCGAAACGCGCTCAACACCAGGCGGCCGAGACCGGCCACGCCGATCGCCACCGCGAGCAGCGTCAACGTGTGGTGATGGTGAGCCCGTATCGCGTTGATGGCCAGCCCGGTCAGATAGGGGATCAGGACGGTTGCCCCGAGCGATCCGAAGGCGAGCAGAAACGACCACATCACGCCCCGGCGATAGGGACGCAGAAAGCCGAGCAGACGCCAGAACGTGGGCATACTTCATAAAGTATAGTATGGACCGGAGGCAGCTGCATCCGTGTTCGGCCGGGGGTTTGAGAGCCGCGGGCCGGGTGCCCAAGTAGCATCGCGACGAATGCGCGAGAGCCCCACCGCCTCCTACCTCGCAACCAGGCTCGTGCGGAGTTCGGAAGACCGGCGCGCCGCGGTCACGCGCCGCAGTTTCGTCACCGGCGCGGCTGGTGCGGGCACAGCGGCCGCGCTCGGCGCCGCCGCCCGTGCCAGCGGAGCCCAAGC
>JBAVWI010000318.1:0-4341 GCA_049697735.1 Solirubrobacteraceae bacterium
AAGGTCGGTGATGTCGATCAGCAGCAGGTAGAGCAGCGAGGCCAGAAGCCAGCCGGTTGCCCAGCCCGCCGACCGGCGTCGCAACGCCGTCCATCGCGAAGGTTCCACCATGACGCGGGATTTCGCAGCTCAGCCTGGAATCCCTCTTTAGCGTCGACCCCGGGCTCCTCGGAGCGCGGACACGACGCCGCGCTCGGTCTGTTCGGCAACGATCTAGCCGCGTCTGAGGAGGCGGCCGACGGCGGCCATCATCTCTTCGGTTCGCTCGTCCTGCTGGTCCGGTGCGGCGCCGATCACGCAGGTGTGTGCGTGCCCGTCGAGCAGCCCCAGCGCGACCTTGTCGAGCGCGGCTTGCGCAGCGCTGATCTGGGTGAGGATGTCGATGCAGTACCGGTCGTCCTCGACCATCCCCTCGATCCCGCGGACCTGCCCCTCGATACGGCTCAGCCGCGCGAGCAGCTGCTCCTTGCTGGCGGTATAGCCCCTGGTGGGCGTCTGAGTCTTGGCCATAGGCCGAACTCTACCACGACCACTACCTCTACCCCCTAGGGGTATCTGCTAGGTTGTCTGCCATGGGTCTGTTCCAAGTTCTCTGGCACGGCCTGAGGGACTCGCTCCTGATGGCGTGGGAGGTCTGGTGGGCACTCGTGCTGGGCTTTGCGATCTCGGCGATCGTGCAGGCATGGGTGCCGCGCGAGCGGATCCAGGGGCTCATGAGCGGCTCGGATGCGCGGTCGATCGGCTGGGCCACGGGTCTGGGGGCGGCATCCTCGTCGTGCTCCTACGCGGCTGTCGCAATTGCCAAGTCGCTTTTTCAGAAGGGTGCGAGCGCCGCCTCGGCGCTCGCCTTCCAGTTCGCCTCTACCAACCTTGTGTGGGAGCTCGGGCTGGTGCTATGGGTCCTGGTCGGCTGGCAGTTCACGCTCGCGGAATACGTCGGGGGGCTCGTGATGATCGTGCTCATGACCGTGCTGCTACGGCTATTCGTCAGCCGGCAGCTCGAGGAGCAGGCACGTGAGCACGCCCGGGAGGCCGACACCGGGCATCAGCACCCCGTAGCCGGCGGGCAGCTCACCTGGCGCCAGCGGCTCGTATCAGCGCGAGCCTGGTCAGATGTCGCGCACAATTTCCGCGCCGACTGGCAGATGCTGTGGAAGGAGATCACGCTCGGATTCCTACTGGCCGGGTTCATCGCCCAGTTCGGCAACGGGTTCTTCGAACACCTGTTCATCCGCCAGGCGCCGGCGCCGCTGCCGACGATCGAGAACGTGATCATCGGGCCGATCATCGCCGTACTCAGCTTTGTCTGCTCGGTCGGCAACGTCCCGCTCGCTGTGGTGCTGTGGTCGGGAGGCATCTCGTTCGGCGGCGTGCTCAGCTTCCTGTTTGCCGACCTGATCGTCCTGCCCATCCTCGCCATCTACCGCAAGTACTACGGGACCAGATTTGCGGCCCGGGTGACCGGCCTGATGTTCGTGACGATGGTGATCGCCGCCCTCATCGTCGACGGTGTCTTCACCGCCCTGGGGATGGTCCCCACCGGGCCGCGACCCACGCGGGCCGACATCTTCACCTCGGTTCGGGTCGACTACAAGCTTGCCCTCAACGTGTTCGGCGTCGCGATCTTCGCCGTCCTGCTCGCGCTCACCGCGCGGCGCGGAGTCACCGATCCCGTGTGCGGGATGAAGGTCGACCGCGACAAGGCGGTGACGAGGCAAGTCGGAGGCCGGACCTACTACTTCTGCTCGACCCATTGCCGGCACGCCTTCGCAGCCGACCCCCAGAGGTCGCGGGCCGACAGCTCCGGCAGAACCGGCTAAAACCTGAATGTCCGCTCATGCAATGATACGAGCATGAGCCACGGCACCGACCCCGATCTGACCTTCCTCTCCGCCACGACGGCTCGGTCGGTGGCAGAGACGATGCAGGCCCTCGCCACTCCCAGCCGGGTCAGGATCCTCAGCCGCCTTTGCGCCGGGCCGTGCTCGGTGGGCGAGCTGGCCGAGGCGGTGGAGATGGAACAGTCAGCCGTGTCCCAGCAGCTCCGGGTCCTGCGCCACCTCGGGCTCGTGGTCGGCGAGCGCGACGGCCGCCAGGTCATCTACGCGCTTCACGACGATCACGTCCGTGCCCTGCTCACCGAGGCTGTCTCCCACACCGACCATCTGCGGCTCGGTCTCGCTGCCAGCCCCGCCAACCAAGCGCTCACAGCATGACCAGCAACACACCGGCGCTACTCGCGGCGGCGGCCGGGGTTGGCTTCGGGCACGCGATCCTGCCTGACCACTGGGTGCCGCTGGCGGTGCTCGGACGCACCCGCCGCTACCCCCTCTCGCGAGTGGCTCGCCTCTCCGGCCTGGCCGGCATCGCACATGTGCTCGTCTCGATCATCCTGGGGGCGGTGATCATCGCCGTTGGCCTGCAGTTCCGCTCGACAATCCAGAGTGCGCAAGACACCATCATCGGCTGGATCCTGATCGTCACCGGCCTTGGGTTCGCCGGTCTCGAGCTCAGCGGCCATGGCCACACCCACGGCCACGGCCACACCCACGAGCACGAGCACGAGCACGAGCACGAGCACGAGCACGAGCACGAGCACGAGCATGACCACGGCGACCACCACCACGGGCATCAAGGGTCACGCCAAGGTCTTGGCGGGCTCGCCGGGGTGATGGTGCCGTTCGGCGCGGCGGCCTCGCCCGATCTCACGATCCTGCCCGTATTTCTCGCCGCAACCGCCGCCGGGGTCGGGACAGCGATCGGGTCGCTGGTCATCTTCGCCGCGGTGACGATCGCAACCATCGTCGGGCTCACACTCGTGGCAACCCGCGGCGGCTACGAGATCCGCGGTCAATGGCTCGAGCGGTGGGGCAACGCCTTCACCGCCCTGGTCCTCATCATCATCGGGCTGCTCGTCCTCACAAGCACGATCTGAGGCCTGCGCTAGGGCCCAGCAATCGGTACGTCGTGCTCCGATGTCGCTCCAACGCCAACTCTCGGCGCCTCGAATCGCGCGAGAAATTCGCCGATCTGATGGGCAGGCTGTGGTCGGCAGAATAGGTAGCCCTGGACCCGATCGCAGCCGAGTTGGCGCAGTTGCCCGAGCTGCTCCTCGGTCTCGACGCCTTCGGCCACCAATGTCATGCCGAGGGCTCGAGACATGTCGACGACCGCTTTGACGATCGCGATCTCGCGTCGAGTGCGACCCAGACTCTTGGTGAAGGCGCGGTCGATCTTCAGGCCGTCCAGGGGAAACTGCTTGAGATAGCTCAACGATGAGTAGCCGGTGCCGAAGTCATCAAGGACGAGTCGCAGGCCGTGCTTGGCAAGCTCGCTCAGGACGGTCATCGCCGACTCGGCGTCGTCAATCAGGACGCTCTCGGTCACCTCCAGGCTCAGGGTCCCGGGGACAAGCCCGCTGCGTGTGGCGACGTCGGCGACTTGCTCGGGGAAGCTGGGGTCAGCTATCTGCCTCCCCGAGACATTGACGAACATCCCCAGCGGGACAGCGAAGCGCCGCTGCCAGGCGGCGCCCTGCGCGCACGCCTGTTTGAGTACCCATCGTCCAAGCTCGACGATGAGACCGGTCTCCTCGGCGATGGGGATGAAGTCCAGCGGGGGAATGAGCCCGCGCTGCGGATGCTCCCAGCGCACGAGCGCCTCGACCGCCACCGGCTTGCCGCTGGCAATATCGACGATCGGTTGGTAGTGGACGACCAACTCCCCTAGGTCGAGCGCTCGGCGCAGCTCTGCCTCGATGCGCAGCCGGCTGAGGATGTCAGTGCGCATCGCGTCGTCGAATAGCTCGTAGCGTCCGGGTCCGCGTTTCTTGGCCCGGTACATGGCAGCACCGGCATCGCGCATGAGCGACTCCGACGTATCCTGGCTGTGCGCGGCCACGGCGACCCCGATGCTGGCGGTCATGAAGTGCTCACCGGAGTCCAACACAAATGGCTGGCCGATGGCGCCGGCGATCCGGTCAGCCACCGAGATGACCTCGCGCGCATCTCGCGCGGCCTCGCAGACGATCACGAACTCATCCCCGCTCAGGCGCGCGACCGTGTCGTTGGAGCGCAGAATATCGCGCAGCCGTGGAGCCAGGACGAGCAGGAGCTCGTCCCCGGCGGCGTGTCCGAGCGAATCGTTGATGACCTTGAAGCGGTCGAGGTCGAAGACGAGTACGGCCACGTTGGTCCCGTCGCGCCGGCGGCGCTCGAGGGCATGCTCGATGCGATCCAGCGCCAGTATTCGATTCGGCAGTCCGGTCAGTGGGTCATGCACGGCGGCGTGCCGACTCGTCTCCTCCTCGTCGTGTCGGTCCACCGCCGCCGAGACGATGTT
>JBAVWI010000319.1:0-18771 GCA_049697735.1 Solirubrobacteraceae bacterium
ACGCAGCGCGAACGCGGCCAGCACGATGAACACGGCGAGCGCCGCGAGCCCTCCGCCCCCGGCGAGGAGCAGCCGCCGCGGCGCGGCCGCCGCCTGGGCCCGGGCACGATCGAGAAGGTCGAAGGGCGCGCTGAGGGCAAAGGTCCCGTTGATCGGGAGGCCAACCTGGACGCGTTGCAGGCGTGCCTCCACCGCCCCGAGCTGCCAGCTGTCCAGGCGGGCCAGAGAACGCACCGACAGCCAGCTCTCGGTTCGGTACACGCCGCTGAGGCCGGGGATCCGATCCAGGCCTCCCGGGTCGCCCGCGAGCACGACGGGGGGACCGCCGCCGGCGCCGGGCGCGAAGCCCAACGGCACCGCGGAGACGAGCTTCGCGGTGCCGGCCACGCGCAGATGCACGCCGTATGCGCTGAGGTCGGACCGGGCCAGCGAGGTGGTGCGGAGCACCGGGCAGGCGTTGCGGGTGCAGGCGCCGAGCTCCCCGGCGAGACCGCCGCCCACCCACGCCGTCAGCGGCCGGATCGCCGCCGGGCGGACGACCAGTCCGCTCAGGCGCACCGGGTTGAGCAGGACGACGCGGCTCGCGGAGCTGATCCCGAGCCGGCCCAGCAGCGCCCCGGCCGCCTGCTCACGAGCGCGCGTGCCGGGTCCCTGGGCCGTCAGGATGACCGTCCGGCTCGGCGCCGGCGCATCACGCAACACCGCCTGCGCGGATTGATCGCCGCTGATCGACGCCTCGCCCGCGACTGCGCACGCGAAGCCGGTGGCCAGCGCCAAGCCGAGCCCGGCCGCCAGCCAGCGGGCCGGACGCCGTATCCCTCGGGCGAGCACGAACGTGAGCGGGGCGGCCAGCCCGCGCACTCACGCCCCCCGCTGGCGTCGGTAGTGGGCACGCGCCTTCTCGCGTCCCCCGCACACCGACATCGAGCACCAGCGGCCCGAGCGGTTGCGGGAATGGTCATAGAACAGCCAGCCGCAGTGATGACCGGGACAGACCTTGAGGCGTGACCAGCGACCATCGAGCATGGCCTGGGCGGAGATCGCCAGGAGGGCTCCGACGGCGCCCGGGAAGCCCGCTCCGGAGACACCGCTCAGCACCGGGATCGGCGCTCTGAAACGCAGCTGTATCAATGCCTGCGCGGCTAGGGCGTCCAAGCGCTCGCGTGCCCACCGGGCGGTTTCGCCATCGGGGTCGGCGGCCAGCGCGCGCAGGGCGGTGCGCAGCTCGAGCGCGCGCTCGAGATCGGCCGGCTCCAGGCCCACCTCGCCGGCGAGCAGGCCGGCGCCTGCCAGCCACCCGGCCAGGGCTTCGGGTGAGCGCAGTAGGTCGGCCCCAAAATCACCTTCGAGGGCGAAGTGCGTGTTGGCGAACCCCTGTACCAGCGCGAGCGCGCCGGGCGCCGGGGGGCGGTCCCCGGGCTGGGGTGCCCGGCGCATCCAGGTAGGCACAATCTCACCGGTCATGACCTGATGACCGGTGAGGATACGGTCTGACCGGGGGCCTCGTCCAGTCGGTCTGGGCGCTCTCGTCCGGGACGCGAGTGGACCGAGACCCCACACGGCGAGCGGCCGGGCGGTCCTCCGGTGGCCCCTATACTGGGCGCATCCCCGACGAGGAGCCACGCGTGCAGGAAATGGTCATCTACGGCGTCAGCTTCGACATGGTCGGCAAGCAGCCCATCGTGTTGCTCAAGACCATGGAGAGCAACAAGTTCCTGCCCATCTGGATCGGCCATCCCGAGGCGGCGGCGATCCTGATGAAGCTCCAAGGCGCGTCGACGCCGCGGCCCATGACCCATGACCTGCTCTCCGAGATGCTCGGCGAGCTCGAGGTCGAGTGCACTCGGGTCGCTGTCACCGAGCTGCGCGAGAACACCTTTTACGCCTCGATCAGCCTGCGCGCCAACGGCCGTGAGCTCGAGATCGACTCACGACCCAGCGACGCCCTGGCCCTTGCCGTCCGCTCGGGGGCGCCGATCTTCGCCGCCGACGAGGTCATCTCTGAGTCCGCGATCGAGTTCGAGCACGAAGTCGAGGACACCGAAGAGGTGGTCGAGAAGTTCAAGGACTTCCTCGATCAGGTCACTCCCGAGGACTTCGCCTCCGACGAGTAGCCCGCCCGGCGTTGGCGTTGCCGCTCCCAACGCAACCCCAGCCCACAACGCGCATCGGGGTCAGTCCAGAGCCTTCAGGCGCTTACCGCGGCCAGGACCTTCGCCACGAGGTCATCGAACGAGATTCCCGCCGCCTCGGCGGCCTGGGGGAGTAGGCTGGTCTCGGTCAGCCCGGGGATCGGGTTGACCTCGAGCACATACAGCTCGTCTGAGTCGGTCTCCAGCATCAAATCGACGCGTGCGAAGCCGCGGCATCCGAGCAGCCGGTAGGTGTCCAGCGCGATCTCACGGGCTCGCGCGGCCACCGCGTCCTCGAGCTCGGCCGGACAGACGAAGCGCGTGCGCCCGATTTCATAGCGCGACTCGAAGTCATAAAAGTTCTCCTGCTCGGGTACGGCCTCCACGATCGGCAGCGCCATTGGGCCGTGGGCCTCGTGCAGGATTGAGATCGCGAGCTCGCGGCCGCGAACGTAGCGTTCGAGCAGGACCTTGCGGTCATAGGAGAAGGCGGCGACCAGCGCGGCCGGGACGTCGGCGGCCGCACCGGCGAACTTGATACCCAGGGCTGAGCCCTGCCGCGCCGGCTTGACGACGATCGGGAAGGTAAGGCGCTCCTCGATGGCGGGGAGAGCCTGGGCGGCGCCCAGGGATTCAAAGGCTGTCTCATTGAAGGCGTAGAAATCGGGCGTGGGCAGACCGTGGTCGCGCATCGCGTGTTTGGCCAGCACCTTGTCGGCGGCGCGGATGCACGCCGAAACGCCCGAGCCGGTGTACGGGATCCCCATCACCTCGAGCAGCTCCTGCACGGTTCCGTCCTCGCCGTCGCGGCCGTGGAGGGCGACAAAGGCGATGTCGGGGCGCTCGGCACCGAGCATGGCGACGAGATCGGGGCCGACGTCGATCGGCAGCACCTCGTGGCCGAGCCGCTCGAGCGCGTCCTGAACCCGAGCGCCGGAGCGCAACGAGACCTGGCGCTCCAACGAGCGTCCCCCCTTGAGGACGGCCACGCGCATGCAGCCGGGCTCGCCTAGCCGGCGCGCTTGCGCTGAGCCGGGAGCCGCAGGACCTTGGCCAGCTCGTCGGCGTCAACCCGTCCCGCGTCGTCGTCGTCGCGCGACCGCGGGGGCGAACTCTGAGCGCGAGCGTGCGAGCGGGCGCCGGTCAGGGTGCCGTACATCGCCACTTGCTCGCGGACGACCTCGCCGATCCGGCGGATGCCCTCCCGGATCTGGTCCTCGTCGACCCCGGAGAAGTTCAGCCGCATCGAGCTGCCGCCCCGCCCGTCGACGTACGCGGCACGGCCGGGCACGAAGGCGACCTGCTCCTGCAGCGCTCGCGCCAGTAGATCGGTGGTGTCGATGTAGTCGGGCATCGTCGCCCACAAAAAGAGGCCGCCCGCCGGGCGCGTCCACTCCGCTTCGCGCGGGAAGTGCTCGGCCAGGGCGTCGAGCATCACGTCGCGCCGCCGCCGGTAGATCTCCAGCAACGAGAGCAGGTAGTCATCCCACGCGCCCGAGTCAAAGTACGCGCTCACGAAGTACTGCGAGATCGACGACGAGCAGAGGTCCGAGGCCTGCTTGCCGATCTGCATCTTGGCCGCGATCGGCCCCGGCGCCATCGTCCAGCCGAGGCGCACGCCGGGAGAGAGGATCTTCGAGAAGGTGCCGGCGTAGATCACGAATTCGTCGTCGAGCGAGTAAAGCGTTGGCAGCGGCTCGCCCTCGTAGCGCAGCAGCCCGTAGGGGTTGTCCTCGAGCACGAGCAGTTCGCGCTCGGCGGCGATTCGGACCAGTGCACGCCGGCGCTCCAGCGAGAGGGTAACCCCGGCCGGATTGTGGAAATTGGGCACCGTGTAGATGAACTTTGGCCGCCGCCCGCTGCGCTCGAGCTCGTCGAGCAGGGGCTCGAGCTCGTCAACCCGCATACCGTCGCGATCCATCGAGATCTGCACCACGTCGGCCTGGTAGGCGCAGAAGGTCGGGATCGCGCCCGGGTACGTCGGTGCCTCGGCGACAACGACGTCGCCGGGGTCAAGCAGCGTCTTGCAGACGAGATCGATGACCTGCTGACCACCGGTGGTGATCAGCACCTCGCCGGGGTCGATCTCAATCCCCTCGGCGGCCATGACGTTGGCCACGCAGCCCTTGACCAGAGCCAGGCCCTCGGTCGGTCCGTACTGAAGCGCGCGGGCGCACGACTCGCTGGCCACGGCGCCCATCAGCGCTGCGTAGGAGTCCGAGGGGAACGTGGTCGTGTCGGGCAGCCCGCCGGCCAGCGAGATCACGTCGTCGCGCTCGGTCAACGCCATCAGGTCTCGCATCGCCGAAGAGCGCATCACCTTCGTGCGCTCGGCGAACAGGCCTCCGTAGCGCTCGATGTCGCGTACCGTTGAGCGCGGTCGCCGCGTGGCACCGCCGCTGGCGATGTCGGGGCTGCCGCTCGGACGCCACCCGTCCGAGCTCACGCTGCCCTCTCGTCTATCGTCACGCCTCGTCACGGTACAGCACGGTGAATCTCGTCTTTGACATCTGCACGGGGATCGGCGTCGCCGCCGCGGTGGGGATACGGCCCTTCCTGCCGGCGCTCGTGGTCGGCGCCTTGGCCGCCACAAGCATCCAGATCCACTTCGCGCACACTGACCTTTCTTTCCTGCAGGGTGTGCCTTTCCTGCTCATCATGGTCGTCGGCGCGGCGCTGCTCGTCGCCGCCGAACTTCGTCTCGGGCCAGAACGCCTGCAGCGGGGGCCGGTCGCGCTGGCCGTGGCCGGCGCCGCGGTCGCCATCGGCGCCCTCCTGTTCGCGGGTTCGCTGTGCCGCGGCGGCTACGCGATCTGGCCGGGGATCGTCGGCGGCGTGATCTGTGCCGGCGTCGGGATCCTGGCCACGCGCCCGCTGGTTGCCCGCGTCAGAGCGCGCCTGGACGCCGAGGCCGCCAGCGCTCTGCCCCTGTTCGCGGAGACGTCGGCGATCGTGGCCGCAGCGCTCTCGGTGCTGCTGCCGCCGGCCGGGATCGTCGTCCTCGCGCTCCTGCTGTGGCTGCTGTTTGCTGGTCGCGGCCGCGACGATCAGAAGTACGCCGGACTGCGCATCCTCCGCTAGTGGTCGCCCACGCCTAGGCCGCCGGCATGAGCGACCCCAACAAGCTCGTCCTTGTCGTCGTCGACGCGATGAAGCCCGCCATGCTCGAACGCGCGATGGCCGGGGGCCGGGCGCCGGCGATGGCGCGGATCCGCGACGCCGGCGTGTACGTCGATGACTGCGTGGCCGCCTTTCCGTCTGTCACCCCTGTGTGCGCGGCGACGATCACCACCGGCGTCGGTCCCGACCAGCACGAGATCCCGAGCATGAACTGGTATCACCGCGACGAGGCGCGCTACGTGGAGTACGGCTCGAGCTTTTCTGCCTCGCGCCAGTTCGGGGTCGTGCGCTCGATGACCGACACCGTCTACCGGATGAACGACGAGCATTTGTCGCGGGACGTCGAGACGGTGTTCGAGTCCCTCGATGACGCCGACGTGCGGACCGCCGGGACCACCTACCTCATATACCGAGGACGCCATCCTCACGAGGTGGCCAACGAGTCGGCACTGGCTCGGATCGTCACCTCGACCCTGTTCCGGCGCACGATCGACGGGCCTCGGGAGCTCTTCTACGCCGACCTCTACGCGTCGCGCAAGACGGGCTGCCGGGGTCAGCTCGGCCTCCCCGGCGCCCGAGACCAGCACACGGGCTGCGTCGGCGCGTATCTCGCCGAGCACGACCTGTTCGACTTCATGCTCTTCTCGCTTCCCGACAACGATGCCTACTCGCATCGCAACGGCCCGCACGCCCAGGTCACGTCGCTGGCTGCCGCCGACCGCCAGATCGAGCGCCTCATGCACGCTGCCGGGGGGCCCGATGAATTCCTCGCCGAGTACGCGGTGGTCGTTGTCTCTGACCACTCGCAGGCGCCGGTGGAGACTCGGATTCGGCTCGACCTCGCGTTTGGCGACTTCGACGTCGCCACCCCGAGCCCATCGCGCTCGATCGGCGCCGAGATCGCGCTCAGTCCCGCCCAGCGCTCGGCCATGATCTACGCCCTCGACGATGACCATCGTGACGAGCTGGTCGAGCGTTCGGTGGACGCGGTCAAGGAGCTCGACGGCGTGGATCTGATCATGCGGCTTGACCCCGGCTCCGGCGACGAGGCGATCGTCCGCAGCCGCCGCGGCGAGCTGCGCTTTTCCGCCGGCGGTGATGTGCTCGATCGACGTGGTGAGCGCTGGAGCGTCGAGGGAAATCTCGGCGTGCTCCGAGCCGAGCTGCAGGACGGGCGCTTTCTCTCCACCGAGTACCCCGATGCGCTGGCCCGGGTCTGGTCGGCCCTGCATTGCCCCAACTCGGGTGACGTGCTGCTCTCGGCGGGACCCGGCTATGAGTTCGTCGACTGGGGCGGCTCTGATCATGTCGGCGGGGGCTCACACGGCTCGCTGCACCGCTCCGATTCGCTGGGTGCGCTGCTGTGGTGCGGCACGGGGCCCGACAGCCGCGCGGTACGCGACCAGTGGTCCTTACGCGACGTTGCCCCGTTGGTGCGCGAGCACTTCGGTGTTAACGCCGGGGGCGACCCGAACCCATAGGATCAGGATTTCACCGGTTAGAAGCGAATTAAAGTCGGCCAGCTCTTACGAGTTCCCCGCAAACCGCCGATACATTGACCCGATGCCTGCCGACGAACTGACGACCGCGGTTGTCCTTCCCTTCCGCCACCGTGTACGCCACGGCGTGCGCAAGCCCGACAACTGGTTTCAGCTCGGCCGCTTCGTCGCCGTCGGAGCCAGCGGGTATGTGGTCAACCTGGCCGTGTTCGCGGCCTGCGTGCACCTGCTGGCCATCAACTACAAGCTGGCCGCGCTGGTCGCCTTCGTGGTTTCGGTTGTGAACAACTTCTGGTGGAACCGCCACTGGACCTTCGGCGCCAAAGCCGCCCACCCGGCCTTGCAGGGCGCGAAGTTCTTCGCCGTCTCGCTTGTCACCTTCGGCTTCACCTACGTCGTGCTCGTCTCCCTGGTCGACGGCGCCGGCTTGGCCAAGGTCATCGCCCAGGCGCTCTCGATCGCCGCCGGGACCCCGCTCTCGTTCGTGGGTCAGAAGTTGTGGAGCTTCCGCGCGTAGAGCCTGTCGCTCGGACGCGCGTCTCGCCCTTCGCTTTGCGTCCTGGCCGCGCCCGCACGGCGGCGGTTGCCCTGCCGGTCCTGCTGGCACTGGCCCTCAGTTTCGCCCCCTCGGCGCGCGCCGCTGGCCTGGTTACCGCCGCCCCGGCCGGCTCGCCAGTGCTCATCACCTCGCTGCACAAGCGGCCCGCCGGCTACACCTTGACCGCGGCTCGGGTCCTGGCCCTGGCTCGGGCGGACCCCCGGGTAAAGGCGCAGCTGCGCATGCATCCGCGGTGGCTGGCCTATGAGTACACCCACGGCTCGGGCACCTGGCAGGTGAGCTGGTTCAGTGCCGGCAAGCCCCAGCGCGAGCTCATGCAGGTCTATGTCGACGACCGTTCGGCCACCGTCACCCAGGTCTGGACCGGGTATCAGGTCGCCTGGGGCATGGCGCGCGGCTACCCGGGCGCGTTCGGGCGGCGAGTCAACGCGCTGTTCGTGTGGCTGCCCCTGTGCCTGCTCTTCGTAGCCCCCTTTATCCCGTGGCGAAGACGGCCAGGATTGCTGCATCTCGACCTGTTGGCGTTGCTCGGCTTCTCGATCTCCCTGGCCTTCTTCAATCACGCCGACATCGGGCTCTCCGTACCGCTCGTCTACCCCTTCCTCATCTACCTGCTGGTTCGCATGCTGCTGCTGGCCGCCGGCCGGGGGGTCCCGCGGCGGCCGCTCGAGATCGTGGTCCCGACGCACTGGCTGCTCGCTGGGGCCGTGTTCCTGATCGGCCTGCGCCTGGGACTGAACATTCTCAACTCCAACGTCATCGACGTCGGCTACGCCGGGGTCATCGGGGCAGACAAGCTGATCCACGGCCACCTCCTCTACGGCCTGTGGCCCCACGACAACGCCTACGGCGACACCTACGGTCCCGTGTCGTATTTCGCCTATGTCCCCTTCCGCCTGATCTTCGGGTGGAGCGGCGCCTGGGATTCGCTGCCCGCGGCGCACGCCGCCTCGATCACCTTCGATCTGCTCACGACCCTCGGTCTCTATGTGCTGGGCCGCCGCCTGCGCGGTCATACGCTCGGCGTCGTGCTCATGTACGCGTGGGTCGCGTATCCGTTCACCCTCTTTACCCTGAGCTCGAATACCAACGATGCCCTCGTTTCGGCGCTCGTCGTGTTCGCGCTGCTGGCCATCGACTCGCCGCCGGGCCGAGGACTGCTCGGCGCCCTGGCCGGGCTGACCAAGTTTGCCCCCTTTGCCCTGGCGCCGCTGCTCCTGCGCGGGACGGGGCGGCGTCCTGGTGAGCGGTCGGCGGCGGTCTGGGTCATCGCCTTTGGCATGACCGTGTTCGTGGCCATGCTTCCGGTCGTGCTCAACGGGGACCTCAGCTTCTTCTGGCACGACTCAGTCACCTACCAATCAAGCCGCGTCACCCCGTTTTCGATCTGGGGACTGTGGGGCGGCCTGGGCAGCGTCCAGCACCTCCTCCAAGGGGCCGCGGTGGCGCTGGCCATCGTGGTCGCCTTCGTCCCGGCTGCGCGAAGCCGGGGCCCGGTCGAGGTGGCGGCGCTCGGCGCGGCCGTCCTGATCGCGCTCCAGCTGACCGTCAACTACTGGCTGTACCCCTACATCGTCTGGTTCTTCCCGCTTGTGGCCGTGGCCCTCTTCGCCTCCCATCCGGAGAACCGGCGGGGTCTCGCTTCCCAGGCGGGTCGGTCGCCGGCCGAGACCCTGCCCGACAAGCCGGCCGCGCTGCCGGTCAGCTGACCTCCGGGCCGGGCTCGTACACGGTCTCGATCGCTGCCGCGCGCAGCGGCTGCTCGGCGGTGGTGATCAGTACCCCCTGCAACCACGGATCTTCGCTTGAGACTTCGAAGCGGACCGGCATCTTGGTCAGCATGGCCTCGATCGCCAACTCGCGCTTGACGCCGATCACGCCGCCGCGGGGGCCGGTCATGCCGACGTCGGAGATATAGGCGGTGCCGCCCGGAAGCACGCGTGCGTCGGCGGTGGGAACGTGGGTGTGGGTCCCGACCACCGCGGTGACTCGACCGTCCAGATGCCAGCCCATGCCGACCTTCTCGCTCGTCGCCTCGGCATGGATGTCGACGAGCAGGTGATCGACCTTGCCGGTTAGGCCCTCGAGCACCGCGTCGGCCTCCACGAACGCTGGGCGGGCGACGTCCATGAACAGGCTGCCCGACAGCGAGAGCACGCCGAGGCGGACATCTCCGCGCGTGACCACGCACCAGCCGTGGCCGGGCTGGCTGCGCAGGAAGTTGGATGGACGCAGGATCTGGTCGTGGGTGTCGAGGTAGCTGTAGATCTCGCGTTGGCGGTAGGTGTGGTTGCCGAGCGTGATCACGTCGACGCCGGCTTCGAACATCTGGTCGGCGATCTTGGGGGTTATGCCAACTCCACCGGCGGCGTTCTCGCCGTTGACGACCAGAAAATCGAAGGCCAGGCGCTCGCGCAGGCCGGGCAGCACACCGAACAGGGTGCGCTTCCCAAGGCCGCCGACGACGTCGCCGACGAACAGGATCTTGGCTGACTTGCTCATATCCGGACGACCCCCATACTTCCAGGTCCTATGCGTTTCAGGGTCCGCACACGCGATACCGGACCGCCCCCGGACGAGCCGTCAGCCCCCGACGGGGACGGGGCGCCAGGCGGGTCCGATGCCGACGCTCCCCCTGAGCAGCCCGAGCTCGAGCTGACGCCGGTCGCATCCCCGATCGCCCCGGTAATCGTGCCGCGCTGGGTGCAGATGGTCGTGCTCCCGATCGCCCTCCTCGGCTTGTGGGCGCTGGCCCGCGCGGCTGGGACGGTCCTGCTGATCCTTGTCGTGGCCAGCTTGGTGGCCCTGATCCTGGCGCCGGTGGTGCGGATCCTCTCGCGGCGGATCCCGCGCGGGCTGGCCATCCTGGTGGTGTACCTGGGTGGCCTGGCCATCCTGGGCGGGATCGGCTTCCTGCTGGCCAGCCCGATCAGCACGCAGGTCACCAATTTCGAGCACAACCTTCCCGGGATCATCAAGGGAGCCAATCGCGATCTGGCCAGCGTCCAGACCTGGCTCGATCACCACGGCGTCAATGTCCACATTCAGCAACAGGGCCAAACGGCTCTGCAGACGCTGCAAAAGAACCTGCTCAAGCGCTCGGGCGCGATCGTTTCCTTCTCACGCGATCTGCTGGCCGGGATCGTGACCATCGGCTTTGACTTCGTACTGGTCCTGGTGCTCTCCATCTACCTGTTGGTCTACGGGCGCCAGATCGGCGACCTGGTGCGCACGATCATGCCGCCCGGGGACGGCACTCTCGAGGACGACTATCCGCTGCTGGTCCAGAAGGCGGTCTCGGGCTACGTTCGAGGCCAGTTGCTGTTCAGCCTCGTGATGGGGACCAGCGCAGCCGTGGCGCTGACAATCTTCGGTCTGCTCGGCATCTTTCCTGACGGCGAGCGCTACGCGATCTTTCTGGGGGCGTTCTACGGCGTGATGGAGTTCATTCCCTACATCGGACCGATCATCGGGCCGGTCCCGGCCGTGCTCCTGGCCCTGTTCCAGGATCCGATCAGCGCCGTCTGGCTGGTCCTGCTGTTCGTTGCCCTGCAGCAGCTCGAGGGCCACGTCGTCGCCCCGCAGGTGTTCCGGATCTCGCTGCGGATCAATCCCATCCTGATAATTCTCGCTCTGCTGATCGGCTATCAGCTCTACGGCATCGCCGGAGCCCTGGTGGCGCTGCCGGTTATCGCGGTGATCCGGCAAACCGTTGTCTACCTGCGTCGCCACCTCGTGCTCGAGCCCTGGGGAGTCCTCGGCGCCGGCGTCGGCCTGGTCAACGTCGGCCCGGACGGATGTCCGGACTGCGGCGCGCGGCCCGGACCGCGGGACACCTACTGCCGCTCGTGCGGCGCCTCGCTCGAGCCTCGCGTGCGCAGCCCCGGATGACGCGTATCGGACGCGAGACCGTCTAGCCTGCCCGCGTGTCACCTGTGGACATCGGCGAGCCGGGCACAACCCTGCAGGCGCGCTCGCTGACCAAGCGCTTCGGCGCGCGCGCGGCTTTGAGGGCGGTCAGCTTCGAGCTCGGCTCCGGCGAGCGAATCGGGATCATCGGTCCCAATGGCGCGGGCAAGACGACCCTGCTGTCAATTCTGGCCGGGGTGCTCGAACCGGACGAGGGCGAGCTCAGCCGTCCCGCGCGCGAGATCGGCTGGGTGCCCCAGCAGCCCGCGCTCTACGCCAAGCTCTCGGTGGCTGAGAACCTGCGCCTGTTCGCGCGCCTGGAGAGGGTGGCCGACCCCGACGCCACAGTGGCCCGGATGCTCGAGCAGATCGCGCTCGAAGGTCGCGCCGACGAGGAGGTCGGGCGCCTCTCGGGTGGCAACCAGCAGCGAGTCAACATCGCCATCGGGCTCCTCTCGGAGCCGACCGTGCTGCTCCTAGACGAACCGTCGGCCTCGCTTGACCCCCGCCAGCGCGAACGGTTGTGGGAGTTCATCTCGGCGCTGGCCGACCGTGGGACCACGGTCGTGTTCTCCACCCACAACGTGGCCGAGGTCGAGCGCTACGCGACCCGGGTTCTCCTGCTCGCTGACGGAGAGCTGCTCTTCACGGGTACCACGGGCGAGCTCGAGGCCGCCGTCGGGGGGGACCCGCGAGACTTCGAGAGCGCGCTCGTGCATTTCCTGCACCTGGAGGGTCATTAGGTGCGCTGGCTGTTAGTCAAGGATCTCCAGATCCTGCGGCGCTCGCCGCTGCTCGTCGGTCTGTTGATCGTCTACCCGGTGGTGATCGCGCTGATGATCGGCTTTGCCCTCTCCAGCCCCCCCGGTAAGCCGAAGGTTGCCTTCTATAACCAGGTGGCGCCGGGCCAGGGCAAGATCTCGCTCGGCAGTCAGCACATCGATGTGGCCCACTACGCCAGCCAGCTGCTGGCCTCAGTCGATCCGATCCGCGTCAACTCGCGGGCCGCGGCGGTGGCCAAGGTCCGTAGCGGCCAAGCCCTGGCTGCGGTGATCATCCCGTCCGACCTCCCCCGGCAGATCCAGGGCCTCGTCACCCAGGGCGTGGGCAGTCCGAGCGTGGAGCTGATCCTCAACACCAAGGACCCGATCGAGCGCCAGCTGGTAGATCAGGCGATCACGACCCGGATCAACCAGGTCGAGCAGTCGGTCTCCAAGCAGGTCCTCCGCGTCGCGATCTCAGACCTGCAACAGGTGCTCAGAGGTGGCAACGTGCAGATCCTCGGCCGCACCGTGCCCCTGCTCGGGTTGCGCAACTCGCGGACCATCGTTCAAGGCACGGTCGCCGCTCTGCCGGCGCGCTCAGCGCTGCGCCCGGCGCTCAACCAGGTGGTCGGCTTCGCTGACCTGGCGATCGAAGGGCTCGGCTTCGCCAGCCCAGTACTAGGCTCGATCGGCACGCCGCTGACAGTTACCCAAACCCAGCTGGCCGGCCGCACCACGCCCAGCGACGCCTACGCGGTGGCGATCGCGGTGATCGTCTCACTGATGTTCGTGACCGTCCTGCTCGCTGCCGGCCTGCTCGCCCTGGAGCGCAGCGAGAACACCTACGACCGGCTCGTGCGCGGGCTCGTCTCGCCCGGGCGCCTGCTGATCGAGAAGGTCCTCCTCGCCGCCGGCTGCGCCACCCTGGTGACGTTGGTGATGGCGGCCTTCGTGTCGGCCTTCGTCCCGCTTGAGTGGTCGCGTTTTGAGCTCTGGGTCATAGCGCTGGCTCTCGGTGGCATCGCCTTCGGCGCCCTGGGCGTGACGATCGGCGGCGCCGCGCGGGAAGTGAGCGCGGCCTCGCTGCTCGCCTTCCTGGTCTCCCTGCCGGTGGCCTTTGTCGCCTTGATTCCAGCCAACGCGGTCTCCGGAGGCCTGGGCAGCGTGCTCGACGTGATCGCCTTCGTGTTCCCATTCAAGGCCGCCCTGCAGGCCATCTCCAACGCCTTCAGTGCTACCGCCCCAGGCATCGCCTGGCCACTCGCCCACCTGGCCCTGCTCGCCGTCCTCTTTGCCGGTCTGGCCCGGGTGACCCTGGTGCGCTTCGCTCGCTGAGGCCTGCGACTGAAAATCGAACCCCTAACGCCTGGGGGTCCAGACGAACGTGGCCGTGGCGCCGGGAGCCAGGCGATAACGGAAGTACTCCCCGGCGTCCTTGACCGCAAAGGCGACCGCGCGCCGCGCGCTGTTGAAGGCCAGGAGCACGCGGCTGCCGTCGGGGTTCTGGAACGCGACGTCGTCGAGGCCGGGGGTGTTGATCGTGTTGGCCGGATACGTGTACTTGTAGGTGACGAAGGTGTTGGAACCCAGCCGCACTGCTCCGGGCTGGACGTACTTGGAGAACTGCCCCAGCTGGTAGTAGTCACGGGTGAAGGCGACGGTGTGCCGGACCGGGTCGATGGTGACGATCCCGGTGCAGTGCGGGCAGCCGGCGTTGGGTTGCTGCACGGGGCCGCCGTGGGGGTCAAGCGCCAAGTTCCACAGGTTCACGGCCGTGCCCCAGTTGCGCATGGTCGAGATCTCGAGCTCGGAGGTGGTGAAGGCCAGGGGCATCGCGCACTCGCTGACCAGTTCCTCCAGGCGCGGGATAACGCGGTGCAGGCCCGCCAGAGCTGTCGGTGCGCCGAAGTAGCAGTGCGAGGCGATTCCGGCCAGAGCGCGGCCGGCGGGGCCGAGCCCGAGGTCGTAGGCGAAGGTCATACCTCCCCCATACCAGTTGTTGTCGTAGCCGTAGATCCGCGGGTGCAGCCCGGCCCCGCGCAGCGCCGGGACAAGATTGCCGGTCACGAAGGCCGCCTCGCCGGGCTCGTCCATATTGAGGCCGGGATAGGTGGAGTTCTGGCCGGGCTCGTTCTGCGGGGTGATCGCGCTGACGGGGACTCCCGCCGCTCGATAGGCCTGAAGAAAGCGCACGAAGTACTGCGCCAGGGGTCGGTAGTCGGCGGGGAGCAGGCTCCCGATCACGTCGAGGGGATTGCCGAGCGTGTCAGTGGTCTTCATCCAGGCCGGCGGGCTCCAGGGCGCGGCCATCATGAACATCTTCGGGTTCTCGGCCAGCGCCTCGCGGATGGCGGGGATGATGTAGGCGAAGTCGTGCGCGATCGAGAACTGGCTCAGGTGCGGGTCGGTCTGGCCGGCCGGGACGTCGTCATAGGTGTAGGGCGTCGGCGCGGCGGTGAAGTCAGACCCGCCCATCGGGATGCGCAGAAACCCGAGATGCAGTCCGTCGGCTCCGAACAGGCGACGCATCAGGGAGGCCCGGGTGCCGGGGGACAGCCTCGTCTGGATCAGCCAGGCCGAGGTGTCCGTCATCGCTCCGCCGACACTGCGCATGGTCTGGTAACGGGTGGAGTCGCTGATCGCGACCGTGGGCAGAGACGGGGCACTGCCGGCCGTAAACGAGACCGTCCCGGCGGTGCTGAGCGCTTGGCGCAGGTCAGCGCTGGTCAGGGTGACTCGTACCCGTGGGCCCGGCCTGGCTGTATGCACCGGGGTGGTGGGGGCGGTCGCGGCCAAGGCGGTGGCGACCGAGGGCAATTCGACCGCGCCCAGCGAGATCAACACCGTCGTGGCGCCGAGCGCAAGACGACGAAGCACCCGGGCCACCTGGTCTCGCGGAGAGCTAGCGCTGCCCGGTGGCGCGCTGAAAGCTGAAGAAGCAGACGGCCGCCACGATCAGCGCAATCACTGGCAGCGTCAGGCCGATCACGCCGACGATCGCGAACACGAGGCTGACCACGCCTATCACTCCAGCGGCGCCTCCGACCTGGATGAGCCGGTAGGCTCGCTGCTCGCGGGTGCGGCGAGGGGTATAGCCGCCGCGTCGGTCGAGATTGCTCATAGCGGTCAAGCCTAGCGCTCCCGCGCTACGGTAGCTCGCATGGCCCATCATCTCCTGCTCTACGAGTACGTCGAGGACATGGCGGAGCGCCGCACAGCCCATCGCGAGGCTCACCTCGGTCATGTCGGCACTGAGCGCGAAGCGGGCCGGATCACCCAAGCGGGCGCCTTTGATCCGCCGGTCGGTGCGGCGTTCGTGTTTGCCGGCGTCGACCGCGAGCACATCGACGCCTTCGTTGCCGCCGATCCCTACCACCATGCAGGCCTGATCACCGCCTCGCGCATCGAGCGCTGGAATCTCCTCTAGTTAGGCCGTCCAGCCCGGGCGTGGCTCGACGGTATCCTCGCTGAAAGCTATGCCGTTTCCGCAGACCCGCCTGCGCAGGCTCAGGGCCAACCACGCGCTCCGCGGCCTGGTTCGGGAGACACGCCTCGCACCGGCGGACTTCGTATACCCAATGTTCGTCGCGCATGGCCTCGACCGCCGCGAGCCGATCGCCGCCATGCCCGGGGTAGACCGTCTCTCGATCGCCCACGCCGTCGCCGAGGCCGGCGAGGCAGCGGCGCTCGGAATACCGGCCGTGCTTCTGTTCGGGCTGCCCGCGGCCAAGGATGAAGAGGGTTCGGGGGCGTGGGACGACGAGGGCGTCGTCCAGCTCGCCACGCGAGCGATCAAGCAGGCGCACCCCGATCTGCTCGTCGTCACCGACCTCTGCCTGTGTGAATACACCAGCCACGGGCACTGCGGAGTGATTCGGGCGGGTACTGTCGACAACGACGCAACGCTCGAGCTGCTGGCCCGCACCGCTGTCTCACAGGCCCGTGCCGGTGCCGATCTGATCGCGCCCAGCGACATGATGGACGGGCGCGTCGGCGCGATCCGAGCCGCGCTGGACGACGACGGCCTGTCCGAGACACCGATCATGGCCTACTCGGCCAAGTTCGCCTCCGCCTTCTACGGACCGTTCCGCGAAGCCGCCGACTCCACGCCCGCCTTCGGCGACCGCCGTAGCTACCAGATGGATCCCGGCAACGGTGACGAGGCCGTCCGCGAGGCGCGCCTGGACGTCGAGGAGGGCGCCGACATCGTGATGGTCAAGCCGGCGCTCCCCTACCTCGACGTGATCCGGCGCGTCAAGGACGACACCGCGATGCCGGTCGCGGCCTATAACGTCAGTGGCGAGTACGCGATGCTGAAGGCGGCGATCGCCGCCGGTTACCTTGACGAACGGACCGCGGTGCTCGAGACGCTGACCTCGATCCGCCGCGCCGGCGCGGACATCGTCATCACTTACCACGCCAAGGAGGCGGCCCAATGGCTGCAATAGACACCCCGGGGACCGGACCTGGACCTGCCCCGCCGTCGCCGCAGGGCGCTCAGTACGGCCCAAAGCTGCGCAGTCGTAAGCAGGGTGCCGCGATTGCGCTGGACGATCTCGACAAGCGCCTGCTCAACCTGATGCAGGGCCAGTTCCCGATCGCTTCGCGGCCCTACCAGCACGTCGCGGCCGCGGCCGGGCTGCCCGAGGCCGAGGTCCTGGCGCGCGTTCAGCGTCTCCTCGACGAGCGCATCATCCGCCAGGTCACGCCGATCTTCGACACCCGGGCCCTCGGCTACGCCTCGATGCTGGTGGCGGCCAAGGTCGACGCCGAGAACCCGTGGCGGGCGGCGAACATCATCAACGCCCACCCCGGTGTCTCGCACAACTACCTGCGAAACCACGAATTCAACATCTGGTTCACGATCGCCACCGAGCCCGACTCGCCCCTCGGGCTGGAGGGAACCCTCGAGGTCCTGGCCGGGCTGGCCGGAGCCGAGTCGGTCCGCCAGCTGCCGACCCTGAAGCTGTTCAAGATCCGCATGGACCTCGAGATGGAGGCCGGCACCGAGACGCTGTCCAAGGTGACCGAGGCGGCCGCCCCGGCCGAGACCGAGGCTCAGCCCTACGACGAATTCGACCGCGCAGTGATCCGCGCCACTCAGGGTGACCTTCCGGTCGTCTCTGAGCCCTACGCCCCGGCCGCGGCGAAGCTCGGGATCGGTGTCGAGCAGCTGCTCGAACATCTGCGTGGGATGCAGGAGCGCCGTCTTCTGCGACGCGTCGCGGCGATCCTGTTTCACCGTCGGGCCGGCTTCAGCGCCAACGGCATGGGCGTCTGGAAGGTGCCCGACGGGCGGATCATGGAGCTCGGGATGCGGATGGCCTCGTTCCGCGGGATCTCGCACTGCTACGAGCGCCCCACGTACGCCGACTGGCCCTACTCGGTGTTCACGATGGCCCACGGGCGCTCCAAGGAGGAGTGCGACGCGATCCTCGACGCGATCGCCGCCGACACCGGGATCGAGGAGCGCGCGACGCTCTACTCCTCCACCGAGTTCAAGAAGATCCGACTGCTCTACTTCACCGAGGACTACCGGGCCTGGGAACGCGAGCACGCCGGCGTGTGAGCAGGGCCGTCCGTCTCAACCAGCCGGCCTCGGCGCGTCTCTACGAGCGGGCAGTCAAGGTCCTTCCCGGCGGGGTCAACTCGCCCGTGCGCGCGATGCGGTCGATTGGTCGCGATCCAATCTTCATCGCTTCGGGAAACGGCCCTCTGATCTACGACGTGGACGGCAACGAATACGTCGACTGGGTCTGCTCGTGGGGCCCGCTGATCCTGGGCCACGCCGATCCTGACGTGATCGCCTCCGTGCAGGCGGCCGCTGAGCGGGGAACCTCGTTCGGCGCTCCGACGGCGGGCGAGGTGGAGCTCGCGGAGCTCGTCGCCACGCGGGTTTCGTCGGTGGAGATGCTGCGCATGACCTCGTCGGGCACGGAGGCGACGATGAGTGCGCTCCGTCTCGCCCGCGCTGCCACCGGCCGCGAGAAGGTTCTCAAGTTCGCCGGCGCCTATCACGGTCACGTCGACGGGCTGCTCGCGCAAGCTGGCTCGGGCCTGGCCACGCAGGGGATCCCCGCCAGCCCCGGGGTGCCCGAGGCCGCCGCCGCGGCGACGGTGATCGTGCCCTGGAACGACCCCGAGGCGCTGGGCGAGGCCACTGAGCGCCACGACCTGGCCGCCATTCTCGCCGAGCCCGCTCCGGCCAACATGGGCCTTGTCCCGCCCGCCCCCGGCTTCCTCGAGCTTCTGCGCGAACGCGCCGACGCGGGCGGGGCTTTGCTCGTCTTTGACGAGGTCATCAGCGGTTTTCGCGTCGCCCCCGGCGGAGGGCAGGACCTGTTCGGTGTCACCCCCGACCTCACGATCATGGGCAAGATTGTCGGCGGTGGGCTGCCGGCGGCCGCCTACGGAGGCTCACGTGAGTTGCTGGAGCGGATCGCCCCGGCCGGTGACGTCTACCAGGCGGGAACGCTGTCGGGCAACCCCCTGGCGGTCGCCGCCGCGCTGGCCACGCTGCAGCGTCTCGACGCCGCCGCCTACGTGCAGCTGGCCGGCACCACCGAGGCACTCGCTGCCGGCCTGCGCGACGCGGCGGCGCAGGCCGGCTGCGTGGTCACCGTCCAGACCCTGCCGGGCCTCCTGACCGTCTTCTTCTCGGCCGCTGCGGTGGCCGACTACGCCGGGGCAGGGGCCTGCGATCTGGATGCCTATTCGCTCTGGTGCCGGTCCCTGTTGGACCGCGGGGTCTACCCGCCGCCATCGCAGTTCGAGGCCTGGTTTCCGTC
>JBAVWI010000320.1:0-5437 GCA_049697735.1 Solirubrobacteraceae bacterium
GAAGCGGCTGAACGAGTGACGACTTGCGACCATTCGAGTGCGGACTCGTCAGGCCGTGTGAATCAGCCGTGAGCGAGCAACGTTGCGCCGGCCGTCTTTGTCGTTCGGGCAGGGCGCCCGTCGAGCGGCGTTGTCCCAGGACGCTGGTCAAGCGTCCTGGGCGCTTCACCTGGAGAACCGCACCCCATACAAGCTTGAACGCTCAAAGCTCACGAAACTTACAAAAAAGGAGTCGCAATCGTCGTCCAGAAAGCTTCTGAAGCAAGGATGCTGATGCGCGCGCTGTGGTTGCCCCCACAGCGCGCCGGGACCCGCGGCTCACGAGGGCCGCGGGTCCCATCCCAGCGGGCGCGCTGCTGTCGCGCGGCGTCCGAGCGGCCAACGTGGTCACCACATTTTTTTTACGGCGAGGTGCTGAAGCGCTCAATACCGATCACTGGGCGCACCGCGCGCTCGAGCGAGCGATCGGCGAACGCGCGGCGTAAGACGTCGCCTCCGAGCGCGTTGCCGAGCGCGGCCATGATCATTCCCTGGTCGAGGGATAGGTAGGAGTCCGACACGCGTTTGGTCATTACGTTCACGCTGTCTCTGAACCCCCACTTGCCGTATAGGCCGGGGAAGTCGCGCGCCAGGCGACTGATGTCGGCCAGCGCAGCGCTCGGCGCGAAGCGCAGCGCCAGGAAGGCCGCGTGCGGCGTCACGACGCCGTTGGTGTACGCCGAGGGCGGCGGGTCCGGCTTTGCCGGTCGCACGCATCCGGGCGCGTTGTAGCCGTGATCGACGAGCGTATTGTCCTCGTTGGACGGCATGCCGTTGGGGTCCATGCCAGCGCCGTCGACGCCCCAAGCGCCGTAGTTGCCCTCCGGCTTGTTGGCGGGCGAGAAGCCCCAATAGCCGTACCCGGCCTCCGTCATACCGTGGTAGATCTGCGCCTGCACGGTGAGCGGGTGGTTCCGGCCCCAGCTGAGCGGGGCCCATTGCTCCTCGGGCACGAACAGCGCGGGCATCAGGGCCTCGAACATCGATCCGCCCCAGGAGGGCACCAGCCGCGTGCCAGCGTAAGGATAGGCACCCTCGAAGACGTCGACACCGAAATAGCGGCTCCACGTTCCGATCGGGCGCGTCTCCTGAAAGCTATAGGCGCACGTGTCCGGGAAGGTGCGCCAGCGCCCGAAGTACTCCTTGTCAGGCAGCTGCCCCTTGGCGATCCCGAGGTAGTCGATGATCCGGCTCTCGCTTACGAGCGTGTCGTAGCAGCAGGGTGAGGCGGCCGGGTCGTCGGGTCGGAAGTGGAAAAGCACCCGGTTGACGGCCGGCCGGTAGTAGAAGCTGAAGTCCATCGCGTCGTAGAGCGCACCGGCGCGCGATGCCAGCTGCGGCACGCTGTCGCGCACGATCTTCAGGCCGACGGCAAGCCACGCGTTGTCCACCGATGACAGGATCGGGTGGAAGTTGGGGTCGTGCTTAGGCGGCCAGTCCGTCAGCTTGGCGCCGGTGCGGTGGTCGTACCAGTTGTAGTACTGACCGGTGCTCTGGTAGCGCTCCATATGCTCGAGCGTCGTCAGCGTGCGCGATAGGCGCTCCACGAGCGTGCGTTCGGAGATGATCCCGAGACGACGAGCGGCAACCGCGCTCCACATATAGGCGCCGATGTTCGTCGTGGAGGTCTGAACGCTGGTGGAGCCGTCGCTGTTGAGACTGTCCGCCGGCAGTCCCGAATGGGGGTCGGTCATCGCGACGAACGACGCCCACGTGGCACGTGCGTACGGGCGCAGCGCATCCCGGGACGCTTGGCCCAGCGCCGTAGGCGCCAGGAAAAGCACCAACATGGTTGCGAGCCCCGCCACGCGGGCGCTGCCACGAAGGCGCACGGACCTCGTTCCCATCAGCACGCTCGTTACCCGCCTTCCGCGACGAATAAACGGGGCCGGTTTCGGCTCCCGGCGGCCTGGGTACCTGATCGCACGCGAGGCCGGTTGGGCCCCGCCGATCTGGAGGAGAGTCATGGGACTTCGAGGACGTAGCGTCGCCATCCTGGTAGCGATCACCGTGGTCGGGTTGGTGAGCGCGGGGGCGGTGATCGCTGCCTCTGGGCGCCCGCGCGCACGAACCAACCATGGCACCGCGAGGCTCACCCGAGACCGTGTCGCGCTCACGCGGGCGCGGCTCGCCGAGGACCACGGGATCGAGCAACGCATCAACGCTCTCATCCGACAGATGACCCTCCAGGAGAAGCTCGACCAGCTGACCCTTCTGTCCGATGGACAGATCAACGACGCCGAGGCGGCCAAGCCGGTGGGGGCCGTCTTCAGCCTCACCGACCCCAAGCTGATCGACCACTACCAGCGCATCGCGGTGCAGCAGTCCCGCCTGCACATCCCGATCCTGTTCGCCTACGACACGATCCACGGCTTCCGCAGCATCTTCCCGATCCCGCTCGCCACCGGAAGCAGCTTCGACCCCAGTGTTGCTCAGACCGACGCTTCGATCGGCGCTGCCGAGTCGACGGTGATCGGTCTCAAGCAGATCTACAGCCCGATGGTGGACATCTCGCATGAGCCAAGGTGGGGCAGGATCTCCGAGGCGGCCGGCGAGGACCCGTACCTCAACTCGGTCATGGCCGCCGCGCGGATCAAGGGGGACCAGGGCAACGACCCGAGCGCGAGCAACAAGGTGGTCGCCAGCGTCAAGCACTACGTCGCGTACGGGCAGCCCGAGTCCGGCCGTGACTACAACACCACGGACATGTCGCTTGCGCGGCTGTGGAACCTCTACCTGCCGCCGTTCAAGGCAGCCGTGGACGCCGGCGTGCAGACAGCGATGTGCTCGTTCAACGCGCTCAACAGCGTCCCGGGCTGCGCGGATCATTACACCGAGACCCAGGTGCTCAAGCGCCAGTGGGGTTTCGACGGGTTCGTTGAGAGCGACTACACGGCGGTGGCCGAGACGCGGTCCTGTCCGCCGGTCAACCCGAACAGCGGTCCGTGCGGGCATGGCGTGGCGGCGGACGGCCCTGAAGCCGCGCAGTTCGCCCTCAACGCCGGCACCGATTCAGAGATGGTCTCGACCAACTTCCGCGACTTCGGTGCGCAGCTAGTGGCCAGCGGCCGCGTGCCGATGTGGCGCATCGACGACGCTGTGCGCCGCATCCTGCGGGTCAAGTTCCGCGCCGGACTGTTCGACCACATCAGCTTCAACCACGCCGACAACCGCACGACTCCGATTCCGCCCGCCTACCGCGCGGCGGCCCGCACAGCCGCGCAGAGGTCGATGGTCCTGCTCAAGAACGACAATGCCACGCTGCCGTTCGACCCGGCTAAGCGCACGGCGGTGATCGGGCCGCTGGGGCAGAGCTCGCATGACATGCTCGGCCCGTGGTGGGGCAAGGGCCTCGACCAGGACGCCGTCAATCCCTACGACGGCATCCTGGCGCAGTCTCCCGGTGCCACCTACACCCCTGGCTGCACGCTCAGCCACAGCGATCTGTATGACCCGGCGGGAGAGTGTGCGACCGTCGATGACAACGCGGTGAAAGCCGCAGCGGCGAGTGCCGACCAGGTCGTCCTGACCCTGGGCGAGACGCGGGAGATGAGCGGCGAGGCCGAGGCACGCTCGAACATCGATCTGCCAGGCCAGCAGCAGCGGATCATCGACGACGTGCGCTCCACGGGCAAGCCTTTCGTGGTTGTCCTGTTCAATGGGCGCCCGCTCACCCTGTCGCAGGTCGATGCCACCTCGCCGGCCATTCTCGAGGCGTGGTTCGGCGGCATCGAAGCCGGTAACGCCGTCGCCGACGGCGTGTTCGGGAAGATCAACCCGGGTGGCAAGCTGCCCGTGAGCTTCCCCCGCAACGTCGGGCAGGTGCCGATCTACTACAACCACGAGCCGACCGGACGGCCGTGCGATGCGACCTCGAAGTACAACTCGCGCCACCGCGACATCCTCAGCTGCAGTCCTCTGTACCCGTTCGGCTACGGGCTCAGCTACACGACATTCAAGGTCTCCAACCTGCGGCTGAGCTCTCCCACCATGGACGCTGAGCACGGCACCGTGTGGGCCAGCGCCGACGTCACGAACACTGGGACCACCCGCGCAGGGGACGACGTCGCCCAGCTCTACATCCATCCCCTCGCGACCAGCCTGTCGCAGCCCGTGCGGCGCCTCGTGGGCTTCCAGCGCGTCACGCTCATGCCCGGCCAGACGAAGACGGTGACCTGGCCACTGAGTGGACGCGACGTTGGCTACTACGACAACGGCGGACGCTTCCGGATCGAGAACGGGACCGTCGAGGTCTACGCCGGCGACAGCTCAAGCGAATCCGACAACCGCGCGACGTTTGACGTCGTGAACGGCCAAGCTCGCGGCCAGGGTAATCCCTTCGGATCTTCCCCGGCGTGGCGGGCGGAGGTGCGGGCGGCGATGGCGGCGGCTCACCGGCGACCCTGAAACGGATTCGTTGCGACGGTTTTGAATCCCAGCCGCCGTATGCGACGGTAGTGCCGGCTCCGATCAGGCGGTCTGGGCCTGAGGACCGCTGGCCACCGACCTGCTGCCGCGCTTGCGGGCCTCGTCCTCAGGCACTTCCTGCTCGACGTTCCAGCCCTGCGCGAAGCCGATCATGGCCAGGATGATCAGCAGGGCCTCGAGCGGGATCAGGAGCAGCGTGAGTGCCGAGAGGGTGGTCGTGCCCAGGCCGGCGCCGCCGAGCAGGGACTGGGCGGCGGTGTAGCCGGGATGGTTGCGGTCCGACCAGCTGGTCCCGGCCAGGCCGGTCCCGGCGATCGCGGCGACGATCAGGAGCAGGATTGCGAAGGCGGCTGCGATCGGCAGCAGCCCGCGCGCCCAGCGCCAAATGAAGACTGCGGCGGCGATGTAGATCAGGCACCAGACGAAGTTGACCGGCTTGAGACCCTGCAACTTGCTCCAACCGCCAATCGTCAGGACCAGCATCAGCGCCACCGACGCGAGCAACACCAGCACCACCAGCAGCCGCGTCAGCTTGCACGAGACCTTGTCCCGATTGGGGTGGATGACCGTATAGCCGGGCCTGATGTTCCGTACCTGGGCCACGAAATCGGGACGATACCTCTTGTCTGGCGTGCGTGCAGCAGTTTCTCGGTCGCTTGGCCGGGCCGCGCCAGCCTACAATCGTGCCCGCTCCTCGCTCGCGGGCGTGGCGGAACTGGTCTACGCGCCGGCTTTAGGTGCCGGTGGGCGCAAGCCCTTGGGGGTTCGAGTCCCTCCGCCCGCATCGCTCGATCGCTCGCCACCCAGGCAAAATCAGCGGCGATAAGTACCATGGATCGCCGACCCAGGGGAGTGAGTTAAGGGCTATGCGCGCGGTCTCCAAAACCGCGAATCCGGGTTCGAATCCCGGCTCCCCTGCTCAGTGAACTCGCACACCGTCTACAGGACCTTCAACACCGAAGAACGCCGT
>JBAVWI010000321.1:0-27749 GCA_049697735.1 Solirubrobacteraceae bacterium
GAACACATATGTTGAATAGCATTTTCGACTTCGTCAGCATGCTGGCGGTGCGTATGCGCAGCCAGGCTGGTCAGACGATGGCTGAGTACGGCATCCTGATCGCGGTGATCGCCATCATCGTGATCGTTGCTGCAACCGTCCTCGGCGGGAGCATCTCCGCTCTGTTCAATAGCACCGCCTCCAAGGTGTAATTGTGACTTTGGCACAAGCTCGATAGCGCTCGCCTGGTCTGCAGTCTTCGCAGACCCGGCGGGCGCTTTCGCCATTTCTGGGCGACACTGGTTGCCGTCTAGTCGATCGTCGCCTCGGGCGTCGCCCCAGCTCGTCGCGCTTGGCGTCGGCAGGCTGAGCTCTGTATCCACTCCCCAGGGTCTCCGCGGCGAGCGGCTCGTCTCGCCCCGCATCCCGTTCACCGGAATTGGCGGCTCTAGCAGGGGCGTGATGCCCATCTGCGGGCCTGTGTAGCTGCCAGCAGCGGTGACCCTCTGGTTGCCGTAACCCCCGGACGCTCAAGCTTGTCGCTGGGGTGACGATAACTGAGCTGTCTACGGCGATTTGAGCTGGCCCTGGCTCCTGAAAAGGGGATGAGGTCGCGTGCGGGCTCGGGGTTTCGGCCCCGGGGGCCGTGACCTGGACCTAGGTCTAGGTCTAACTAGCGGTTTTCTCAGTGCGGCTCACTGCCCAGAGACCGATACGAGTGCGAGCGGCCGACATTGCCGCCCACGACTCAGGAACGCAATGCAGACATGGACTTCATTTTCACAGCAACTGCTCAGGCTTCGCGGCCGGCTCCGAGAGGAGCGTGGTCAGGCGATAGTCGAGTTCGCGGTCGTCCTGCCCGTCCTGATCATGATCATCCTCGGGATCCTCTACTTCGGGCGCTACGAGGACTACACCAACCAGGAGACGCAGCTGGCCGAGATGGGTGTCCGCTGGGCGGCGGTCGACAACAACCCAGGCGCGCCGGGGTTGCTGAAGGACTACATCCAGTCTCAGGCCCAGCCCGAGCTCCAGGCGGGCAGCTCGGATGTCACCAAGGCAAAGGTTTTTATCTACTACCCGAGTGGCAGCGGCGGGCTCGGAAACCCAGTGCGGGTTTGCGTGGTCACGAAAGTCAGTTTCCCCACGCCGGTCACGCTGATCGCCCCGACGATTGCCCAAGCCGCCACGATGCGAATCGAGCAACCGGCGACGGGAAGTCCCGTCAATTGGACACCAGACGCCCTCTCGACGGCCCAAGCCGCCGGATGTCCCTGATTTCACAAGGAGCAAGACCGTGAAAATGACCCAACGACGTATGGCCCGCCCGAGCTTGGGTGGACTCCTGGCTACCCGCAAGGGGGCTCTGACCCTCGCGCTGGTTTGCGCCGTGGCCGCAGCCGGCATCCTGGTCTTCGCCCTCGGGCGTTACCGCAACAATCTTCAGGTGGTGACCAAGCAGACTACGGTCCTTGTCGCGACCGGCAGCATCCCCAAGGGGACAGCGGGCGAAGCGATTGCGACCGGAGGCCTCTACAAGTCCATGCCGATCGTCGCCAGCCAGCTTGCCGTGGGTGCGATCAGCGATGCTTCGCTGCTCGCCGGCAAGGTCGTCTCGACCAACGTGCTCCCCGGTCAGCAGCTCACGCTGAGCGACTTCACGTCCGTGGCCGGCGTTCCGGGCGTACTGGGACCGGACCAGCGGGCAGTCTCGGTTGCCCTCGACGAGGTCCACGGGAACACCGACGTGCTCCTGCCCGGGGACCGGGTGGATATCTACGCCAACCTTTCCGGCGCCGGCAAGGCCGGCTCGGCGATGTACCTGCTGATGCCCAATATTCAGGTCCTCAAGGTGGCGGGCTTGCCGACCGTGATCGGCGGACAGCCTGTCGCCGGTGGCTCGGTCGTGCTCGCCGTCTCTGCCCACCAGACTCCGGAGATCTACGTGGCGGCAAGCCAGGGAAGCCTGTATCTCGCGCTGCGGCCCGCCAACGGGACCAAGTCCTCGACAACTCCTACGACGCTGGATTCCATGATCGCCTCGAGCCTTCAAGGAGGAAACTGATGAGCTCTGAACTGCAAGTGATGGTCGCGCTCGACGGCGAAGTCGACCGTGGACTGATTGAAACGCTGGTTGCTCGCGACCCCAACGTCAATGTGCTCGACTATCTCGAGCTCGACGGGCCTTCGGCGAGCGGACTCGGCACCGGTGACGCCCTCATCGTCGCGGTGGCCGACTACACGGCCGAGGCCCGCGATTTCGTGGTCAAGGCCCACCGCCAGCACGTCAACCGGCCCATCGTCTTGCTCTGCCCGAGCGGCAGCGGCAGCTATCTGAACGAGGTCTTCTCCAACGGCGTCGACGACATCGTCGCCCTCCCCACCGACTCTGGATTGGGAGTTGACCCGGCCCTGTCGCGACAGCTTGCCTTCGCCCTCGAGAAGGCGGTCATGCGCAAACGCGGTGCCTCCGAGGTCAAGACCAGGTCGGTGCGCAATGTCATCTGCGTACTCGGCCTCAAGGGCGGCAGCGGCAAGACGCTGACCTCCGTCAACCTCGCCGTCTCCCTCGCCGATGCGGGGCACAGCGTTGCCATTCTCGACCTCGATCTGCAGTTTGGGGACGTGGCCCTGGCCATGGGGCTGACGCCGATGCGCACCATCTACGACCTGGTCCGCTCGGGCGGTTCGCTGGACGCGGGCAAGCTCGAAGACTTTCTCATGGAGCATCCGTCCGGGGCACGTGCCCTGCTGGCTCCGGTCCGGCCCGACCAGGCGGCCATGATCACGGTGCCCTTCCTGTCCGAGGTCCAGCGTCTGCTGGGCGAGATGTTCGAGTTCGTGGTCGTCGACACGTCCCCGAGCTTCGCGCCCGAAGTCATCAGTTGCGTGGACTCGTCCAGCGACGTGCTGGTCGTGGCGATGCGCGACACCCTGTCGCTCAAGAACACCAAACTCGGTCTTGAGACGCTCGAGCGCATGGAGTATGACCGCCGGCGCGTCAAGATCCTGCTCAACCGGGCCAACACCAACGTCGGCATCGAGCGCGAAGATGTGCTCGCCATCCTCGGACGCGATGTTGACATCCTCGTCCCGAGCCACCGCGACATCACCCGCTCGGTCAATCAGGGTCAGCCGATCGCCGGCCAGCGCAGCACCGAGGCGGCCAAGGCCTTCCGGGCTCTGGCCGACCTCTACATCGAAGAGTCGCAGAAGCGGGCTTCGGGCGAGACCACCGCGGACGTGATCGAGCTCCCCGGCGTCGCCGACGCCGGCGCCGATCGTCCCGGCCGCCAGTCGCTGTTCCGTCGCGGCCGTAGGAGCGCATGATGCAGCTGCACGAGCGCCTCGCCCATGGCACCGAGCCGGAGCGTGGGGATCTATTCCAGGTCCCGTTCTCCGAGCTCAAGACGAAGATCCACCTCGAGCTGATCCAGGATCTTGGCCGACAGTTGTTCAACACGGCCATCGACCCGCAGACACTGCGGGCGCGCGTCGAAGCCGAGCTGCACGAGCGGCTGTCCCAGGAGGCCGGGATCGCCCGCGAAGATCGCGATCGCATCGCGGTCGAGCTGACCGCCGACATCCTCGGCCACGGTCCCATCGAGCGTCTGCTCGAAGACGACACCGTGACTGAGATCATGGTCAACGGGCCCTATGACGTCTGGGTGGAGCGCGCCGGCCGGCTGCACAAGACACCCGTGCGCTTCACCGATGACGGCCACCTCCAGCGCATCATCTCCAAGATGGTCGCCCAGGTCGGGCGGCGTATCGACGAATCCTCCCCAATGGTCGATGCTCGCCTCCCCGACGGCAGCCGTATCAATGCCACCATTCCCCCGCTCTCCCTGACCGGCCCGCTGCTCACGATTCGAAAGTTCGGCAAGCACCGCCTCGACACGCAGGCCCTGATCAAGAAAGGCGCGCTCAACATCGAGACTGCCGAATTGCTCGCCAAATGCGTGGAGGCCCGGCTCAACATCCTCATCTCCGGCGGTACCGGCTCGGGTAAGACGACGATGCTCAACGCCCTCTCCTCGTCGATCCCCGACAGCGAGCGGATCATCACCATCGAGGACGCCGCCGAGCTCTACCTCAACCAGCGCCATGTGCTGCGGCTCGAGTCACGGCCCAAGAACATCGAAGGCGAAGGCGAGATCGCGATCCGCGACCTGGTCAAGAACTCGCTGCGTATGCGCCCCGATCGGATCGTCATCGGGGAGTGCCGCGGTCCCGAGGCGCTCGACATGTTGCAGGCCATGAACACCGGCCACGACGGGTCACTCTCGACGTTGCACGCCAACACGCCCCGCGATGCCCTCGCGCGCCTGGAGACGATGGTTCTGATGGCTGGCTATGACCTGCCGTTGCGCGCCATTCGCGAGCAGATCGCCTCGGCGATCGATCTCCTGATCCAGATCGAGCGCATGGCCGACGGCTCGCGGCGAGTGATCGCCATTACCGAGGTCCAGCGCATGGAATCCGACGTCATCACGTTGCAGGACCTGTACACGTTTCAGGTCGAGGCGGTCGCCTCCACCAGCCACATCATCGGATCGCTGAAGCCGACCGGGCTGCGACCCGGATTCCTGGAGAAGTTCGAACGTCGCGGGATCGAGATCCCGGCCCAGTTCTCCGCTACCCGTCCCGCGTTCGTGGCTGCGGCCAACGGCCGTGGCTGACAAGCTCTCCCGGGTGTGGCTCGGGCGCCGTGCGGCGGCCGCGCTGGGCGTCTCAGCGGCCCTCGTCCTCAGCGGTGTCGCGGGGGTGGCCCCAACCGTGGCGGCCAGCCCGGTGCAGGGCTGGCTCGGCGATGGTGCCACCTGGCCCGGGCGTGCCTTGGTTCTCTTCCCGCCGCAGGGCGCGACAGTTGACGCTTCGACCGTCCACCTGACCGAGGCTGGAGCCAGGGTTCGGGGGGTCTCGGTGACTCCGATCAGCCAAGCCCGCCCAGGTGATTTTGGGGTCATGGTCGTGCTCGATCACAACCGGAGCATGGCGGGCAGCCCGACCAGTGCCGCTATGGCTGCAGTCCGGTCGCTGGCCGCGACCCGTGCGGCCGGTCAACAGCTCGGTCTGATCACATTCTCGTCGCGTCCGCAGGTTTACACCCCGCTGACCTCCGATTCTGCCGTCCTGAGCCAAAACCTGTCCCAGGTCCCCCCCGCCGGTCGCGGCGCCGACGTGCCCAGCGCGATCAAGCTGGGGCTCACCCAGTTGGCCGACGCCAAGCTTGCCCTCGGTGCGATCATCGTCGTCTCTGACGGGGTTGGGCAGCTGACGGGGTCCAGCGCCGTCACCCCGGCCGCGGTCAAGGCTGCCGCTACGGCGGCCAACGTACCCGTTTTCACCGTCGGGCTCCAGGACCAGGCCTCCAGCTCCGCCACGCTGAGCACCCTCGCCTCGGTCGCTTCCGGTCAGTACGTTTCCACTTCACCGGCCCGCCTGGCCTCGGTCTTTCACCTCATTTACTCGACTCTGAGCCGTGGCTCCGTCGTTCGCTGGCAATCGATCGCGCCCCCCGGCCGGTCCGTCGCTGTGGCGGCCGCTGTGACCGGGGTGCCGGGAAGCGTCCAGGCCACCTATCAGAGCCCAGGCACCGCGGCGCCCGCGTCGACGCCCTCGCCGGCCACCGCGGCGGCCACCCATCCACTCAGCGCTGCCGACATCTCGCTGCATAACCAGCTCTCTCAGTCGCCGAGCTTCGTGACTTCGGCACCGGCCGCTTCGGCGGCTGCGCCCGCCACCCCCGGCGCGGCCGGGCGGGGTTCGTTCTGGAACACTTCTCGTGGCGTCATCGTCGTAGCCGCCCTCTGCGGTCTCCTGTTCGCCCTCGCGGTGGCCATGGCCGTCTACCAGCCCTCCCGGCGCGCGGTCCGCACCCGAGTCGGCAGCTACATTCCTGGCCCCGTCGCCGAAGAAGACCCGGAGGAGCCGGCCGCTACGGGACCCAAGCGCCTGACTTTCCTTCAGCGCTTCGAGCGGGGAACCTGGTGGCCGCCGTTCGTCGAGAACGTGGAGATCTCGGGCAGCGAACACAGTCCGGTCGCCCTGGTCAAGCGGGCGGCAGCCATCGGGCTGGTGGTCGGACTCCTGGCCACCGTGGCCACCGGCTCGATCCTTATCGCGCTGATCCCGATGCTCCTGTGGCCCTTCGGTCTGCGCAAGTGGATCGCTCGCAAAGCCCTCAAGGAGCGCGAGAAGTTTCGCGACACCCTGCCCGGCTATCTCCAGGATCTGGCCAGCGCCATGCGGGTGGGCCGAAGCTTCGTCGGCGGCCTGACCGCCGTTGTTGAGTCGGCCGACGAGCCGGTGCGCGGCGCGTTTGAGCGCGCGATCACCGACGAGGCCCTGGGGCTGCCGATTGAGCAGGCCCTCGAGATCGCGGCCACGCGCATGCAGGCCCCAGACCTGGAACAGGTGGCGCTGATCGCCGGGCTCAATCGCCGCTCGGGATCAAATGTCGCCGAGGCCTTGGATCGCGTCGCCGAAGGAGCACGTGATCGCGCCGACCTGCGGCGCGAGGTCAAGGCGCTGACCGGCCAGGCGCGCATGTCCAGCTGGGTTCTGACAGCTCTCCCCGGCGTGCTCCTGCTCGGCATCAACGTCGTCTCACCGCTGTATGCCAAGCCTCTGTTGCATACGACGATCGGCATCGTCCTGCTCTTCGTCGCGGCGATGATGGTGTATGGCGGCTGGAAGGTAATGAAGAAGATCACCGACGTGGAGCCGTGAACCCATGAACGTTCTGCTGTTTGGTCTGGGAATCATTCTGGTTGGAACAAGCGGGCGGCTCGTGGCCAGGGCCATCGTCGTGCCGCGCATGCAGATCAAGGCCCATCTGCGCGAGATCAACGACTACGGCTTTGAGTCTCTGGACGCCGGGTTGTTCCTCACCCCGCGCGAGCGCTTCCGGCACAACCTGCGCCGCCTGGCGACCAGCCTCGGCACGACGATGATGAACCGGATGCCAACCCTGCCGGCATTGGCGAAGTCCGAGCTCACCGCGGCCGGCTACTACGAGATCTCCGCCGAGCAGGTCCATGGCTTCCGGGTGATGGCAGCGCTCGGCCTCCCGTTCACGCTCTTCCTTCTCCTGAGCGTGATCGGTGGTGGACTGTCGGCAATGGTCATGCTCCTGCTCGTGGTCTCGCTGGCGGCGGGCTGGCAGCTCCCCGCGTTCGTAATTCGCAAGCGGGGCAGCAAGCGCATCGATGAGATCGAGCGCTCGTTGCCCGAGCTGATCGACCTCCTGATCGCAACCATCGAGGCCGGCATGGGCTTCTCGGCCGCGCTCAGCCTGATGTCCCAGCGGATGCCGGGTGCGCTCGGTGACGAGCTTCGCCTGACCATGAAGCAGCAGAGCTTGGGCATGACGATCCAGCAGGCTCTTGACGGCATGATCGAACGCGTCGACACCCCGTCGGCGCGAGCCTTCGTCCGCACCGCCGGCCGCGGTGAGTCGCTGGGTGTCTCGATCGGCCCCGTGCTACGCGAGCTCTCCAGCGATCAGCGCCGGCGGCGCCGTCAGGCCATCCGCGAGAAGATGCAGAAGGCCCCGATCAAGATGCTCTTCCCACTCATGTTCCTGATCATGCCGGCGCTCATGATCGTCCTCATGTACCCGGCTGCCTACTCGGTCAGCCAGAGCTTCGGCGGCGTTTCGCACTAGGCGGCCGGGGGTTGGCGACGGATTGGGCACAGCGCAGGTCCTGGCCCTCCCCGGCATCTATATGGGTGAAGGCCCCTATCAGGAGGTTCGCCATGAAGAGAGTTGCTCTATTCGTCTCGTTGTTCGCGCTGGTGGCGGTGGTTCCGGCCACGGCCGCCAAGCCGCCGCACCCTCCCCACCCCGCGCATCCGGCCCATCCGGGAAGCGCAGGTCGCCCGTGCACAGCGCGTGCTGAGGGTTACAACGCGACCGGTTCCCTCGTGATGGCCGCGCTCACGCCGGCCACGAATAAGGACCACTACGACGGGACGCTCACCGTCGATGTCAAGCGCGCCAACCACAAGGCTCCGACGGGCAGCCAGACGTTCACGCTGACCAACGCGCGGGTGCGGTTCGGCAAGGGCGTCAGCAACACGGCCCCGGCCCCGGGCGATCAGGTCAGGTTGCACGGCACCATCACCGTGCTGCCGCGCGGTTGCGCGACGGGCGGTTTCGTCCCAGTGATCACGGTTCGCAACGTGACGATCAAGATGGCGAAGGTCGCCAAGTCCTAGCTATGGCCTGCTTGCCGCGTGGCCTGGGGGGCTTAGCCTGCCCTGCTGGGTCACGCGGCGTTGTCGGGCCAGTACTTTGGTCGCATGCACGTAACTCCAGCTGATCGTTGGAGGCGCTCGTGAGGGTGGCTGCTCTACGTCCGAGCTCCCCCAGCCGCGTGTTCGAGTCGCTCTACCGGCGGCACGTCGCGGACGTATATCGCTACCTGCTGGCGATGCTCGACCGCCAAGCTGACGCGGAGGACGCGACGCAGACGACGTTCCTCCACGCGTATCGCGCGCTTGAGCGCGGGGAGCGACCGCGGGACGCGGGTAGTTGGCTGCGGGCGATCGCGTTGAACGTGTCTCGTGAGCACTACCGCCGCGCGAGCCGGCGCCCGGATGAGGTCTCGCTGAACGACGATCCGGGCGAGTTGGTCCTCGACCCGCCGACCCCCGCGATCGGCGACGTGATCCGTGGGCTCTCGTGCCTGCCCTTCAATCAGCGCGCCGCGCTGGTGATGCGCGAATTCGAGGGCCGCTCGCTCGCGGAGATCGCCGTCGCGCTCGACGTGTCCGACTCAGCGGTGGAGGCTCTGCTGTTTCGCGGCCGGCGCGCGCTGCGAGAACAGCTCGAGGAAACCCTGAGCTGCGCGCAGGCCGAAGCGGCGATCTCCTCCCAGCTCGACGGCGCGCTGCCGCGCAGCGAGCGCGGTCGGCTGCGAGCCCATCTCAGAGAGTGTTCTGATTGCGCTTCGCTGGCGCGGCGGCTCAGGGGGCAGCGGTCGGCGATCCGGGCGCTCTCAGTTGTCCCGCTCCCGGCGGCCCTGAAGCTGAGCGCGTTCGCCGCTGCCGGCGGCGCTAGCGCCGCAGGGCCCGCGAGCACCGCGGCGGGCGGCTCGCTGCTGTCATCAGCGGCCGCATCGGTGGCGGCCAAGCTTGCCGTCGCGACGATCGTCGCCGTTACCGCGGTGGGAGTTGGCTACGCGTCGCTTCATCACCAGACCTCGCGTCCTGCGGCTTCGTCCCGGCCCGCTTCGGTGGCCGGGAGCCGCCCTAACCCCGACAAGGCGAGAGGGAACCTCGCCGGGCACGGGGGCCGCCTAAGCCCGGCACAAGGCTCCGCCCGACCGGCTCACGCGGCCGCTTCCCGGCCCCGGCGGGGCACGGCGCTGCGGACTCACGCCCGGCGGCAGTCGGGATCGCCGACCGCGGCCTCGACCCCGGCCCCTCAGGCGATCGCAGTGGGCAACCGCAGCAACTATCGCCACCACAGCGCCGGCCCGTCGACGCACGGCCGCCGAACGTCATCTACGCCCCCCGGGGCCAGCAAGCTCCAAACGCCGCACCGCAGCGGCAATCGACTCAAGGCAAAGCCGGCGCCGGCGAAGCAGCCAACGCCGACCAAGCACGTTCATCAGCCGCCCAAGCCACCCACGCCGAGCCAAGGCAACGGCAACGCGGCCCATCGGCCAGTGCACTGAGGAAATGAAGGGTTAGAACCCAGGCGAGTCTCAGGCTGGTGTCTCGAGGGACCCAGACGGCGAGACGGCCACTCGGGAAACCCCCAACCGGGGGTGGCGAAAGCGAACGCGCAGGGCGGCGCGCCGCTCGGGTGTCGTGCAGACCACGAAGGCGGTCAGCGCCTCGAGCAGGAGCCAGGGTATCGCCACCCGAAGCGTGTCGGGGGAGAACGGGACCTTGTCAGAGCCCAGGGGAATGATGGCGGCCGAGCCCACCGTGACCAGGGGCGTGCAGAGGGGGATGAGCCAGGCCCGCGAAAAGCGGGGATAGACGACCGCGATGGGCACGAACAGGAGCACCATGTAGTGCTCCCAGACAATCGGCGTCGCGGTCAGTGCGGCGAGGATGACGAGGCCGAAGGCCCGTCGGTCGCCGTCGAGACCACCGGCCAGGCGCCAGGCGGCAAAGAGGATTCCGGCCGCGACGGCGATCGCCGCGGCGGTGGCCAGGCCGGAGGGGACACCGGCGATGAGCAGGACACCGACTATCGAAACCGCCCGGTTCTGCTGGAGGAAGGTCATGTCAGAGAGCATCTGCGGGTACTGGGCCAGGCCCTGAAAGCCAATCACCGCCCAGGCCCCGAAGGTGAGAACGATCCCAATCACGACCGTCATCGCCAGCGCCTTGTAGCGGCGTGTGACCAGGAGCCAGACCCCGAGCGGCCAGGGAAAGATCTTGGCCGCCACGATCGCGGCGATGGCCAGCGCGGGGAGAAAGACCCGCTCCCGCCAACGCCACGCCGCCCCCACCCCGAGGACCAGGAAGGGGCCGATGGCACCCAGGTAGGCGCCGAACAAGAACGGCCATGAGATCAGCGAGAGGGCGAAGCAGCGCCAGTCGCGCACGCCGAGCAACCATATGCCGCCCACCATGGCGGCCACGCCGGCCACGGTGTAGAGCCCCGCGGCGAGCGCAAAGGGGAGCAGGCTGAGGGGGACGATGAGCAGATTGGCGAAGGCTGGATAGACCGGGATCGAGAACGCATTCGCGGGTGTCTCACCGCGAGCGATCCCGCCCGCCTGCATGATTGCCGTCTGGTGGGTGAGGAACTGCGCGTGGTAGGGATTGATGCCGTGAAGAAGGGCCAGGCCGGCGTTGAACATGCCGCCCCGGAAGTCGAAGAACGCGTGATGGCCTGAGATCGTCATCGTGCTGTGGGCCAGCATCAGGCCGGCGAGTAGAAGAGGACCGACGAAGAACACCCGCCGGAGCGTGCGCCACTGCCACCGAGCGCGATCGCTCATCCGATCACGGCGTCTGGGTGTCGGAGCCCTCATTGCTCAGCCTGCGCAGACTGGGCCGCACTGCGCAGGATGACCAGGCGCTCGCCGTCGTTGTAGAGGATGCGTCGCCCCGGCTCGGCCTGGAACGCGATCCAGGCGCCGGGGTCATCGTGTCTGTCCAGGACCAGCAATCGGTAACCACGGGCCGCCTGTTTGAACCCCGGGCCGAAGGCGCCGAACAGCGACTGCAGCGAAGCGAGCTGACTGGCGCTCAGGGTCTCGAAGCGGACGTCGTTAGCGATCCGGCCGGCCAGCGCCGGGTCGCGCCACAGCAGCCAATCGTCGAAGTGCTCGTCGGACATGACGCGAACCATCGGGTCGGCACGCGTGACCCGGTCCACCGCGGACAGAATTCCCGGGCGCTGGGCGGTGTACTCGAGCGCCGCGCTCGGTCGCGCGAGCGTGGCGACAACTGCCACGAGCAGCACCAGCGCCGTGACGGCGCCGATCGACCCATTGATGACAGCTCGCCGAACGTCCTTCTCGTGCTGGGCGGTGTGCGCACCCCAGGCCAGTGAGACGGGAACGACCATCATCGCCAGCAGGCCGAAGAAGAGGGCGTTGCGAACCACGGCGATCGAGCTTGCCGCGAGGACGAGCACGGCGAGCTTCTCCCAGGTCGTGGTCGCGCAGGGGCGCCGGCCGAAGGACCAGATCGCCACCGCCGCAAGCAGGAACACCGCCACTGCGGTGACCGTGACCGTGGTGACCGGCTGCCATTCCGAGACGTTGTGGCGCAGCGTGCTCGAGGCCATCGTCGTGCGGTAGTAGCCGACCATGGCCAGCCCGTAGGGAGTGACGAGGATCGCCGCGCCCGCTCCCAGGATCAGGCCCAGCGGTCGCCGCCAAGCCCGGACCGAGGTGATCAGGCTGCGCCGGCGCTCGAACAGGGTCACCGCGCCGTGCAGGCCGACGAGCATCGCGCCCATGGTCACGGTGCCGTGAAGGTTGGCCCAAAGCACGAGTAGCGGCAGACACCAGAACACCCGTCGCGACGGCTCGCGGCTGTCGCGGGCGAGCAGGTAGACCAGGAGCATGAACAGGGGGACCGCGAAGGTCTGGGTGCGCAGCTCGCGGGAGGGCATTATCAGCGTCACGCAGAGCGGCAGGACGATCAGCGTCGAGCGAAACGGTGCCCCGAGGCGCCGGGTGGCGACGACAGCGATCGTGATCCCGGAGACGAGCAGGCCAACATTGATCAAGCCGAGGAGCCCGAGGCCACCGGCCCGGTAGATCACGTAGGCGGCCAGCTGGGCCAGCCACTGCTGATCGATCCAGACGCTGCCGTGTGACATCGCGGTCAGCGTCTCGTGCTGGGGCAGACCCGACTGCCAGACCAGCCGGCCGGTGACCAGCTCGAGCCAGCTGTCCACGTTTACCTCGCGCGGCAGCTGGACCAGGGCCACGATCGCCACCAGGGCGATCGGGATGCCGAGGACGATCTCGGACCCCCGGCTGGCGGTCAGCTCGGCGAGGCTGCGCCGCAGTCGGCGCCGCGGAACGATGTCCGGACCCAGGGCGACCGATGACATGAGGATGAAATCGTCTGAAACCCGGGTTTTCGGGATCAGACGATCCGGTAGTGGACCTCGACTTAAGTCCAGGTCAGGCCCGGGACGGCGGGTCTTGCCGACCGCCGGCCCGGCGCGAGCGGCGGCGGGCGGTCACTTCATGAGCGCCGACCCGGTGAAGACGCCGGCCACCGGGGGCCCGTCGCCGGTGAAGCTGAAGCCGCTGCCGTCGAGCCGCACGTTCTGGGCCTCGAGCATCCCCAGGGCGCTACCGCTGCCGGTGAGGTGAAGGTCGGCATTGGGCGCGAAGATCGTGCCGCCCGTGTAGTTGCTGCCGCTGATCTTCAGGAGTTGTGAACCGGTCTGGTAGAGGCTGAGGTTCTGGTACCCGGGATAGGGGGCGAGGCTGATGCTGCTGCCGCTGAGCTTGAGCGTCGTCCCGATCAGAATCGTGCTTCCGCCGATATTGGAACCGTCGACGGTGACCTGTCCGTTGGCGCCGGTTGCCTGGAGGATGCCGTTGAGCGTGATGCTGCTGCCATGGATGGCGATCGCGCCATTGGCGCCGGGGGCGAAGAAGTTCCCTGAGGTGGTGATGTTGCTGCCGCCGATGCTGATCGTGCCCTGCTGGGAGACGAACGTGCAGCCGGTGGCGTTGATGCTGCTGCCGCTGAGGGTGATGTCGCCGGTGGTGGCGCAGTAGATCCCGGGGGGAATCGTTCCGGCGCTCGCCCAGGTGAAGCTAGGGGCAATGAACGTGTTGGGCCCGGGGGTGCAGGCCGGTACTGACGGATAGGTCAGCGTGCTGTAGTCCGTCGGCCACGGCTCGGGGTTGGGGTCAGCGGTCGGGGTACTGGCGCCGAAGGTGTTGTTGGATCCGTGCACGGTGACGCTGCAGCCGTTGGGACCGCCGTAGGTGGTGGTACCGAGGTCGTTGCTCGAACCGCTCACGGTGACTGAGCCGTTGCTGTGCGATCCCCCGTTGACAACGATGCTCGAGCCGGCGATCGTCACACCCGTGTCGGTGCAGTTGGAGGACTGGGCGAACACGGCCGTCGGGGCGCTTGTCCTGCCGCCGCCGCCGGCCACGGCGCTGGCGCTGATGTTCGCCGAGGTCATCCCGAACAGCTGGCCGAGGATGGCCGGGGAGGTGGTGTTGACGGTGACCCTGACCTGAGTGGGGGATCCGTTGTAGGGGGTCTGCACCGTGGCCGTGGCCCCCGGGTAGTTGGTGGTCGCATACGTCGTCCCGTCGGTGCCCGCCGCGGCCGTGCGGCTGGGCAGGTCTTGGCTGGCGGCCAGCGCACCGGCGTCGGCCGCCAACTGCGCCTGGCGCTGAGCCTTGTAAAAGGAGCCCAGATCGATGGCCAGCGCGCCCATGCCGAGGACCATGACCATCATCCCGGCCACCAGCACGACGATAACGCCGCTCTCCTCGTCGCTGATCCGGCGGGCGGCGGCGCAAGCCGTGGCCCCCTGCCAGAGGCGGCGGCCGGTTCCCCCCCGGTGGATCGACGGCATGCGCACAGGATCGTCGCTCATCTCGGCTAACAGATCCGACCATCCGGCAGGGCTACCTGCACCAAGGTCTAGGCCGTACGCCGCCCCTACGGGGCGATACGTCCCCAAGTGTCTGCAAAGCTCGATCTCACCGGGATCAGTCCACGGGTGGTGCTGGGCGCCACGGCGGCGCTGATCGTCGCCCTGGCCGCCCTCCTCTCCCGGGTCGGGGCCGACGCCCAGTGGCTGGCGGCGCTGGGTCAGAACGTCGTCACCCACCACTCGGTTCCGGCCGGGGTCCCGTTTGCCGCCGCCCCGACCACCCACTGGCCCAACGCCCTGGTCCTCGCCGAGCTGATCATGGGGGGGCTGGAACGTGGGCTCGGAGACCGGGGGTTGATGCTCGCCCAGCTGACCGCGGTCGGCCTGGCGCTGTGGATCCTGGCCCGTGACGCCCAGCGCGACGGCGCGGGCGGGATTGGTAGCGCCGGCGCCCTCCTGGTTGTTGCCGTCGGGGCTATGCCCAGCCTCGCCATCGCCCGCGTTCAGCTCTTCTCCCTTGTCCTCTTCCCGCTCCTCGTCACGCTGCTTCGCGCGCAGTCGCGCTCGCCCTCGGGCCGGATCTGGCTCGCCGTGCCCCTGCTCGCCGTGTGGTCAAACCTGCACGGCGCCGCCTTACTGGGAGCGGGGATGCTGATCGTCTACCTGATCTTCGAGCGGGCCCGCCGCCAGCCCGTGCTTGCCGCCGCCGTCGTCGCCGCCTCCCTGGCCGCCCTGTGCCTGACCCCGGCCCTGCTGCGCACCGTCACGTATTACCACGGGGTGCTGACCAACCTCGCTGCCCAGCGTGGAGAGGGGATGTGGGGGCCGCTCTCGCTGTCCGCGCCGCTGGACCTGGCCCTGGCCTTAGGTGCGGCATTCTTGATCCTCCGGATGACCCGTGCGCATGCCCGGCGCTGGGAGTGGTGCATGGTGGCGATCCTGGCTGTGGCCACCGTGAAGGCTGACCGAGACGGTGTCTGGCTGCTCTTCTTCCTCGTCGCTCCGGCCGCCCGCGGGCTCGCCCCGGCTCGCTCGCTGCGAGCCCTTGTGCCGGTGGCGGCCGTGTTGGCGGTGGCCCTGCTCGCGATCTCGCTGGTCCGCGGTCCGGCGCCGGGTGGCGCCAGCCGATCGCTGGTGACGGGGGCGATCGCCCTCGCCCACGGCTCCCCCGTGCTGGCCGATGGGTCGATCGACGAGCAGGTCGCGCTGGCCGGCGGACGGATCTGGGCCGGGAACCCGATCGATGCCTTCTCGCGCCGCGTGCAGGGCGCCTATCTGGACTGGCTGGCTGGTAACGCCCGCGGTGCCAACGCCGTGACCCCAGCCGTCCAGATCGTCCTCGTGGCCCGCGGGTCTGAGACCCAGGCCCTGATGGCGCGCATGCCGAGCTTCGTCGCGGCGCGTACCGACGGCGGCGCCGTCCTCTACCAGCGGACCCGATGAGCGTCGGTACCACCTCGATCCGCTTTGTCGGGCCCGGCCGGGTCCTGCTCGCGCGCGCCCGGACGACAAGCCTGCCCTTGCGGGCCTTCGTTGTCTCGCGCCTGCTGGTGCTGCTCACCGGGGCGGCCGGAGTGCTGACGCTGGCCAAGCACGCCCCCGCCGGCGAGGCGGCGTTCTCGATGCGCGCCCTCGGGCCGGTGGGTTATGTGCTGGCAGGCTCGGTCTACCGGTTCGATTCCGGTTACTACCTGGGTGTCGCCGCCCACGGCTACGGGGCGGCCAGCGCCGGCCGCCTCGCTTTCTTCCCGCTCTACCCGCTGGCCATCCGGATCGTCTCGGCGCTGACCGGCTCCGGGGTGATGGCCGGCTTTCTCATCTCGGCGGCCGCGTTCCTGGTCGCGCTGGTTCTCCTGCACCGGCTGACCGAGCTCGAGCTCGGCCGCCGCGCCGCCGGCGCCACCGTCCTGCTACTGGCCTTCTCACCGCTCTCGTTCTTCTTCACCGCTGTCTACAGCGAGTCGCTGTTCCTGCTGCTGTCGGTGGCCTGCGTGCTCGCCGCCCGCCAGGACAGATGGCGCTTGGCCTGCCTACTCGGAGCGCTGGCCACCCTCACACGGCCGACCGGAATCCTGCTGGCGGTCGCCCTCGTGCTCGTGCGCGTGCGCGCCCGAGGTGGTCCTGACCGCTCGCTGGCCGGCGTACTGGCCTTGCCCGCGGCCCTGCTGGCCTACATGGCCTTTCTCGCCGCCAGCGGCTACGGCTGGCTGGCGTTCTTCGGCGCCCAGTCGGGCTGGCACCGGGTGACCAGTGGTCCGGTGGCCGGACTGGGCTCGGCGATCTGGTCCGCGGCGCGTGGCCTCGGGCGGATCGCTCAAGGCGGCACCGTCTACCACCCGGGCCTGCTCGGCCCGTTTTCCCAGGGAGCCGAAAGCGTCATCCTGCTCGCCGTGCTGGGCGTGATGATCGCCGGGACGGTGATCGCCGCGCGCCGGCTGCCGCTCGCCTACGGCGTCTACGCGGCCGTGGTGATCGTGGTCTGTCTCTCCAGTCCTGAGATCGGGCAGCCCTTGTGGTCACTTGACCGCTTTGCGCTGACGCTGTTCCCGCTCTGGATGGCGGCTGGGGCCTGGGTGGCCGGCCGTCGGCGCCAGACCCCGGTGCTGGTACTGAGCTCAATCCTGCTCGTGTTCTACACCCTTCAGTTCTCCAGCTGGGCCTTCGTGGCCTGAGCATCACGGTCGGATTGTGGTCCTCTGACCGCCGCCGCCGCCAGCCGTTCCCCGAGCCGCCCGTGACGCCGTCCGGTGTCGCCGGTCCGCGCCGCGCGGGCGATCACCGGGCGGGTGCCCACGATGACCGTCGCCAGCCGCGCCCGGGTCACCGCCGTGTAGAGCATCTCGCGGCGCAGGAAGAACGCGCCGGCGGCAGGATGGGCCACGATCACGGCCACCGGGAGCTCGATGCCCTGGCCGCGATGCACCGAGCACGCGTAGGCCAGGCGCAGCCGCTCGGCGTCCTGCGGGGGAAGGCGGAAAACTGCCTCCTCGGCCCCGACCAGCAGGGCGGCTGAGTCGCCGTCCGCGCCGCTGATCTCGTCGAGAAGTCGGAGCAGGGTCCCGTTCATCAGGCCGAGCTCGTGCAGGTTGCGCCCGGTCATCATCAGCTTGTCGCCCACGCGCAGGCGGCCGCCGCGCACCGGCACTCCGTCGGGATTGAGGGCTTCACGCAGGGCCAGATTGATGGCATCGATTCCGAGCTCGCCGCGGTACACAGGGGCGAAGACCTGGATGTCGCGGACGGGATCGACGTCGTAGTGGGCGGGCAGCCGGTCCGCGACCAGGGAGACGATCTCGGCCAGGGCATCGTGGGCTGACGATCGCTCGATCAGGAACAGGTCGCGACGCATGCCATCGGCGGGGACGAACTCGGGCATGGCGCCGCGGCGGATGGCGTGCGCGCCCTGGACGATCATGCTCCCCGCGGCCTGGCGGAAGATGTGGGTCAGGCGCGTGCTGGGGACACGCTCGCTGCTCACCAGCTCCGCGAACGGCTTGCCGGCTCCGACCGGCGCGAGCTGGTCGGCATCGCCGACCAGGACCACGTGGGTGTCTCCGCCGACCGCCCGCAGCAACGTCACCAGCAGCTCCAGGTTGGCCATTGAGGTCTCGTCGACGATCAACAGATCGCAGGCGAGGGGATCCTGCTCGTCGTGGGTCGGGCCCTCACCCGGAATCCAGCCCAGCGCCGTGTGGACAGTCCGCGCCCGCAGGCCGCTGGCCTCGGTCATCCGCACCGCGGCGCGTCCGGTCGGGGCCAGCAGCATCACTCGTGCTCTCCGGCTCACGGCTGTCGCCGCGATTGACTTGATCGATGCCGTCTTGCCCGTCCCCGGCCCGCCGGTGATGACCGACAGCCGGTGGGCAAACGCGCCCGCCAGCCCTGCCCGCTGCTCCTCAGTCAGCTCCCCGGCGGCCTCGCCCCCCGCTTCGCCGAGCCGCGGGGAGGGCTCGGCGGCGATCAGCTCGTCCACGCGGGCGGCCAGCTCGGCCTCGAGCTCGGCGGTCGCGGTGCGGTAGAGCCACCTGCCTTCGCGGGTGACCGCGGCGGTGGCGATCAGCCCCTCGATGACCCCCTCTGAGGGCTCCTCGCCCAGCAGCACCTCGGCCTGGGCAGTGGCGTCAGCGATCGGCAGACAGGTGCTACCGCTGCGCTCGGCCTCGGCAAGTACGTGCATGATTGCCGCGCGCTCACGCTCGGGTCCACCCGACCCGCTGCCAGCGGCAAGAGCGATCCGGTCGGCGATCGCGAAGCCAACCCCGAACAGGCTGGTCAGCTCGTAGGGGTTCGCGCTCAGGATCTCGTGCGCGCCCGTCCCGTAGTGCTCGTGAATCCGGGGCGCCAGATAGGCCAGGCCATGGGGCGCGAGGAGAAGGTGCAGGCGACGCGTGACGCGGAGCGTCTGCCATGCGGCCGCGGCCTCCTCGGCTCGTCTTCCGCGGAGTCCTGCCGACGCGAAGGCGCCGGTCGGGTCGCGGTCGATCGCGTCCAGAACGGTGGCCGGCCCGAAGCGCGCCACCAGGTTGCCGGCGCGCTTGGCCCCCACGTGTGTGACCCGCTTGAGATAACCCACAAGCGCGTCGGGATCGTCGGGGGGCAGGGGTCGTGCCTGGCTGACCTTGACCTGCGCGCCGTAGCGGCTGTCGTTGACCCAGGTCCCGGTGACCCGGACCCGCTCGCGCTCCTCGAGATGGTGCAGGGGTCCCACCAGCGCCACCCGGCTGCCATCGGCGGCGGCGGCGTCGATTACCGCCCAGCCGGTCTCCGGGTTGGCGTAGCGCACGAAGCGAATCGTCACCTCGGCATCAAAGTCGGCGGTCGTCTCCATCGCAGCTCCGGACGTTAGACGTGGCGGCAACTCGCGGGCGGTGATTGTTGCCGGCTCGCCACACAGCGAATCGCCCCGTCTGACCGGGACGGCGTTGGCTTGCTCGATCCGCGGTGTATTACGCATGGGATCGAGCACGATTCGAGCGCGGGCGCTCCCCGTCTGCTCAGGGCAGTGGACGGCCCGGTGCGATGACGTACACCTGCTGGCCGGTGGCGAAGTTGCCCTGGTCGGCCGGATTGGATGGGGGCGGCCGAAACACGTCGATGTGGCGGCCGATGATCGCGCCACCGGTGTCGTCAGCTTCAAACCAGCCGCCGTTGACTCCCGCATAGGCGGGTATGTAGATGTGGCTGCCCAACGGGATCAGCCGTGGGTCGACGGCGACGCTGCGCAGGTAGGAGAGCGCGCGCGACGGGCCGGAGGCGAACGAGATGCCCGCCGGGGGTGGCACGTAGCGCGTGCCCACGCCCGCCGACCAGCCGCCGCTGGCCAGCGGGAAGGTGAGCGCGCCTGAGGCGCTGCGCCAGAAGCCGCCGGTACGCCAGAAGGGGGCATTGGCCCCGACCCCGAACTGAGCGCCGCGGCCGCCGCCGGCCGTCAGCCAGCCACCCGCGCCGAGGCCGGCGATGTGGTACGGCTTGCCGTCCAGGCCGATGCCGTCGCCCTCCATCGAGAGACCCCGCGCGGAGTAGAGCCAGTCGATCCTGTGCAGCCCGGCCAGGCCCGGGGTGGCCACCGGCTGGCCCACGAACCACGACTCGAGCGCTGGGTAGTACTCGGTCAGCTCAAAGCCGCCCAGCCAGCGGCCGTCGCCTCCGACGGCCGGAGGCCCCGGGGCCTTGATCGTGTTCAGCGTGAAGGTCACGCGGACGTGGTGGGCGGGAGCGCTGACCGGCGGCAGGGTGGCGGCCGCGGGGAGCCTGTGGTTGAGTCCGGCGCTCGCCGGAGCCAGGTACTTGGCGGGGTCGGCTTGGATCGCTCGCACCCGCGCCGCCGCGGCGCCTCCTCGCCAGGTGATGGCCAGACGGGCCACCGCGCTCGCCGAGCCGAGCCGAGCGGCGGTGAGCTGGAAGGAATTGGCGCCGGGCTGGAGGCTGGGCACGAGCTCGAACTTCCCGTCCGACCGCGGATTGACTGCAGTGCGGCTGCCGTCCGGGCCGCGCATGTAGATCGTGGCCGACGCGGGAGTGACGAGGCCGCGCACCACCGGATGCCCCATCGTCGTCGCGTAGCTGACCGTAGGCGCACTGGAAAGACCGACCTGGGGCAGATCGAGTTGGAGATGCACAGTCGGCTGGGGCGCAGGCGTCGTCGTCGCGCGCACTGCCGCGGGCGTCACCGTGGTCCTCGGCGAGGGCGCGCGGTCGGCACCGCACCCCGAGATCATCACCAGACCGAGGGCGGCGCCGGCGAGCCTGCCGGTCATGCCTGCTCAGCGTGGCGTACGGCGGCGGCGATCCCCTCGGAAGCGACCAGGTGCTGAAAGGCGCGCACGAGTGGTCGCACCGCCGCGACCCCGATCCGGCCCTGGGCCCCGATCGCCTGCACCCGCGCCTCGACCGATATCACGGCGCCTCCCCGGGGGCGAGCGCGCACCCAGTTGGCGAATACGACCCGGGCCGTGCCGCGCTGAGACCAGCCGTCGAACTCCTGCGTCGTGTCAAGCAGCGGGTAGTCGCGCCGGAGGGTCCAGATCCGCCCCACGAGCCCCGAGACGACCGACCGATGGCCCGCCTCGAGGACCATGAACGGGGGTTGGCGGAAGAGCTCGTCGAAGCGGACGTCCGCAGGTATGCCCGGGATTCGCCAGCGCACGAGCCGTCCGAGCACCGTCGTCTCGGATAGGCGCACCGACTGGGCGGCCGCCCACAGCTCGTCGGGGGCAGCCTGGCTGTCTCGGTGGTGGGCAACCCGTAGCGCCGGCGCGCTGATCCATCGGTCCAGGTCGGGGTCTCGAGCTCCAGTCATAACACGACGCTAGCTGAGAACAGCGGGTCGTCGGCCATCATCCATGGTGTGCTCGCCCACCTGCTGGCCCCCGTCAACGATCGCGCCGCCCAGGCGCTTGAGCTTACCTGCCGCCTTCCCGAGGCCGATGGCGTCGCCCTGACGTTCGACGACGGCCCCCACCCCGAAGGCACCCCGGCCGTTCTCGAGGTCCTCGCGCGCGCAGGCGCGCGCGCGACCTTCTTCGTCATCGGAGAGCAGGCACGGCGCTGGCCGCAGCTGGTGGCCGAGATCACCGCGGCTGGGCACGAGGTCGGCCTGCACGGGTATCGCCACCGTCTCCAGTTGCGTCTCACCCCGGGCGAGGTCCGCGACGACATCGCCCGCGGCTTGGCGGCGATCGAGGACGCGGTTGGCGTACGCCCGGCATGGCACCGGCCGCCCTACGGCATCTACAGTCCGACCGGCCTGCGAGCCGTGCACAGCGCCAGGGTGGCGCCGCTTCTGTGGTCGCGCTGGGGCAAGGACTGGCGCCGCCTCACCACCCCGGCGCGGATCGCCCGCCGGGCTCTGCACGGCGTGCTCCCCGGGGACGTGATTCTGCTGCACGACGCCGATTTCTACAGCGCGCGCAATTCCCACCGTCGCACAGCCGCGGCTCTGGCGGAGATCACCAGCGAGCTGGAAAGGCGAAAAATCGGTACCGTCCTACCTGTCTGACACGCTTGCCAGAGCGCATATTGACTGGCACGATTGGCACCCAAGCGCGCGGGATCCGACACGCTGGCCGGCGTTGCGGCGTGTCGAGCGCGCGTCACGGGCGCACCCCCTCCATATGAATCCAGCATCAGCTTCCCCTCAGAGCGTCCCTGATCACGCGCGCTTCGCAATCGGTTTTGACAATCGCGACCGCGCTCGCCTGCACGCGCTCATCGACGAGGTTCTGGACTCCAACCGCTGGTCAGAGGCGGACATGAACGCTCGTTTCGAGGCTGCCTGGGAGGAATGGAACGAGCTTCCCTCCGTGGCCATGTCCAGCTGGGCGGGGGGCGCGATGGCCGCGCTGCATTTCGCCGGGGTGGCCGGAGAGACCGTACTGTGTCCCTCCAACACCTTCATGGCCACGCCCTTGGCGGCGATCCGTGCCGGTGCCGAGGTCCAGTTCGTGGACTGCAACCGTGAGGATCTCTGCATGTCCTTCGCCGACTTCGAGGCCAAGGCCCAAGAGCACAAACCGCGCGCCGCTTTCCTGGTTCACATCGGCGGCCACCTCGCCTTTGACAGCCAGCAGATCGCCGACTACTGCCGCGCGCATGACATCTTCCTGATCGAGGATTGCGCGCATGCCCACGGGGCGAGTTGGAACGGCGCCAAGCCCGGCTCGTGGGGCGACGCCGGCGTCTTCTCGCTCTACGCGACCAAGACGATCTCGACCGGTGAGGGCGGCGTCCTCGTCTCGCGCCGGCCCGAGGTCGTCGAGCACGCCCGCGCGTTTCGCAACTACGGCAAGCCCAGCTACGACGTCGCCGGGCTGAACTTCCGGATGAACGAGTTCACCGCCGCGCTCGGACTCGTCCAGGTGGAGCGGATGCCCGAGATCGTGAGCTGGAAGAACGATGTCGCGCGGGCCGAGCTCGACCCCCTGTACCCGAGCCGGCTGGAACTGCCCGAAGGGATGATCTCCGGGCTCTACAAGTACGTGGTCTTCGATTGGCTGGAGCGCTCGACGGGCCGCGTCTACGACGAGCCCTGCCACCGCATCATGGGCCACGATGTGTCGATGCCCAACTCAGACTGGGTGGCCGAGAACCATTCCTGCGTTCCCCTCTACTACCGCCCGGCGGGCTGACGATGCGCGTCCTGGTCACCGGCGGCTCGGGTTTTATCGGTTCGCACGTGGTCGACAAGCTGCGGGCCCGCGGGCACGAGCCGGTCATCTACGACCTGCGGCCCTCGCCCTGGCATCGAGACCCCGGGCAACCGGTCGACACGGTGCTGGGCTCGATCACCGATCGCGAGGCCCTGGAGCGCGCACTGCACAGCTGCGACGCCGTCGCCCATCTCGCCGCCGTAGCGGACGTCAACGACGTCCATGCCGAACCTGAAGACGCCGAGCGCGTCAATGCCCGCGGAACTGTCGCCGTGCTCGAGGCGGCCCGGCGCGCGGGCGTCAAGCGCATCGTCTACGCCTCGACGATCTGGGTCTACTCCGACTGCGAGCCCGAGGAAGTCAACGAAGAGACTCTGCTGCCGCCGCCGAGCCACCTCTACACGAGCACCAAGCTCGCGGGTGAGCTGTACTGCAAGGCCTACCAGGAGCTCTACGGGATCGATTACACGATCCTGCGCTTCGGGATTCCCTACGGTCCCCGGGCCCGTGAGGCGGCGGTGGTGCCGGCTTTCGTCAACAAGGCGCTGGCCGGCGAGCCGCTGACTTTGGCCGGGGACGGCAGCCAGTCACGCAAGTTCGTCTATGTCGAGGACCTGGCCGAGGGTGTGGCCAGCGGCTTGGACGACGTTGCCGTAAACCGCGTCTACAACCTGGCCAGCGACGAGACGGTGACGATCAAGCAGATCGCCGAGACGATCAAGGAATTGATGGGGGACGTCGAGATCGTCCACACGCCTGCCCGTCCGGGCGACTTCGGCGGCAAGATCGTCTCCTCGGAGCGGGCCCGGCGTGAGCTCGGCTGGACGGCCGCGACGCCCTTTGCCGAGGGCGTGCGCCGCTACATCGCCTGGCGCCAAGAGCAGGCCACGGCCAAGGCCGACGGTGACCGGGCCGCGATCATCCCGGCCGGAGAGCCCGACGCTGAGGCCAAGCCCCGCAAGGTGTTGATCATCTCTGCCGACATCGGCGAAGGTCACGATCTGCCCGCCCGCGCGGTGGCGCGGGAATTCAAGGACGAGGATCCCGACGCCCTGGTCTCGGTCGTCAACGGATTGCCCGCCATGGGGCCGATCCTGACCAAGGTCCTGCGCGAGAACTCGGCCTTCATGTTCCAGTACCTGCCGTGGCTGTTTGACCTTCAGTACTGGTTGTTCATGTACTTCGCGCCCACTCGCTGGCTGTCGCGCAAGCTGCTCACCTTCTTTGGTCGCCGAGGCCTGATGCGCCTGATCCGGGCTCACGATCCCGATCAGATCGTCTCCACCTACCCGGGCGTGACCGCCGTGCTTGGGGAATTGCGGCGCAACGGCAAGCTCAAAGTGCCCTGCTACTCCTCGATCACCGACCTGGCCGGCCTGCAGTTCTGGGCCCATCCGGGGATCGACCTGCACTTCATCACCCACCCTGAGTCCGCCGAGGAGGTCGAGCAGATCGCCGGCCCCGGGAGCGTGCGCTGGGCCAAGCCGCCCACCTCCCCCGCCTTCCTGGCCGTCCGTTCGCGCGCCGACGCGCGCCGCGCCCTCGGCCTCCCCGCTTCCGGTCGCGTGATCGCAGTCTCCGGCGGCGGATGGGGCGTCGGTGACCTCTCCGGCGCCACCCGTGCCGCCCTGGCTTTCGAGGACGCGACAGTACTCTGCCTGTGCGGCCGCAACGACAAGACGCGCGCCCGGGTCGCCCAGCGCTTCGCCGGCGAGCCCCGCCTCCGGGTGATGGGCTTCACCGATCGCATGGGCGATGTGCTCGCCGCCGCCGATGTGCTCGTGCACTCAAGCGCCGGCCTGACCGTGCTCGAGGCGATCATCCGCGGCTGCCCGGTCGTTTCCTACGGCTTCGGGGTTGGTCACGTGCGCGCCTCCAACGCTGCGCTCGAGCGTTTCAAGCTCGCCCAGGTGGCCCGGCGTGAGCGTGATCTCGAGCCGGCCATCGCCCGGGCGCTGGAGATCGTCCCCGAGCCCGACACGTCCTTTGCCCGCCGCCCTTCGACGGCGTCCCTGATCCTCAACGACGAGCGCCGGGCCCGTACCCGGCCGGTCTGGCGGGTTCGCACCGCGCACGCGGCGACAACCGCAGCGGCCGCGCTCGCGGTTGCGGTGTGGGCGCTGACCACCGGCGCCTCCTACTCGCTGGTGGCGCACTTCGCCCACATCAGGCCGGTGACCAGCGTCGCCACCGATGCGCCCGAGGTCGGCGTGCTTATCAATGCCCCCAGCGCCGATGTGATGGCGGTTGCCAACCAGCTGGCTCGCTACGGCATGCACGCGTCCTTTGGCCTCGGTCAAGCCTCGTTACCTGTCGACGCCAACGTCCTCAGCTACGGGGACCAGGCGCTCCCGCGTCTGCCCAACGGTGGCCTCGTGCGCTGGATGGGCGCCCGCGGCGAACTGCATCACCTGCTCGGCCCGATCGGCCACGGCCATCAGTTCCTGTACGCCTCCAGCGGACCCAGCCTCGGACAATGGCTGGTCGCGCACGGCGCCGGCGGCCACCTGATCGCCGGCGCGATCAGGATCACTGACCGGACGCACACGCTGGGACACCTCAAGGCGGGCCAGGTGGTCGAGCTCACGATCACCAACGCGTCGCAGATCCGCCCGATGGTGGCCAGGCTTCGCGGCGAGCTGCAGAGCAACCATCTCGCCGCCGTCCCGGTGGGACGGCTGATGCGCGACGCCAGCCGCTCGGTCTAACCGCAGGGCTGGTGGGCGAGGGCCAGAACTCCCCTCTGGAGGTCGGTGATGTTCGCACCGCGGCGGCGCGCCTGAAGGGCGTCGCCCACCGGACTCCGGTGCTGACCTCGCGGACGCTCGACGCGCTCTCCGGGGCTCACGTGCTGCTCAAAGCCGAGACCTTCCAACGCGGGGGGGCGTTCAAGTTTCGCGGCGCCTACAACGCGCTCGCCTCCCTGCCCGACGAGGTACGAGCGCGGGGGGTCTGCGCCGTCTCGTCGGGCAACCATGCTCAGGCGGTCACGCTCGCCGCCGGTCTTCACCGAACCCGCGCCGTCATCCTCATGCCGCAGGACGCGCCGGCCCTCAAACGCGCCGCGACGGAGGGCTACGGGGCCGAGGTCGTGACCTTTGACCGCTATCGCGATGACCGCGAAGCCCTGGTTCGCACTCTGGCGGCTGAGCGGGGGCTGACGCTCGTGCACCCCTTCGACGATCTCAGGGTGATGGCCGGGCAGGGCACGGTGGCCCTGGAACTGCTCGAGCAGGCTGGGACATCGGGGCTCGACGCCTTGCTGGTCCCGGTCGGCGGTGGCGGCCTGATCTCCGGCTGCGCGACCGTGGTAGCAGCGCTGGCCCCCACGACGCGGGTGATCGGCGTTGAGCCCGAGGCCTCCGACGACGTCGCTCGCTCGTTGGCGGTCGGACACCGGGTGCGCGTCGAGGTGGGGGCGACGATTGCCGATGGGCAACAGACACCGGCCCCGGGTGAGCTGACCTGGCCGGTGATCGAGCGCCTCGTCGACTCGGTGGTCACCGTGTCCGACGCCCAGATCCTCGACGCCATGCGCCTGCTCTTCGAGCGGCTCAAGCTCGTCGCCGAACCGAGCGGGGCGTGTGCGCTGGCCGCTCTGTTGGCGAAGAAGGTCGTCGCGGCGGGCCAGCGCGTCGGTGTGGTCGTGTCGGGGGGGAACATCGGCGCCGCCGGGTTCGGAGCTTTGATGGCGGCTGCGGAGCCGCCCCTGCTGCAATAGCTACCAGTGCACGCCGCGGGTGGCCTGGGCGAAGGCGCGCTGCTCGGCCGCGCTGCGACGGTCGGGCTTGCTCCCACTCTCGGGCTCGCTCCCGCTCTCAGGGAACAACTGGTAAGCGCGGTTGACGACCAGGTCCTGAGCCCCGGGGGCGATCGCATAGGTGAGCTGGCCGAGGTTGCCCAGAGCTGTGGCAACGCGCTTGGGACGCTTGCGAATTGCCTCGCAGATCAGGTCGGCCGCCTCCTCGGGACTCAGGGTGGGGAAACGGTCGTAGATCTTGGTGGGGGCGATCATCGGCGTACGGACGAGCGGCATGTAGACCGTGGTGATGTGGACACCATCGCCGATGATCTCGGGACCGATCGAGCGCGAGAAAGCGTCCAGCGCCGCCTTGGAGGCCAGGTAGGCGGCGAACCGGGGGGTGTTTACCTGCAAGCCCATGGTCGAGATGTTCACGATGTGTCCCGAGCCGCGCTCGCGCATGACCGGCAGCAGATCGAGGATCAGTTTCACGGGCGCGAAGTAGTTGAGCTGCATCGTGCGCTGGTAGTCGTGGAAGCGGTCATAGGAGCGGTTGACCGAGCGGCGGATCGACTTGCCGGCATTGTTGACCAGGACGTCAACCCGACCGTGCTCGGCCAGGACCTCCTTGGCCATCCGGTCGACGTCGTCTGGGTCCGAGAGGTCAGTCGGGTAGACGTGCGCGGCGCCCCCGGCCGCTTTGACCTCCTCGGACACCGTCTCGAGCTTCTGCACCGTGCGGGCCACGAGCAGGACCGTGGCGCCGGCCTGCCCGAGCTGGAGCGCGGCGGCTTCGCCGATGCCCGAGCTCGCACCGGTGATGAGCACGACTCGGTCGCTGACCGATCCGCTCAGTGATCCGGCGAGCAGGCCCCCGGCGCCCGGAATCCGCTGTCCGAAGGCCAGCAGGGTCCGCACTCCGCCGGCGGCAATGTCAGTCAGATCAGGGGGCATCGACTCTCCTCTCTCCGGGCTGCCGAGCATATAGCGTCCCCGGGGTCGCGTCGACGCATACGGCCAGCCGCCGCCTGCGGGTTCAGCGGCGGCCCGAGAGCTTTCCGACCAGCAGCTGGACCGAGCGCTCGAGCTCGGACAGCGTGGCCTGCTCGACGCCGGCGATGCCCAGCTTGCGGTTCAGCCAGGCGTTGATCTCGCGGTGGCTGGTCCCGTCGCGCCGGCGGATCTCTGACACGAGGCGATGGCGCTCGTCACGGAGCATCGCGCGGCGCTCGAAGGCCGGGACCTCCCGCGGTCCCGTCGGCGGCGAGGCCTCGCCGGGCGCAATCGTCTCGGCCGGGCTCGGCCAGCGGGCAGC
>JBAVWI010000322.1:0-5874 GCA_049697735.1 Solirubrobacteraceae bacterium
GTCACCGACGAAGCCCCCGTCACGACGTGGTCAGCGGTCAGAACGTGCCCTTGGGAGTCGATCACGAAGCCCGTCCCGGTGTCGACCGACGTCGAGTGGTTGGAGGTGATGTCGACGACGCTCGGATTGGCGGCCGCAAACAGCGCGGCAGCATTCAGCGGCGCCGCGAGGCTGTCGCTGCTCGAGCTGTAGGTAGCCAGCGTGGTGTGCGTGGCTCCGTTGGCGTTGCCGGCGAACGCCCCCGCGATGAACAGCACCGCCATGAGAATGCCCGCGCCGATCGCGGCCGCGACCGCCGCGACCACGGTGATTTGTTTTGAGGTTCTTGTTTGCATGACGGGAAGCATCAGTCCAGACGGGGTGAGCAGTCATCACCCAGCTCGGGTGACTTGCAGGGACGATCGGAGGATCGCGGCTAGCAGCGGCAGCGAATAGCCCGAACCGGGTGATGAGGGCTCACCCCGGGATCGGCAAGCATGCGAGCGATGACGGGTCAAGCGCCCGTTGATGCGACCATTCACTCACCGCAAAAGGAGGCGACGTGCGACAAGGTCCGCTGGCCGGTCGGTATCCGGCGGCGGCTGCGATGGTGATCTTTGCGCTGGTCCCGTACCTGGTGCTGTCGGCGGCGCTGGGAGCGATCACGCCGATCATCGCCCGGCAGCTGCATATGAGCCTGCAGGCGATGAGCCTGACCTCGGGCATGGCCAATGCCGGCTATGCCGTCGGCACGGTGCTGGCCGTGCAGTTCGCTCAGCACCTGCGGCAGCGGCGGATGTTGCTCGTCTACGGGGCTCTGCTGGTGATCGGGTCACTGTTGGCGGCCGCGGCGGCTGACCCGGCGATGTTCATCGCCGGGCACGTGCTCCAGGGGCTGTGCACGAGCCTGCTGTTGATCGCGGCCGTCCCGCCGCTGGTTACCGGCTACTCGGTGGAGAAGATGCGCATCACCGTGGTCATCATGAACATGTGCGTGTTCGGCGCTGTCGCGCTGGGTCCGGTGCTCGGCGGCGTCCAGGCCTCCGCTCATGCCTGGCGGCCCTTGTTCTGGGTCATCGCCGGCATCTCGGTCATCGCGCTGGCACTGTCGGTTTTGACGTTCGAGGATGACCCACCGGCGAATCCGAGCGCGCCACGCGACTGGATGGGCGTGGCGCTGGCCACGGCCGGGCCGGTGGCTGCGTTCTTCGGCGCCTCTGAGCTGCTCACCCACCGCTTCCTTGCCGCCACCACGTTCCTGCCGCTGATCGGCGGGCTGGCGCTGATCGTCACCCTGTTCGTCCACCAGTACCGCACGCCGCGTCCGCTCCTGTGCGTGAGGAGCCTGGCCAGCACAATTCCGGTGGCTGGAATCCTCATCGCCATCTGCGCGGCGGCGGCCTCGGGTTCGGCGATAGCGCTAACCGAGAATCTGCTCGCGCCTCGGTTCGCGCCTCTGCACCTGGGGTTGCTTTATCTACCGGAATTCGGCGGGGCGGTGATCACCGCGGTCGGATTCGGCATCGTGTTCCGCACACGCCTGCTCCATTACTACGCCATGGCCGGATTGCTCTTCCTGGCTGCCGGCGTGGCCATCATGGCCGTCGTCGCGCCGCCCACGGCTGCGCTCACCGCCGTCGGCTCGGGACTGGTGGGCATCGGCGTGGGTGCCTCGGTTACCCCCGCACTGTTCCTGGTCGGCTTCTCGCTGCGCTCCAACAACCTGCAGCGTGTGTTCGCCATCATCGAGCTGGTCCGGGCGACGGCAGCGTTCATGATTGCCCCCGTCCTGCTGCACTTTGCCCTGACGATCGCCAGCCACCCGAGTGCGGGCACGAGCACCGCCTTGTGGATCTGCTTCGGGCTCTCGGTCGGCGGTGCCGTATTGGGCGCCTCCTTGTACGTGCTGGGCGGGGTCCGTCCGCTGGCGCCTTCGCTGGAACGGTGGCGTAGCGGCGAGGAGCCGGCCTGGGAGTCCCCGCCGCTGCTGGCCCGCATTCGCCGAGGCCCGACCGGGCGTCCTGTGGAGGAGCCCGAGCGCCCGGCGGACGAGCCCCTCACCTCTGCGTTGCCCGATCGTGCTCGCAGCAGCACCGGGGCGCAGTCCACGGGCGCGAGGATCGAGCCATGACAACCCGCGACCGGCGCCGCTATCGCCCGACCCGCGATCAGCGCCGCTATCTCCCGAGCCGGACGGCAGCTGGGACATAGACCAGCCACGCCGCCAGGGCCAGCATGGCAGCCAAGGCCAGCGGAACCCAGGGCAGGGTCTTCAAGAGAAGGGCACCGCACAGGGCTCCGGCGAGCATGGCCAGCACAGCGGCGAGCCGCCGGATCGAGCCTTGACCTGAACCTCTGGAGAGAGAGGATTCTGCCGCCAGCCCGGTAAGGGTCATCGTAAGCACGGTGGTGTTCAGGTCCGGGACGCCGATGCGCCGGACTGCCGCGTTTCGGACGCCCATGGCAAACGCCATGACCACGATGAGCACGTAACCGGAGGCGTTGCCGGGACGGACGCTTGTCGCGGCAGCGATCACCGCCGCGCCGGCGATCAGGGACACCTCGATTCCGAGCGCGCGAGCCAGGAGCGCGGGATGGCGCTCTCCCCAACGCCTGACCAGGACCCCGCCAGTGCCCGATCCCAGCAGGAACGCGGCCAACGAGATAACCGGCGCGACCACCGGCAGCCCACCACCGCCGGCGATCCCGAATCCGAGCAGGACAACGTTCCCGGTCATATTGGCCGTGAACACACGCCCGAGCGCGAGATAGCTGACCGCATCGACGAGGCCCGTGGTGAAGGTCAAGGCCAGCAGCGCCCTGGTCAGCGGATGCCGCAGGCTTGCTGTTGTAACCGCGCTAGGCACGCATTGAAGTTTGGCTCAAGCCGGCGGCGCAGCCCTAGGAGTTCGGCTGGAGGATTGCTTTCACGACTCCGTTCGCCCGCTGGTCGAAGCTCGCGTAGAACGATGGGGCGTCAGCGAGCGTACCGTGGTGGGTGACGATCTGGCCTGGTCGCGCACGGCCGGCGACGACGAGATCGCGCAGGCGAGTGGTGTAGCGACGATCGTGGGTGCGGCCGAAGTTGACGCTCACGCCCTTGTTGAAGAGCGTCGCCCACGGGACGCGGAGCGACCCGTCGGCGCTCCCCTCTGGCGCTGGGTCGAGGTCCTTCTCGGCGTATACGCCGGCGACCGCGACGCCGCCGGTGGGGTCGACCAGTCGCGCCAGGTCGGAGATGACCTGGGTCGGGTTCTCGCGCGACGGATCCTCGCGGTCGCGGGCCTGAAAGCCCACCGCGTCGATGCCCCTCTGCACGCCGTCCATCTGCTCCTCGCCAAGCGGCAGACCCCGCCGGCGGCGGATCTCCCGGATCTGCTGGACGGGGTCACCTTCCTCGAAGTTGACCGGCGTCGCGCCCAGCTCACCCGCCTTATCCAGGCGCTCGGCCACGCGGTCGACCACGTACACCTCACGGGCGCCGCGCAGCAGGGCGCTGTAGGCGGCGAGCAGACCCACCGTGCCAGCGCCGAATACCCCCACGGTGTCGCCGGGCTCCATCCGGGCGAGCTCGGTTGCGTGCCAGCCGGTGACGAACGCGTCCGCGAGGAGCACGAAATCGTCCTCGCGCTCATCGAACGGCTCGCCCGGCAGGGCCACGCAGTTGGCGTCGGCGAATGGCACGCGCAACAGCTCGGCCTGGGCTCCGCGATACGCGCCCATGCCAACATATCCGTACGCGGCCCCGAACCCCCGGGGCCGCACGCGCAGGCAGGCGGCCGTGTAGCCGCGCGCGCAGTTGAAGCACAAGCCGCAATAGAGGTGTGTCGGAATCGCCACCCGGTCACCGCGCTTGACCAGGGCCACGGCGTCTCCCACCTGCTCGACTTCGCCGAGGGGCTCATGCCCGATGACCAGCCCCGGCTCGGCTCCGGTGCGGCCGTCGAACATGTGCAGGTCAGTGCCGCAGATCGCGCTTGAGGTCAGCCGCACGACCACATCCGTCGGCTCGTCAATCGCGGCGTCTTGCACCTCGTGAACGCCCACCTGTCGTGTGGCTTCATAAACCAATGCCTTCATCGCCGCGCGCCGATCAGATCTTCGGAAGGGGACTGAGACGGATCCAGGTGCGGCTCGAGCAGCGATAGGTCCGCGGCCGAGAGCCGGTCCGCGGCTGTCTTGCGCTGGTGCCAGTACGGATAGATGAGCGGCGGCCGGCTGACCGACTCGAGCCGGCTGATCTCCTCGGTCGAAAGCTCAAGCTCCGCGGCGGCGAGGTTATCGGCCAGTTGCTCGTCGGTCCTCGCGCCGACGATCACCGTCGTGATCCCGGGGCGATCAAGCAGCCACGCCAGCGCCACGCGGGCCGGCGAGACCTCGTGCTCCTGCGCGATCTCGACAAGGACATCGACCGTGTCGTAGAGCTTGTCCTCGTCGTAGACCGGGGGCTCATCCCACTCGCCGGCGTGGCGCGAACCGGGCGGCGGGGGTTGCCCACGGCGGTAGCGGCCCGAGAGCAGCCCTCCGGCCAGCGGGCTCCAGATCAGCAGCCCGAGACCCTGGTCGAGTGCTGAGGGCACGATCTCGTACTCGGCCGAACGCTCCTGCAAGGAAAGGTAGACCTGCTGGCTCACGAAGGCGGGAAGACCCGCTGCGCGGGCCACGGACAGCGCCTTCATCACCTGCCAGCCGGCGAAGTTCGAGCAGCCGACATACCTGACCTTGCCGCTCTGCACCAGGTGCTCAAGCGCGGCCAGGGTCTCCTCAAGCGGCGTCTGGCCGTCCCACTCATGGACCTGGTAGAGGTCGATGTGATCGGTCTGCAGCCGCTCCAGGCTCGCCTCGCAGGCCTCGATCAGGTGTTGGCGGGAAAGCCCTGCGTCGTTAGGTCCGGAGCCCATCGGGAAGCGCGCCTTGGTGGCGAGCAGGACCTGGTCGCGCCGCCCGCTCAAGGCGCGCCCGAGGATCTTCTCCGCCGCTCCATCCGAGTACACATCGGCGGTGTCGATCAGGTTCACCCCGGCGTCAACCGCCATGTCGATGTTGCGTCTCGCGCCCTCAAGGTCCGTTGTCCCGACGTCCCTGAACTGACCACGACCCCCGAAGGTCATAGTCCCGAGGGTCAAGTTGGATACTCGCAGTCCAGAGCGACCCAGCTGTCGATATTCCATGTTTGGCCTCCTGTGTCGGGTACGAGCGAGACACACCCTCACATGCGCCCGGGTGAGACGGCCTCGCCCGAGTCGGGTGATTCACGCTCGGTCAGGCCACGTTCCGGCTAGCCGGTAGCAGGGCCCTCCCGAGCCTGGTAGCGCATGTTGGGTGCTCACCGGGCAGACACGGGCCGCCCGCGGCGAGATCCTGTGGCCATGTCCGGTTACGGGAAGACGGCCTTCGCGATCGCCCTGGCCGCCCTGGCTGCCGCCGGCATCCTCCTCGTGTCCTTCGTCCTCGCGCGCGCGGTGCAGGAGAAGGCCCCACTGCCGCCGCTGCTCGGTCGGGCCGCGCCGATGGCGCCGGCCGCATGGCCGCGGCTCGCGGTCGGTGGCGGACAGGCATCAGGGCACACGCGGGCCAGCATCCGCGCCACGGGCATGATCCTGATCGATCGGCACCGGCTGCAGGCACACCGCTGCCTGTTCTCGTCGCAGCCTGGCTTCGTCGCGCTCGCCCGGCGAGCGCCTGTCTGGGGCCGATCATGAGCGCTGCTGTTGGTGGCCGTTGCCGTTGATGCCGTGGTTTAGTCGACCGGCATGGAAGCTGCGATCAGAGTGCCGTCGTGGGGTGGGCTCTTGACGTGGAGGCTGCCACCGATGGCGGCCAGCCGGTCGCTGAGTCCGAGGAGGCCGGTTCCGTTGGTTTGGGCGCCGCCGATTCCGTTGTCGCGGACTTCGA
>JBAVWI010000323.1:0-16025 GCA_049697735.1 Solirubrobacteraceae bacterium
TCCCGAGATCGAGCTCACCCTTGCGGTCGGCAACCGCCAGGACGTGCTCGAGCGCGTGCTCAGCCACTCGGTCGATGTCGCCATCTCGGGCAAGCCTCCCAACGACGATCGCCTGGTCGCTGAGCGCTTGACCGACAATGAAATCGTCTGCATCACCGCACCCGACGATCCGGCCGCGGGGCAGCCCCGCACAGAGGCCGCTGAGCTGGCCGCCCGCCGCTGGCTTCTGCGCGAGCCGGGATCGGGGACGCGCACCCTCAACGAGCAGTTCCTGACCAATCGCGGCATGAATCCGACAACCCTTACGCTCGGCTCAAACGGCGCGATCAAGCAGGCCGCGCGGGCAGGCCTGGGCGTCTCCCTGCTCTCGCGAGCAGCGGTCGAAGGCGAGCTCGAATCGGGATGGCTGGGCGAGCTCAGGCTGAAGAATGGGCCCGCCAAGAGATCGTGGTTCGTACTGCGCTCGGCAGTTGGCCCGGTGAGAGAGCCGGTGCAGATGTTCATCACTTTCGCGCGTAGCCTGGCTCGGTCCCAAGCTCGGACCTGACCGGGACTGAGGAGATCACGGTCGCAACACCCCCGGCCGCCTCCGACACGCGGGGCACGACCTGGAGACTGGACGTGCGCGCGCAATAGGTGATGTCATCGGCCAAGCCGGCGGTCCTCAATATTTCGGCGTCGGCGCTCGAGGCGAGCGCGTCAAACCCGGTTGGGTAGCTGCGCGAGACGGCCGTGGCGATCAGGGCAGCGTCCGTTTTCAGCCCCGGCAGCGCGGTGCACAGCAGGCCGGCCAGGTAAGCGTCCTCGACCGCGGGCGCCCCGTCCGTCCCCGAACAGACGATCAGCAGATCGAGCTCGACGTCTCCGGGTGTCGCCAGCAGGGTCTGCAGCACCGCGTCAAGGTTGAGCAGGCATGCCAGCAGTACTTGGGGGGCGCAGCGGGCCGCGGCCACGATGGCGGGAGCCCCGTTGGTCGTGGCCAGGACGAGCTCGCGGCCGTGACGGTGCATGGCGTCGAGCGGAGAGTTCCCCTGGTCGAACCCGGCCGGCCTTACGCATCGCCGTTCGCCGGCGAGGACGCGGCCATCGGCGCGCAGCAGCAAGGCGCGCTCGACGCTGTCGGCGCACAGGACCCTCTGGTAGCCCGTGGCGAGTGCCTGGGTGATCGTGGACGTGGCTCGGAGGACGTCGATGACCACCACCAGGTCTGCCGACCGCACCTCGGCCGGGGTCAGGGCAACGTCGATCATGCGGCGGCGAGCTCGCGTTCCAAGGCGGCGCTATAGCGCCCTGCTCGGGCCTGGCCCGTGCAAAGGACTCGGTGTCCGCTTGGTCATCGTCCCGCTGCTCTCGTCGGCGGCGAGGATTCCCTTGCCTTCGGCCACCAGCTCGCCGGCGATGGCTCCCAGCGCTTGTCGGTGAAGACTGTTCATTGTCGTCAGGGTACGGGCCAGGGCATAGCTAACCCAGTAAAGATCTGCTTTGACTCATAGGCTCGGCCACATCATTCGTTTGGAGCGACCGGTCGGAGAGGATGAGCGCTTCCTGGGAAAGCATAAGAGCAGCTCTATAGATCACCTTCTAAAACATATTTGTCCTCTATGTGCTGCGGTTCTACGCTCGCGCCATGGATTCGATTGAAAGGCCGTGACATGGCGCTGACCGAAGACCCACACACCACCCCGAAGAAGGACCGGTGGGCGGCGGGTGTCACGCCGTACGCGGAGATGGGCTACTGGGACGCCGACTATGAGCCGAAGGACACCGACATCCTGTGCGCGTTCCGGATCACCCCGCAGCCCGGGGTCGACCCGATCGAGGCTGCGGCCGCGGTCGCCGGGGAGTCGTCGACGGCGACCTGGACCGTGGTCTGGACCGACCGTCTGACGCCCCACGAGCACTATCAGGCCAAGGCGTACCAGCTCGACGCCGTCCCGGGCGCCGAGGGCCAGTACATCGCCCGGATCGCTTACGACATCGACCTCTTCGAGGAGGGATCGATTGCCAACCTGACCTCCTCGATCATCGGCAACGTGTTCGGCTTCAAGGCTTTGAAGGCATTGCGGCTCGAGGACATGCGAATCCCCCCCCACTACCTGAAGACATTCCAAGGACCGCCGCACGGGATCGTGATGGAGCGTGAGTACCTGGACAAGTTCGGACGTCCGCTGCTCGGCGCGACGACGAAGCCGAAGCTCGGCCTGTCGGCAAAGAACTACGGACGGGTTGTCTATGAGGCCCTACGCGGAGGCCTCGACTTCACCAAGGACGATGAGAACATCAACTCCCAGCCGTTCATGCGCTGGCGTGACCGTTATCTGCACGCGATCGAGGCCGTCAACCGGGCCTCGGCGGCTACCGGCGAGATCAAGGGCCACTACATGAACGTGACGGCGGGGACGATGGAAGACATGTACGAGCGCGCCGAGTTCGCGAAGGAGATCGGCAGCGTGATCATCATGATGGATCTGACCATCGGCTATACCGCCATGCAGTCGATGTCCAAGTGGGCCCGGCGCAACGGGATGATCCTGCATCTGCATCGCGCCGGTCACGGGACCTACACCCGGCAGAAGTACCACGGCGTCAGCTTCCGCGTGATCGCCAAATGGTGCCGGATGATCGGTGTCGACCACATTCACGCCGGCACCGTGGTCGGCAAGCTCGAGGGCGATCCGAACATGATCAAGGGCTACTACGACGTGTGCCGCCAGCGCTTCAACAAGGCCAACCCGCAGACGGGAATCTATTTCGATCAGGACTGGGCCTCGCTGGCCCCGGTGATGCCGGTCGCCTCCGGCGGGATCCACGCCGGCCAGATGCACCAGCTGCTGCACTACCTCGGTGAGGACGTGGTGCTCCAGTTCGGCGGCGGCACGATCGGGCACCCGATGGGGATCGCCGCCGGCGCCACCGCCAACCGGGTGGCGGTCGAGGCGATGATCAAGGCTCGCAACGAGGGCAAGGATTACTACTCCGAGGGACCCGACATCCTGCGGGACGCGGCCAGGGGTTGCCCGGAGCTCGACGCCGCACTCGAGGTCTGGAAGGACATCACGTTCGACTTCGAGTCGACTGACACCCCCGACGCCGTGGCCACTGCCACGGTCAGCCGCTAACCCGCTCAAGGGAGACCGCCATGAGGATCACACAGGGAGCGTTCTCGTTCCTGGACGACCTGACCGACGACGAGATCCAGGCTCAGATCCGCTATGGCCTGGACCACGGCTGGGCGATCATGGTCGAGTACACCGATGACCCGCACCCTCGCAACAGCTACTGGGATATGTGGAAGCAGCCAGAATTCGACCTCACGCCCGACGAGGCCGACGTCGCTATGCGCGACGTCCGCGCATGCCGGGAGGCGTTCCCCAACCACTACGTGAAGGTGGTCTGCTACGACAGCTCGCTCGGACGCCAGACCTCGGCGCTGAGCTTCATGGTCAACCGGCCCGCGCAGGAGCCGGGGTTCCGCCTCGAACGCCAAGACAAGGCTGATCGCCAGATGCGCTACACGATTCATCCCTATGCGCAGCAGGAGCCGGTCGGCCGCCGCTACGGCAATCGGGCCGACCTCGGGAGCCGTCGCGACGGCTCATCGGCCGCCTACGGGATCGGCCCGGCGAGCGACGACGGGATCGGCGAATCCTAATGGCACCCCGCGGTCTCGACACCACGGGCAGGCCGCTCGATCCCTCCGCGCAGGACGGGCCGGCGCGCCCGACTCGGGGCTTCGGTACCGGCGAGCGCGGCTCGCCATCGTTCTCTGACGAGTTCGGGGGAAAAGTCGTGCGTCCCGCCGAGGGAGCGCGCACGGGCTCGGCCGTGGAATCGGTCGACTTCTCGGGAGCGATCTCCGACGGCGAAGCCGACGTGCAATCGGTGGTACGCGGATCGCGCGTGCACGAGGTGCTGGAGGAGATCGATCGCGAGTTGATCGCGCTGGCGCCCGTGAAGCGGCGGATCCGCGAGATCGCTGCGCTGCTCGTAATCGATCGCCTGCGCGAAGAGATGGGCGTGCAGTCCCAGCGCCCCACTCTGCACATGAGTTTTACCGGCAACCCGGGGACCGGGAAGACGACGGTCGCTCTGCGGATGGCCAGCATCCTTCACCGTCTCGGCTACATCGACAAAGGTCACCTGGTTTCGGTGACCCGCGACGACCTTGTCGGCCAGTACGTTGGCCATACCGCGCCGAAGACGAAGGACGTCGTGAAGCGGGCCCTGGGCGGCGTGCTGTTCATCGACGAGGCCTATTACCTTCACCGCCAGGAGAACGAGCGCGACTATGGCCAGGAGGCGGTTGAGGTCCTGTTGCAGGTGATGGAGTCCGAGCGCCAGGACCTGGTGGTCGTGATGGCCGGGTATGCGGACCGGATGGAAGAGTTCTTTCAGGCCAACCCGGGCATGGGATCGCGAGTCGCACACCACATCCAGTTCCCCGACTACGACCTCGACGAGCTGCTCGAGATCGCCCGCCTGATGGTCGATCGCCAGGGCTACGTGATGAGTGACGCCGCCGTCGGCGCGCTGCGCGAGTACATCGAGCGTCGGATCGCGCGGCCTCGTTTCGCCCACGGGCGCAGCATCCGCAACGCCGTCGAGCGTGCCCGCATGCGCCAGGCCACCCGTCTGTTTAACTCTAATCGGAAACTGACCAAGCAGGACCTCGTCATGATTGAGCCTGAGGACATATTGCGCAGCTCGGTGTTCAGCGACACCGAGAACGATCCTGAGACCGGCGGATCCGCGAGCCGGCCAGTTGGCGCCAGTGCCTAGGCCCATCATTCTCGGCGTCGTCGGCGACTCGGCGGCCGGAAAGACAACCATGACGCGGGGGCTCGTGCGCATCCTCGGCGAGGAGCAGGTGACAGCCGTCTCCACTGACGACTACCACCGCTATGACCGCAAGCAGCGCGCCGAGCATGGCATCACGCCGCTACATCCCGATTGCAACTACGTGGACATCATGTCCCAGCATCTGTCCCTGCTACGGGCGGGCGAGCCCATTCTGAAGCCCGTTTACGTGCATTCCGATGGCACCTTCGGTCCCCCCGTCTACGTGAACCCCAAGCCATTCACGATCGTGGAGGGGCTGCTGGGCTACCACTCCGAGGCGCTGCTCGATGCCTACGACGTCCGGGTCTACCTGGCTCCGCCTGAGGACCTGCGCCGCCGCTGGAAGGTCAAACGCGACACCTCGCGCCGGGGCTATACCACCGATGAGGTGCTGGCCGAGCTGGACAGACGCGAACCCGACTCGGCCCAGTTCATTCGTCCCCAGGAGCGCTACGCCGACGTGGTCGTCTCCTTCCGAGAGGGAGCGGGAGGTGATCCCTATGCGCTCGATGCCGAGCTGTTGCTACGAGAAAGCCTTCCCCATCCTGACATGTCCCCCGTCAGTGGCAGCAGCGACCGCGGGGTCACCGTCGAGGAGCGCGAGTCCGAGCTGGTGGTCAGGATCGCCGGCGACATCGGACCCGAGCAGGCCGGTGAGATCGAGGAGGCGATCTGGGAGAAGCTCCACTTTGCCTCCCACCTGCGCTCCGAACGGCTCGGACAGTTCGTGGTTGGCAACGACCTGCAGCGCTCGGCCTCGCTGGCGCTGGTTCAACTGCTGATCCTTTACCACCTGGTCACGGCCAAGGCCGCGATTGCCCTCGGTGGGGCGGGTCCACGCGCGGAGGCCGAGGAGGCCACGGAGAGGGAGACGGCGGGAGTCGATTCGTGACCGCCGCGGCGCCGGTGAGGCGCACGGTTGTGCATCCATGAGCCCCCGCCCGGTCATCCTCGGCGTCGTCGGCGACTCCGCTGCCGGCAAGACGACGATCACCCGGGGCTTGGTCCGAGCCTTGGGCGAGGATCACGTCGCGCACATCTGCACCGATGACTATCACCGGTATGACCGGCAGCGGCGCGCCGAGCTCGGAATCACCCCGCTCCACCCGGACTGCAATCACCTCGACATCCTCGCCCAGCACCTTGCCCATCTCCGCCGTGGCGAGCCGGTTCTGAAGCCCGTCTACCGGCACATCGACGGTACCTTCGCGCCTTCGGTGTACGTCAGACCCGGGCGCTTCACCGTGATCGAAGGCCTGCTGGGCTACTACCTGCCCGAGATGCTCGACATCTACGACGTGCGCGTTTACCTGAATCCGCCCGAGGACCTGCGGCGCCGATGGAAAGTCCAGCGCGACTGCTCGCGGCGCGGATACACCACCGACCAGGTGCTGGCTGAGCTGGATCGACGAGAGCCGGATTCAGAGGCCTTCATCAGGCCACAGCGACGCAACGCCGACATGCTGATCAGCTTCAAGCCGGATGAGGCCGAAAAGGATCCGACGCACCTCGACGCCGAGCTCACCCTCCGCGACGACCTTCCGCACCCGGACCTGACGCCCTTCGTCCAGGACCGCGAGGACGGTCTGACCCTACGTGATGTGGACGGCGAGCGCCTGCTCTGCATCCCGGGCCGGATGAACCCGGACCACGCGGCCGCGATCGAGGAAGCGATCTGGGAACGGATGCATTTCGCGACGCACCTGCGAGCGCGCCGCCTCGGCGAGTTCACCGTGGGGACCGACCTCTATCGCTCGGAATCGTTGGCGCTGGTGCAGCTGCTGATCCTGTACCACCTTGTCACCGCCACAGCGGCGATCGCCCTGGGCGGAGCCGGCGTGCGCAGTGGAGATCGCTCCGATCAGGGGCTTGACAGGCTTCGCGCTGCCCCTTGACGTGGAGTCAGGTCCCCGTGGTTTCCACCCCGGCATGAGTGGCAGTCGATCGCCACTGAGAGGTGGCGGCGGCTAGGCCGCCTCCATCGCCTTGACAACACCGGCTCGCATCTCGTCGGCGTTCATCACGGGGGCGAAGGTGATCTTCGCGTTCAGGCCCATAAAGAACGGCTCCGCCGCCGGCGGTATCCCGCTGGAATCGGTCATGTCGAAGAAGATCAGGGCCGTGCGCATCCCGTTCTCCGAGGTGAAGTAAGTCGCCTCGGCGTGCAGCGCCTCGATCGCATGCCCCATGATCTCGGGCAGGCTCCCGTCCTTGATTGACTTGTTCCCGGCCTCGGTCGGGATCTGGACCTTCATCAGCATGCGCATCCTGTCCTCCTTCGTTGGTCCTCGACGCTTCCTAGCGAGCAGAGCAACCGCTTAGCCGCCGCCGCGATCCTATGTCCAGCGCAGAGCTCGGGTCAACGCCGGCACCCTTCGAGCGAGGTTCAGCGCGCGGCGCTGCGGGTAGCGCGGGACCATGAGCCGCGATCGGCGGGTGGTCGTGATCGGAGCCGGGTCCACCGGGCTAGTGTGCGCGATCAACCTCGCGCGAGCCGGCCTGGACGTCACCGTATGTGAGCATTCGCCTCGGCCGGGAGGGGCGTGCTCGAGTGTCGAGGCGACCCTGCCGGGGTTTGTTCACGACCACTGCGCCGGATTCAACCCGATGACGGTCGCCTCGCCGGCGATGCGCGAGCTTGACCTCGAGAACGAGGGGCTGCGCTGGATATGTCCAGATACGGTCATGGCCCATCCGTTCGAGGACGGCTCCGCCATCGCCCTGCACCGTGACCTCGGGGCGACGGTGTCATCGCTGGACGCTGCGCATCCAGGGGCTGGCGCCGCATGGCGTGAGCTCATGGAGCAGTACCGCCCGCTCGCCCAGGCTCTCGTGGAGTCGATTCTCGGACGACTGCCCCCGCTCCGACCCCCGCTTGCGCTGGCGGCGGCGCTGCGTCGGGATGGCCTGTTGCTGGCTCGGCGGATGACGGGCTCGATCGAGGCTTTCGGCCTGGACTTGTTCAACGACGCCCAGCGTCCGACGGCCTGGATGGCCGGCTCGGCGCAGCATTCGGGGCTTCCGCCGTCGACCGCGGGCAGCGGCGCGTTCGGTTTTCTGCTCCAGCTCTTGGGACACACCCATGGCTGGCCGTTTCCCGCCGGTGGCCAGGGGGAGATTACGAACGCGCTGCTGAAGATCGCGGCTCGCGACGGGGTCGAGATACGTTGCCAGGCTCCGGTCGGGCGAGTGCTCGTGCGAGGCGGCAGGACGACGGGCGTCGAACTGGTCGATGGCGAGCAGCTGCCGGCCCGCGACGTCGTCTCGACAATCAGCGCCCGGCCCCTGGCGGCGATCCTGCCCGAGCAGGCGCTCCCGCACCGGCTGTTACGCCGGCTGCGCATCTGGCGCTACGGTACCGCCGCCTTCAAGCTCGATTACGCGCTGCGGGCCCCCGTGCCCTGGACGGCCGAGGAGGCTCGAGCGGCGAGTGTCGTGCACGTAGGCGGTGAGCTTGGCGACCTCTCGGCAGCGGCGCAGGCCGCGAGCCGGGGCGACGTGCCTGAGCGCCCGGCCGTGGTCGTCGGTCAGCACACGCTCTATGACCCGTCGCGCGCGCCCGAGGGCAGCCACACGCTCTATTGCTACGCCCACGTCCCGGCCGAATATGCCTGTGCTGACGACGAGGTTGTGGCGCGGATCGAGGCGCAGCTTGAACGATTCGCTCCCGGCTTTGCCGACACCGTTCTAGACCGCGCGGTTCGCAATCCGCAGCAAACCGAGGCCGAGAATCCGAGCCTCGTGGGGGGCGATCTGGGAGGCGGCTCGATGGAGCTCGACCAGCAGCTGATCTTCCGCCCCGCCCCAGAGCTGTGCCGCTACCGCACGCCGCTTCCGGGGCTCTACGTAGCCGGTGCCTCCGTCCATCCCGGCGGCTCGGTTCAGGGGATGGGAGGCCGGTCGGCGGCTCGTGCGCTTCTCGCCGACCGTCGCCTGCGACCCTGGCGAGCGTGATCGCGTTAGGGCCTGAGGACGCCGGTCTCGGCGATCCGCTTCAAGCGCCGCAGGGACTCCACATTGCGGTGGTGCACCAGCCAGTCAGTCAACGGGTTGATAGCCAGCTTCGAGAGCTGGTCGCCCGCCGTCTCGTGCATTGTCACTCGGGTGCCGTTGCCTTCCGGTTCGAGCTGTAGCGAGACCAGGGCGGTGCCCAGCGGACGGGCGCGAGCATGGATGACCAGCTTGGACGGCGGCTGCACCTCGATCACCTCGGTGTGATCGTTGACCTTGAACGGTCCCACGCCCACGCGATGGTAAAAACGTGAGCCGGCGGCAGGCCAGTTGGGATCCGCATCGCGGATGGTGTCTGAGCCCACGACCCAGTCCGCGTAGGCCTCCGGGCGCGCGAGAACGGCGAACACTTGCTCGCGCGGCGCGTCGATGGTGATCTGGGTCGTGGCCACTGAGCCGGGTCTACCCGATGCAACCGTGGCGAAAAAGGTGCCTGCTAATCGGGTTGCGCCGCGGCGCTTCGTAGTCGTTTTCGTACGCGCCGGCGCAGCAGGCGCAGCGAGCACAGCAACCAGGCCGCTCCGGCACAGATCAGGACGACTTGCAACCACGTGTCGGCGCCGGCCAAGGCCCGTCCGAACCAGTAGTACTCCAGCGCGTTCACGGTTGCCCACACCACCGCGGCGGCCGAGCTGAAAGCGACAAACCGGTTATAGGACATCCCGCTCGAGCCGGCGAGGAGACCGGCCACGTTGCGCAACCCGCTGATGAAGCGGCCTACAAACAGCCACGCGCCACCATGGGCGGCAAACTCAGTCCGCAGCTGCGCGACCAGCGCTGGGCTCTGCCGCAAGCGCCGGCCGAGCCACAGCAGTAGGTCCGCCCCTCGCCAGCGGCCCAGCGCGAAGCCGGCGCTCGTTCCGACCACGGCTCCCAGCGCGCCCGCGGCGATCACGCCAACGATCGGAAGGCCATGATTGGTGCCCGCGTAGACCGCCGCTGCGACCAGCACCGTCGTTCCCGGCAGCGGAGCGCCAAGCGCCTGTAGCCCGACGACTACAAACACCAATCCCAAGCCATACTGTCCGAGCAGCTGCTCTACTTCATGTGCGCCCACGAACCCACAGTCTCACGCAGCCGAGGTTTCCCTGCAGGCCGGCCCGCGTGGTTCTACGCTCGGTGACCATGGACAGCCGCGTCAGCCTGATCACGCTCGGCGGCGCCGCCGGCGACTCGATCACCATCCCGGATCTCGGGGACTGATCCCTGGAACGCAACGTGCTGGGCGACCGGCTGCAGAGCTGTAGCGGCGACCCCCTGACCGGCTTCTACCGCGACGGATGCTGTCGCAGCGGCCCCGACGATCTCGGCCACCACACCATCTGCGCTGTCGTCAGCGCCGAGTTCCTCGACTTTCAGCGGCAGATTGGCAACGACCTGAGCACCGCGGTCCCCGACTACGGGTTTCCGGGGCTGGCTCCGGGGGATCGGTGGTGCGTGACGGCACGCAACTGGTTGCGAGCCCACGAGGCCGACTTGGGGGCGTTCGTGGTTCTGGCCGCGACCCACGAGCGGGCCCTCGAAGTTGTCCCGCTCGACGTGCTCAAGCGCTATGCGGTTGACGTCCCGAGCGATCCGGGCTCGATTGAGGCCTGATTTCAGCGCTCTGGGGCTCAGAGTCGACAGGCGTCCAAGCCGGCGGTGATGGCTTCACAGTTTGGGGCGATCTGGCCGATGCCGGGGAACCGCATGAAGCGTCTGGCCGGCTACCTCTCTCTCCTCCTGTGCGCCGCCGCCGTCCCGTCCACGGCGCTGGCGGCACAGCCCCGGGCTGTCCAGGGCACGGTCACGGGAACGATCTCCTACGTCGGCGGCTCGGTGTTGACGATCCAGACCGGCGGTCGGGCCATGGGCATCATCAGCGCGATGAGCCGGACGGCGAGTGCCCTCACCGCACACAATTACCCGTACGTCTACGGCGGCGGCCATGCCGAGGCCGGGATCGCCAGCATCGGTATCAGAGGGCCGGGTTACAACGGCCGGCGGATCGGTTATGACTGCTCGGGTTCGGTCGCGTCCGTTCTTGCCGGAGCGGGTCTGTGGCCGGCCGGGAGCGGCGTGCCCAACGATGCCGGCCTCATCCAGCAACTCCTCCAAGACAAGCTGATCGCCCGCGGACCGGGCACCGCGCCCAATGAGGTGACGTTCTACGACCACCCGGGCGTGCACATCTTCATGAACATCAACGGCCGCTTCTTCGGTACCTCGGACGGCGGGGGTGGCAACTCCAAGGGCGGCCCGGCCTGGCTCTACGACGGCGCCCCCGCTTCCCACGATCCCGTGTTCAAGCGCTTTCACCTGCTGCCCTCCGTCCTGCGCAAGCGGACGACCTACGGGGAGAGCTACACCTTCCAGACCGACTCGCATCCGATCCTGACCGAGGGCGCTGAGTCCGGCGAGAAGGTCCGGATCGCCTATACGGGGACCCAGACGGGCAGCATGACCGCGACCTCGATCCAGTACCTGGGTGCTGTTACGGCGAGCGGTACGGTCACCGCCCTCGCCTCAGACGGTTCCTCTATGTCCGTCCAGACCAGCGCTGGTCAGGTCCTCATGTTCTCGACCTCGGCGATCCCGGACGTGATCGCCCCCCTCCAGGTCGGAGACGGTGTGCAGGTGACCTACAGCAAGGACCCGGCCGGCCTGCTGGTCCCGCACGCGGTCCAGACCCTGAGTACACCGGCTCCGACGGCACCGAGCACGTCGCAGCCAGTGCCGCCGGTCCCCACGACGTCCGCGCGCTGACTCAGCGCCCGGTTGTCTCACCTACTCTGGGCTGGTGGTGTCGGCCCCTGATCTTCCCGAGCTCGAGCGTCAGGAGCTCAGGAGAACCACCGCGACCGACTCGATGACGCTCTCGGGCGCGCTGGTGCAGTCACCGCGGGACGCAGTGCGCGCGGCCCGGCTGCGCGTCAGGGAGTCAGAGCTGCGGGGCGTGACCTTCGAGGCCGAGGGCGCGCCTGGGCTGGAGCTCATCGACGTGGTCTTGCGCGACTGCGCATTGTCCAACGTCGATGCGCGCGAAGGTGTGATCCGGCGCGTGGAAGTGCATCGCTCGCAACTCGTCGGCTTTGGGCTGAACGAGGGTGAGGCGCGGGACCTCAGAGTGCTCGATTCCTCGCTGGAGCTGGCCTCGTTCGCCTCCGCGCAGCTCAACGGTGTCATCTTCGAGGGCGTCAATCTGACCGACGCGTCGTTCATGGCGGCGCGCCTGGAGTCGGTTGAGTTCATCGGCTGCCAGCTGACGGGAGCCGATTTCCGCGGCGCCAGGCTCAAAGGCTGCGCGATCCGGGGTAGTTCGCTGGACGATGTCCTTGGCATCGAGTCCCTACGCGGATTACGCATGCCCTGGGGAGACCTGCTCGCCTCCGCCGGTGCCCTGGCGGCGGCTCTGGGCATCGCGGTCGAGATTGAACAGCAGTCCGGGTAGGGTTAGGACGGGACTGCGGCTGGTCAAACCCCGAGAGGAGAACATCGTGTTCTGTTCATTTCGCCGCCTTCCCGCGCTGTCGGTGCTAGCGGTCTGCGCCGGCCTGCTAGCTCCTGTCGCCGGCGCCCAGGCAAGCAACTCCACGCTACTTGCGACGGTCGGCAGCTACAACGGCAAGATCCTCAGGGACGAGGCGGCGGTGCTCAATGGGCTCGCCGCGTACCAGTCCCACAGGTCGGCCCCGCTGATCCACGCCCTGCGGCATGAGGTGAGTGACCTCCACGCGCTTGCGGCCAAGCTCTCGCATCAGTCCGGATCAACGGCCAAGGGGACCAGGGCCAAGAGCGACATCACCAAGGGACTGGGTCTAATTGCCTCCGCGTACGCGGCGCTGGCCGCTGAGGTGGAGCATTCGAGTGCATCCAATCCGGTGTCGAAGTCCCAGCTCCAGGCGACCGTCAAGACCGACCTGAAGGGCCGCGCCGACCTCAGAGCGGGGCTGAAGCTCCTGGGCTAGGCACGGCTCGCGAAGGCCAGAAAGCGCTCGAACAGCCCGCGGCCCAGCCGCATCGACGCGGCAATTCGCGCGCCGGTCTCCTGTCGCAGCGACTGGGCCCGCACACCAGCCTGGCGAGCCTCAGGGCCACTGCCGTCGGCGTCGATCCAAGCCGCGACGATGGCGGCCGTGACCTCGGGATGAAACTGAACGCCCCACGCCCGGCCGAGGCGAAAGGCCTGCGGACCCACGTCGTTGTCAGCCAAGAGCTCCGAGCCGGGTGGCACCGGGAAGCTGCACCGGTGCCACTGGAAGACCACGGCGGGGTTCCCAAGCTCCGCAAACAGAGGATCGCGTTCGGCGCTGGGCCGGGTGCCGATCGTCTTCCAGCCGATCTCTGAGACTTCGAGGCGCCGCACCTTCGCCCCCGCCGCCTCGGCGAGAAGTTGGCTGCCCAGGCACACCCCGAGCAGGGGAAGCCGGCGGACCAGCGCCTCGTGGATCAGGGTCTTCTCGGCCGTCAGCCACGGATGGTCGTCCTCCTGATCGACGTCGGCGCTGCCTCCGAGCACGACCAATCCGGCCAGGCCGTCCAGCGTCGGGAGGGGTTCATCGGGTACGAGCCAATGCACCAGCTCGACCCCGCTGCGGGCGGCCGCCTCAGCGAGTACGCCGGGTCCCGCGTCGGCCTGATGCACGCAACACAGAACCCGCGGGCGAGCTGCGCCCACCGATCAGGCTGACGGCTCGCCCTGCAGCGCGGCAACGCCGAGCGCGGCCGCCCCGAGTGCAGTGCCCGTCACAAGCACGGTGGCGAATCGGGACAGTTCCCCCCGTCGCCCCGCGAACACGCCGGCGGCGGCGTCGGCGAGGTCACAGGCGATGCCGATTCGCAGCCAAAGCGAGCGCTGCGAGCCGCGGCTGGCACTCAGCCCGTAGCCGAGGGCGGCGTCGCGAATGCCGAACAGGCGTGCCAGGTATGGGGCCTGCGGATTGGCGGCCGGATCCAGTCCGAACAGCCGGCCGGACAGACGAGGGGCCACCCATGCGCCGACGCCGATCGCGCTGCGCGCGCTGACCAATGCCCCGATCACCTGATCGTTTTCCATGGCGCGAGCCTATCCCAACCATCTCGCCTCGTCGACCTGACCGACCCGGGCCGAGACAGCGAGCGGGGTTAGCTCGCGCCGTGCAGCGCCAACGTGTAGTTTCGGCGCATGAACGCGGACCTTTCCCTGGGTGAGGCGGCCGCTGCGCTCGGAGTGAGCGTCGACACGCTGCGCCGCTGGGATCGCAAGGGTCAGCTCAAGACCAAGCGCGATCCCCGCAATCGCCGCCTGGTCCCGGCCTCGGAAGTACGGCGCCTGAGCGATCGCCCCCAGCGTCACCGCACCGGTACCCCGCGCTCAGCGCGCAACCGTTTCTCGGGCGTTGTGCGCTCGGTCGAGGCCGACGGCGTGATGGCATTGGTTGAGGTCGAAGCCGGTCCCTTTCTCCTCACCGCTGCCATCACCCGGGATGCCATCGAGGAGCTCGGCCTGGCCCCGGGTGTCGCGGCTACCGCGGTCGTCAAGGCGACCTCGGTCATGATCGAGCGCTCGCGGCCTTCCCGCCGAGCGTGATCCCTCCACTTACAATGACTCAGGCCACGCCCCCATGGTCTAGCGGTTAGGACGCCTGCCTTTCACGCAGGAGATCGCCGGTTCGAGTCCGGCTGGGGGTATCTATCTTCGTAAGGGCTGGAAGCCGATCGTTTCGCATACCAGCGCCCTTGCGTCGGAACCCACAAACGGCAAAATGGGTACCGCTGGTGGGTGCCATACGAGGTGCGGGCTTGGTAGAGAAAGCCGTTGCTTTGAGCTCAACCAACGGCCAGAACGCAACGGCCGGTTTCCCCGGAATCGAGCGTCCGCCCGTGCCTGGCGGTCGAGCCTTAAGCTCGTCGATACGGAACGCTGCACCGTAGACAGCCCGAGATCACGTACGATGCCGCTCCGAGGCGAGCCCGCCTGATCAGTCATTGGCGAGGGTGAGCGACTATGGGAAGCAATAGGCGCAAGCGGATGGCAGGGGGATACGCTCGGCGTGCCAAGGTCTCGGGCGAGGAGGGCGTGACACCTCGTTTGGGTTCAGTTCGCTGGCGATCGCGGTGATTGCCGGGGCCCTAGAGGAGGTGCCCTATGTGGGGCTCGCGGTCGCGCTGCTGTTCTTCCATTTCACCGCACCGTGCTTGTGACCGATCAGCGTGTATATGTGTTTCGGGACCTGCCGTTCCATCGACCGGGCGAGCGACTGAGTGACTATCCACTCGGTCGGGATACCGTCACGCGCGTTCGCGGCAAGCTCACCTTCTCCGACGGCCGAGTGGTGTGGCACAGCCCGCTCTTCGCGTGGCGAGTGAGGCAGGTAGCGGAGGCTATCCAGGCAAAGGGCGGCGCGGCCCTGTCGGCCTAGTCTCCCGGCCGGCCACCAAGCCCAGGCGATCCATCACTCAGACCAGGGTTCGCAGTTCGTGTCACTGGCGTCGGGCAGGCCGCCGCCAAGGCCGGGATCGGCCGGCCGATGGGCTCCCGCGGCCGGCACTCCACCCTCGAGATGCTCTTCCCAGCCCGCGACAGGCGAATGATCTCGCGAAAACAATCAAAACAAGGACACCAACAACTAACCCCCAGTGTCGACCGAACCGGGGGAAGTCCATTGTGGGTGGGCGAGGTGGTAGAGGTTGCTGGCTTGGACGCGGTTGGCGGTGCCGAGTTTGCGGTAGATGTTCAGCAGGTGGCGTTTCACGGTTGGCAGCTTGATCTCGAGCTGATCGGCGATCTTGCGCGAGGTCTGGCCGGTGGCGACGAGCGTGAGGATCTCGAGCTCGCGTCGGGTCAATTGTCGCAGCGTTTCGCGTGCTTGCGCGGGTGTGGGCTGCTGTGTTGGGTCGGATGAGTGCCGTGCCCGGTTGGTCATCTGTTGTGTGCCCCCGTTGGATCGGGTTCGGAGTTATTGGTTCGGGTCTACCCCACCCGCGCCAGAGAACCACCACTGATCCCGCTATGGGTGCGGGGGTCGCAGCGGATCGGTCCGTCGCTACTCATGGCTTCGCTTGGTGGATTGTTGGTGGCGGCTCGCTTAGTGATCGTCGTGAGCGGCGTTGATGAGCTGCTGCGCCTGGTGGCGGTTGGCGACGCCGAGTTTCGCCAACACGTGGCGCACGTGGGTCTTGGCGGTCGCGCGGGTGATCTGCAACGTCCGGGAGAT
>JBAVWI010000324.1:0-7435 GCA_049697735.1 Solirubrobacteraceae bacterium
GGGCGGCCCCGGTCGGTCCACGCCGGGCCGAGCTTCTTCTGGACCTGGCGCCCGTCGGGGAGCCGGTACTTGGCGTACCACGCCGGACCCCGCGCTCGCTCCACGCGGAACACGTGACCGGTGGGAATCCGAGGCGCAACGACAGCCATGCGGCAAATCGTACGCCCATCTCGGGACATATTGGGGACATATTTACACTTGGCCCATCTCCGAGAAACGCGAAAACCCCGGCGGACCGGGGCTTTCGGAGTGGGCCGTGGAGGAATCGAACCTCCAACCTTGGGATTAAGAGTCCCCTGCTCTGCCAATTGAGCTAACGGCCCTGGGGTCCGACGCGATGTTACTTACCCCCGCTGGCTACGGGCTAGCAGGACTTGGCGACGGTCGGGTTCGTCTTGGCTGCGGTAATCGAGGTCCTGAGCGTGGTGCGGCTCAGCTTCGGCACCAGGGTCAGCGCCTTGGCCAGGGCGAGGTCGCCCTTGCGGGTCTGCTTGGCGGCGTAGGCGGAGGCAGCCAGGCACTCGAAGCCCCGGGGCGAGCTGGGGTTTGCGGCGGCCTGAATCTCCCAGGCGCTGGCTGCCCCCGCGTAGTCGCCCAGTTGGCCGTAGGCCTGGGCGGCGAGGATCGCCAGATTGGGATCGGGCGTCTTGGTCAGGGACAGGTAGCGCTGCCAGGCCACCGTGGTGTTGGTCAGTTCCTTGGTGCCGGACGCGGTGAAGGTGCCGGTGCTGCTGTTGTAGTTGCTGCCCGAGCTCGCGTTTGACCAGCGGGCGCTGACCAGGGACGCCCAGGCGCTGGCGCTGGTGGGATCAGCCTTGGTCGCCTTGATAGCGGCCGTCTCCTGGGCACTCACCACGGCGCTCCCGGAATTGCCGGAGCCATTACCGGTGAATGCGTTGAGGAGGCCGCCGTTGCCGTTGCCGGCCCCGACGCCGAACAGGACCAGGCCGCCGCCCATCAGGATGGCGAGGCCGAGGTAGACGAACTGGACGGTGCGGCGGCGGCCGCGGCTGCGGAGATCAAAGAGCATCTGAGGCCAGGCTACGGGTTGTCTTCTTCGACCGTTGTCAGCTCCGACATCGCCCGCTTGGCGTCGCGACGATCGACGAACTTGAGCATCACGATACTGGCCAGGAAGAGGATCACGAGGGGGGCGGTCTCCAGCAAGGTCGTCACTGGATCGGCCCCGGGCATAGCTGCCGCGATCACGGCGATTGCCACGACAGCGTAGCGCCAGTGGCGGGTCAGGGTGCTGCCGTTGATCACCCCGGCGCGCTGAAGGGCGAGCAGCCCGATCGGCATTTGAAAGGCGAGTCCGATGGCCGCCATGGTCAAGACCTCGAACGAGTACAGCGGTTTGGCCTGGACCAGGGATTGGAACTCCTGGCTGTTGTAGCCCTGGAGAAAGTGAACGGCCGCGGGCATGACGAGCAGGTACGCGAAGACCACGCCGATCACGAACAGCACCGGGGCGGCGAGCATGATCGGCAGGGCCATTCGGCGTTCCTGGGGGCTGAGGGCGGGGATCACGAACGCGTACGCCTCGTAGAGCAGCACCGGCAGGGTGAGCAGGATCGCGAAGTAGAAGCAGACCGTCAGCGTGGTGGTGAAGTTCTCGCCCACCCCGATCGTGATCGGGGTGTTGGGGGGCGTCTTCTGGGGAAGCGCCCGGGCAGCCGCGCCGAGCTTGTCCGCCGTGGCGGCCAGGAGGGCGGCGTCGGGAAGCGAGATGTCCGACGCGCGCGAGAGCTGTTTGAGCAGCCCCGCCGCCGCCGACAGGTTCTTGGCCGCCTTGACCGAATCGCTGGTCAGGCCGCCGATGTGGTTGGGCGCCTGCTTGGTCGCCGGAGGCAACGGTCTGTTCAGCGCGTTGAGGAGGATGTGGTTCTGCCAGAAACAGAAGCCGAAGGCGACGACGAGCGCGACTACGCAGACGATCAGGCGCGAGCGCAGCTCATCGAGATGATCGACAACGCTCAGCCGGTCCTCGTGCCCGACAGGCCGGATGAGCCTGGGCATTACCTACCTGGAACCGGGCACTACGGCCCGGCCGACTGCCGCCGTCCCCAACCGGAGCACTACGACTTGGGCTCGGAACCGATCTCGGCCGACTCGCGCCTCGGAGCCGAGGCTTGCTCGCCCGCGGATGCGGCGGGCGGCGCGGGTGCCGGTGGCGCCGGTGGCGCCGAAGACAGTGCCGGACGTTCCTCGGTCTCGTCCTTGGATTCGCCCGTGATGCCCTCCTTGAACTCCCGCATTCCGCGTCCCAGTCCCTTGCCCAGCTCTGGGAGCCGCTTCGGCCCGAGAATCAGGAGCGCGATGACAAGGATCACGATCGCGTCGACTATGGGATTGCGGAACATGGCAAGCGCCTCCGGACGGGAGGTACGAAGGGTAGCGGGCGATGCGTCCAGGGGGGCTGGACGCTCGCTCAAGGTCAAATGCACGACCGCCGATATCTGCCGCGAGGAAGCAGATGAGCCATCAGCCCGACAGCCAACCGGTCCGCCGCATCGTCCTACCGAGCGGACGGTCTATCGAAGTCATCCGCTTCGGCCCCGAGACCACTCCGGGCCACGGCCTTCACGTGTGTCCTGGATGCAGCTCGGACTTGGTGCAGCCGATTCAGTGGGGCGAGACGGCCGGCGGATTCTGGGAGCTCACGCTGCACTGCCCCAACTGCGACTGGATGACACAGGGCGTGTTCGACCAGGATCAGGTCGATGCCTTCGAGGAGCGGCTCGACGCCGGGCTCGCCGACATGCTGGCTGATCTGCGCCGACTGACCCAGGCCAACATGGCCGAGGAGATCGACCGCTTCGCAGCCGCGCTGCAGAGCGATCTGGTCCTCCCCGAAGACTTCTAGTCTCCGTACTCGGAGGCTAGGTGTAGCGTTCGACCACTCCGTCGGCGACCAGCTCCAGCGCCTGACGCTGACGGCCGGGCAGGCTCGGCAGGCCGGCCTTGGCGTCCGTGATCATGGCCAGCGCCTGCTGCTTGGCATCGGCCAGCGCCCCGGTGGCCGCAATCTGATCGCACACCTCGGCCGCCTGGTCAGGGGTCTGGACCTCGCGCAGGTCGGCATCGGCCAGCGTGCGGTCACGTTGACGGGCCAGCAGCAGCGGGAGGGTCACCGTGCCGTCGAGCAGGTCCGTGCCGCGGGGCTTGCCGGTGCGCTCGGAGGAGCCGGAGACGTCGAGGATGTCGTCGAGAAGCTGGAAGGCGATCCCGATCTGCTCACCGAAAGCGCCCAATGAGGCCGTCGGTCCGCCGCTCTCGATCGCGCCCAGCTCACAGGCGGCTCGGAACAGGACCGCGGTCTTGAGCCGGCAGCGCTCCAAGTAGCGGTCCGGGGAAACCGGCGTCCAAGCGTCGGCGCGCTGCATCAGTTCGCCCGCCGCCAGTCCCGAGCTGGCCCGCGACAGGGTTCGCACCGCGGCCAGCGACCCGGTCCCGGCTAACTCGCTGAACGCACGTGAGAAGAGCAGGTCACCGGTCGCGGTGGCCATCCGGCGGCCGGCGGCGGCGACCACCGTGGGGCGCCCGCGACGCAGGGGAGAAGCATCGAGGACGTCGTCGTGGACGAGCGTGGCGCTGTGGACCAGCTCCACGGCGACCGCGCCGCTGACGAGCCCGTCGGTCTCGGGCGGGGGCGCGCCGGCGGCCAGGAAGACGAGCAATGGCCGCAGCCGCTTTCCGCCCGCGGCGAGTGTGTCCCCGGCGTAATGGCCCAGCAGCACGCCGTGGCTGTCGGCGAGTTCGGCCATCCGCTCCTCGAGGCGAGCAAGCAATCGCGTGGCGGCCGCGCCGCCGGCCTCGATCACAGCCTGAACCGCCCCCGTGGTGGAAGCGGGAGGCACTACGGAACGGCTCCGACGTGCAAGGCGATGATCCCCCCGGCGGTCAGCCGGTAGCTGATCTGGCGTAGGCCGCACTCCCACATGACCGCCGCCAGCGCCTCGGGAGCCGGGAAGCGACGGACCGAGCTTGGGAGGTAGCTGTAGGCGTCGGAGTCCCCGGCCAAGCGCCCGATCGCCGGGATGAGGTGGTCAAACCATAGTTCCAGGAAGGTGGACAGCGGCGGCCGGGTCGGGGTGGTTATCTCGAGCACGACCACGCGGCCGCCCGGGCGCACCACGCGGGTCATCTCGGCCAGACCGCGCTCGAGGTCGGAGAAGTTGCGGGCCCCGAAACCGACCGTGGCAGCGTGAAAATGATCATCGGGGTACGGCAGCGCCATAGCGTTGGCGGCTTCGAAGCGTGGGGTGACAGCGCCGGCAGGCAGAGCGCGCTCGGCCTTGAGCCGCGCAAGCTCGAGCATGCCCTCAGAAAAATCCGACCCGACCACGGTCCCGCCGGGGGCCACCCGGCGGGCGAGCTCGAAGGCCAGGTCGCCGGTGCCCGTGGCCACGTCGAGAGCCCAGCCGCCCGGGCTCAGCGCGGCCAGATCGGCTGCCCGCCGCCGCCACTGATGGTGCAGACCGGCGGTCATGACTGCGTTCATGCGGTCATAGACGCCGGCGATGCGGTCGAACATGGCCCGGACCTGGGGCTCGGCCAGAGTCCCCGGGCCAAGCTCGGTGCTCGCCCGAGGCGGAGACCCGGGGGGCGAGGCCGACCGTTCCGGCGGCGGAGTTGCGCTCGCCGTCATGGCCGGGCCCTTACTGCAGTTCGGACAGGAAGGTGATCAGGTCCTGGAACTTCTGCGGCGAAGACTTGGCCAGACCCGAGAAGGAGGGCATGGGCGCGGTTGGGTTGCGCAGCGTCGACGCGATTGCGGCGGGACGGAGGATCGAGCCGACGTGCGTGAGGATCGGTCCGGGACCGTTGTTGCCGTTGGTGCCGATCACGTGACAGGCCAGACATCCCGACGAGCCGACCACGTTCTCGCCGGCCCTGAAGGTGGCCTTCTGAGCCGCGCTGAGGCTTGACGGGGGGGCCAGGTCGACGGAGTTCGGCGAGCCGGTCTCGGCGCCCGAGTAGGTCAAAAAGGCCATCGCGAAGATCGTCGTCAGACCCGCCGCCAGGGCGACCGGCCGGCGCTCGATGCGACGCTCGGGGCTGCGGTCGTAGAAGGGCAACAGGAAGAGCAGGATCATGCAGATCGTCGGGACCCCGATGGTCGCCATATCCGTGAACTTGGGGACGTTCTTCATCACGCGCAGGACTTCGAAGAGGAAGTAGAAGTACCAATCGGGGCGCGGCACATAGGTGGTGGTGGTCGGGTCCGCCTTGGGCCCGAGCTCAGCCCCGAACATTGCCGCCAGGAAGATGATCACGACCATCACGATCACCGCCATGACCGAGTCCTTGGCCACGGCATAGGGGAAGAACGGCTTGCCGGCGTTCTTCAGGGTCGAGTACTCGCGGAGGTACTGCTCCTTCTCAGCCTGGTTCATCGGCTACTTCGCCCCGTCCGCGGCCGGCCGCTCATACCTGGGCCTCGTGGAGTGCGGGCTCGTCCTCCTCGGCCTTGATCCACGGCGGAGCCGAGATGCCGAGCTTGGTGATCAGGTACAGGTGGGCACCGATCAGGGCGGCAATCAGGCCCGGGATCAGCATCATGTGGATCGCGTAGAAGCGTGACAGCGTGGTGGCTCCGAACTCCGGCCCGGCCCGCAGGAAGTCCGACAGGTAGGGACCGATGAACGGACCGGTGCCGTTGATGTTCACGCCGACGATGGTGGCCCAGTAAGAGCGCTGATCGAAGGGCAGCAGATAGCCGGTGAAGCCCATGGTGATGGTGAGAATGAGCAGAACGACGCCGATGATCCAGGTCAGCTCGCGCGGATACTTGTAGGCGCCGAAGAAGAAGACCCGGGCCATGTGCAGGAAGATGAGGATGATCATCACCGAGGCGCCCCACTTGTGCATGCTGCGCACGAGCTGGCCGAGGAAGGCCTGGTCGGTGATGTAGCGCACCGACTCGTAGGCGCCGCCACTAGCGTCGGGCCGATAGAACATGGCCAGGAAGACCCCGGTCACGGCCTGGTTGAGGAAGGCGAACATGGTCGCCGAGCCCAGCGTGTAGAACCAGTTGATCCCCTTGGGGACCTTGCGGAACAGCAGCCAGCGGATGCCGCCGGAGAGTGAGGTCCGCTCGTCGATCCAGTCGACGACTGTGATCCCGGCTTCGGCCGCTCCTTCGGCCGGGGACAGCTTGCCGTTTCCGTTGCCGTTCTGCCCCGGCCGCTTGGGCTTGGGCTGGAGGATCTTGGGGAGGGGTGGCGCGGGGAGCTTGGGCACTTAGTTCTTGGGGAGGATGGAGGTGTCGAACCGCTTGGGGTACAGATATTGCCCGATGCCGTCCAGCGGCTGGCCCGGGTCGCGGGGAGAGAAGCGCTCGAGCTCGGAATTGACCGAGTAGCGGGGGCCGATCTCGACCAGGCCGCTGGTGGAGTTCAGGCGGGTGTAGAAGCGGTCCAGCGGGCGCACCGGCGGACCACCGGCGACTAGGCCGCGGAAGTCGTAGACGCCGCCGTGGCACGGACAGATGAAGCGCTGAGCCGCGGACACGAAGCGGACCGGGCAACCCAGGTGCATGCAGCGCGAGGAGAGCGCCACCCAGCGGTTGTACTGGTCAGCCGGTTCGGTGTCGATGGCCGGGTTGCGGGTGCGCACGTAGGCGATCGAGTTGCCCGCCTCACCGATCCCCGGAACGATCGTGATCACGCGCGTCGCGTAGGTCGAGTTGGTGAAGTCCTGGGGGGTACCGATCGGTTGCCAGTTGAACGGGACCCGGCTGAAGATCGGGCCCAGGGCGAAGCCGAGGGCCGGCAGCGTGAAGGCCGCGGCGGCCACCCCTCCCGAGCCATGCACGACGGCGGACATGAACCGCCGCCGCGTGACGGTCTCGCCGTCAAACGAGCCCGGCATCTGCCGGTCAGCGGTGTATTTCGATTTTCCAGCCTTGTGTCTGTCTTCCACGGGCGCCTCAGGGATGAAGGGCGGCTAAGCGGTATTGAACGCGCGGATAAGCGTACCGTCAACAAAGAGGCGGCCGTCACTTGCCTGCCCGGTCAGCGGCTCGGATCAGGGCCGTCACAGCCTCGTTCTCGCCCGCCCGAGCCAGATCCTTGGCCGCCGCGTGCTCGGGGCTGGAGCCCCAGCCGATCGCCGCCGCACCGGCGCGCCAGACAGCGGCCACGAGCTCGTCGTGATCGTTGGCCTGGGCCTGGGCGACAAGCGAAATGAGGTCGGCCAGCTCGGCCACCGCCTCCAGGTCACCGAGCTCGGCCAGGCGCGCCAGACCCATGGCGTAGAGCTGATCGCCGAGCAGCAACGCGAGGTCGGGGTCGTCGCAGCGCAGCACCCGGGGCTCGCCGTAGTGCAATCGCGAGCCCTCGAGGATCATCTCGAGCAACAGCTCGTAGTCACGCTCATGACCCCGGGCGCGAGGGCCGGCGGCGCCGAGCTGGGCCGGGCCGGGTTCGTC
>JBAVWI010000325.1:0-2900 GCA_049697735.1 Solirubrobacteraceae bacterium
CCCGGCGCCTCGCGCTCCTCGTCGTAGAACTCGCGGTCGGGGGCAGGGCTCCGGGGCGATTGCCGGGTCGGGCGGTGGCTGGCACCGCGGCCCCGGGAGCCAGAACCGGAGCGGCGTGGGGACGGCATCAGCGGCCCCCGAAACGGCGCCGGCGGGCCGCGAACTCGGTCAGCGTCTGCTCGAAGGCCGAGCGCGAAAAGTCGGGCCACAGCTCGTCGCGGAAGACCAGCTCGGAGTAGGCACCCTGCCACAGTAGGTAGTTGGAGAGGCGCTGCTCCCCGCTGGTGCGGATGATCAGATCAGGGTCGTGCATGTCGGGCGCGTAGAGATGGGCGCGGAACTCATCCTCGGTGCTCCCGGCAAAGGTTCGAGCCGCATCGACGATCTCCGCCCGCCCACCGTAGTTGAAGGCCACGAACAGTGTGATCCGGCGGTTCTCCCGGGTCACCTCCTCGGCCCACTCCATGCGTTGCACCAGCTCGGGGGCGACTGGAGCCGTGCGCCGCCCGATGAAGCGCATCCGCACCCCCTCGGCGTGAAGCTCGGGGGTCTCGGCCTCGATCCGCCGCGCGAACATCTCCATCAGCGCCGAGACCTCGGCCTCGTCCCGGGACCAGTTCTCGGTCGAGAACGAGTACACGGTGAACTCCTGGATGCCGAACTCGGCCGCATCTCGCAGGCGAGCCTTGACCGCATCGGCCCCGGCCTCGTGGCCGGCGACCACGGGCAGACCCCGACCCTGGGCCCAGCGACCGTTGCCATCGGTGATGATCGCCACGAAGCGAGCCCGCCCGTCGCCGACCACTACTGTCCCGATTCGGAAACTCGGGGCACTAGACCTCGAGGATCTCTTCTTCCTTGGCCTTGAGGACCTCATCGAGCTCGGCGACCCGCGCGTCGGTCACCTTCTGCAGGTCGACCTCGGCCCGATGCTCGTCGTCGGATCCGGCCTCTCCGGCCTCCTTGAGCTCGCGCAGGTCGTGCATGACATCGCGCCGGACGTTGCGGATCGCGACCCGCCCCTCCTCGGCGATGTGGCGAACCACCTTGACCAGCTGGTGGCGCCGCTCCTCGGTCAGCTCGGGAATCCCGAGGCGGATCAGGTTGCCGTCGTTGTTGGGGGTCAGCCCGACATCGGACTCGAGGATCGATTTTTCGATCGCCTTGATCGAGCTCTTGTCATAGGGCTGGATGGTGAGCAGCCGGGCCTCTGGTGCGGTGATGGTGGCCAGCTGCTTGAGCGGCGTTGCCGTGCCGTAGTAGTCGACCACGATCCGGTCCAGGAGCGCCGGCGTGGCGCGACCGGTGCGCACCGATCCGAACTCGTGCCGCGTCGACTCGACCGACTTGGCCATGCGCTCCCGGGCGTCGGCCAACAGCTCATCGATGATCTCGCTCATGTTCGCACCAGCGTGCCCACTCTGTGGCCGGACACTATCTTGTCGATTTTGCGCTCGTCGGCCATGTTGAAGACGACGATCGGGAGGTTGTTGTCCATGCACAGCGCGAAAGCCGTCGAGTCCATTACGGCCAGCCCGCGGGTGAGGGCGTCCTTGTGGGTGATCTCGGGGATGAACTCCGCGTCGGGGTCCTTGGCCGGATCAGCCGTGTAGACGCCCTCGATGTTGTTCTTGGCCATCAGGATGATCTCGGCGTGCAACTCGGCCGCCCGTAGGGCCGCGGCTGTGTCGGTGGTGAAGAACGGATTGCCGGTGCCCGCGCCGAAGATCACGATCCGGCCTTTCTCGAGATGGCGCATCGCCCGGCGCCGGATGTAGGGCTCGGCGACCTCGGAGATGGTCAGCGCGGACTGGACGCGGGTCGGGATCTCGAGCTTCTCCAGCGCATCCTGAAGGGCGAGCGCGTTGAGCACCGTGGCCAGCATGCCCATGTAGTCGCCGGTGGCCCTGTCCATGCCGGCGGCCGCGGCCCTCAGCCCCCGGTAGATGTTGCCGCCGCCGACCACGATCGCGATCTCCACCCCGCGCCGTTGCAGTCCCGCCACCTCGCGCGAGATCAGGTCCACGCGTGCCGGATCGATGCCGTAGTCCAATTCCCCCATCAGGGCCTCTCCGGAGAGCTTGAGCAGCACCCGCTTGTAGGCGGGTGTCGAAAGCGTCTCCGGTCTGACCGACACGAGCGGGGTCTCAGCCGCCGACTGCGAACCTGGCAAAGCGGCGAATGACGACGTTCTCTCGGGTTTCGGCCGAGAGGGCCGCCCGCAATTCCTCGATCGACTTGCCGCCGTGCTTGTCCTCGTTGACGTGGGTCTGGCGCAGGAGCACCACCTCGTCGAGCCACTTGTCCAGCTTGCCGGTCACGATCCGCTCGCGCACGTTCTCGGGCCGATCCGCAGCCTGCTCGGTGGCAATGCGCTGCTCGCGCTCGCGATCCTCGGCCGGGATCTCGTCCTCGGTCACGGCCAGCGGCGCTGCGGCGGCAATGTGCAGGGCGAGATCGCGCACGAACTCGATGAACTTCTCATTACGGGCCACGAAGTCGGTCTGGCAGTCGACCTCGACCAGGACCCCGATTTTGTTGCCGGAGTGGATATAGGACTGCACGACGCCCTCGCGAGCCTCCTCGCCGGAGCGCTTGGCCGCCTGGGCCTCGCCCCGGGTCCGCAACAGCTCCGTGGCCTTGTCAAGATCGCCACTGGCCTCGGCCAGGGCGTCACGGCAGGCGAGCATTCCCGCCCCGGTGCGGTCGCGCAGGGCCTTGACGTCTTGGGCTGTGACAGCGCTCATGCCGACTCCTCAGGGCTCGGCTCGGTCGCCGCGGGCGGTGTCTGCTCTTCAGCCGGTGGGGTTTCGGCCTGAGCCGGCGCGGCCTCCGTTTCAGGCGGCTGGGTGTCGGCCGCTGCCGGGGGAGTGTCCGCCGCTGCCGGCGCGGTCTCGGCC
>JBAVWI010000326.1:0-7352 GCA_049697735.1 Solirubrobacteraceae bacterium
GCCGTCTGCGCGATGAGTGTCCGGTGCACTGGACCGCGCGGGTGACGGAGTACCCCGACGAGGACGGTTACTGGTCGATCACCCGCGCCGACGACATCCACACCGTCAGCCGCGACTGGCGGACCTATTCCTCCGAGCGCGGCGGCGTGACCGCGATCAGCGATGTCTTTCCCCTGGAGCTCATGCAGGCGATGTTCATCGGCATGGACCCGCCCAAGCACGACCGCCTGAAGATGCTCTTCCAGGCCGGCTTCACCCCCCGCCGGATCGCCGCCCACGAGCCGGCCATCCGCACGATCGTCCGTGACGTGCTCGATCGCCTCGAGGGACGCGAGACGTGCGATCTGGTCAACGACGTCGCCCAGCCGATCGTCTCCCGCGTGATCGGCAGCTTCATGGGCATCCCGCCCGAGGACGACGCGGTCTGGGCGCGGCTGATGAACTCGGCGCTCGGCGCCGGTGACCCCGACCTCAACCCGGACGGGATCAAGGCCATCATCGAGCACGAGATCCCCGAGATCTTCGCCCGCTGCGCCACGATGATCGCCGAGCGCCAGGAGAACCCGACCGAGGATCTGACCAGCGTCCTCGTGCACGCCGAGATCGATGGCGCCAAGCTCGAGGAGCACGAGATCGTGATGGGGTTCTTCCTGCTCGTGGCGGCCGGTAACGACAGCACCAAGGCCACCTACTGCAGCGGCATGCGAGCGCTGATGGAGAACCCCGAGGAGCATCGGCTGCTGCTCGAGGACCCGAGCCTGATTCCCAGCGCCGTGGAGGAATCGCTGCGCATGTTCCCGGCCTTTGCGCACTTCCGTCGCACTGCGACCTGTGATGCGGAGCTCGGCGGCCGGCAGATCCGCGAGGGCGACAAGGTGGTCATGTGGTACGTCTCCTCCAATCGCGACGAGAGCCGCTACGAGGACCCGGACCGCTTCGACGTTCGTCGCAACCCCGAGCATCAGGCCTTCGGGGCCGGCGGCCGGCACTTCTGCCTCGGCACCGCGCTGGCCCGCCTGGAGCTCAACATCATGTTCGAGGAGACGCTGGCGCGCTATCCCGAGATGGAGATGATCGGACACCCGACCGTGGTCGAGTCCGGGTTCCTCAACCAGCTCAAGACGCTGCCCGTCCGGCTCGGTCCCCGCATGAGCTGACCCTCGGCCAGCTCCCGGCACGAGCTGACCCCCGGTCAGCTCCCGGCACGAGCTGACCCTCGGTCAGTCCGGCGCCGGCCGGGACCGACCGGCCGATACCGACGCGGCTCAGCGCCAGTCCGCCCAGGGCGATTGGCGCTCGACGGCCTCCTCGTCGCCCTTGATCACGTGCATGACCGCGTTGATCAAAGCCAGGTGGGTGAACGCCTGGGGGAAGTTGCCCAGGTGGCGGCCGGTCTCGGGGTCGACCTCCTCGGCGTAGAGCCCGAGTGGGCTGGCGTAGCCGAGCAACCGCTCGCACAGCGTGCGCGCTTGGTCGAGCTCATCGATCTCGCACAGCGCCGACACGAGCCAGAAGGAGCAGATCAAGAACGTTCCCTCGCGGCCGTGCAGACCATCGTCGGTGTCCTCGGTCCGGTAGCGCAAGACGAGTCCCTGTTCTGTCAGTTCCTCGGCGATCGCGAACACGGTGGCGCGGATCCGTGGATCATCGGGAGGCAGGAAACGCATCAGCGGCATGAGCAGGAGGGCGGCGTCGAGGGCATCGGTGTCGTAGTGCTGGACGAACACGCCGCGCTTGTCGACGCCGTGCTCGCAGATGTCAGCGTGAATCTCGTCGGCCACCCCGCGCCAGCGCACGGCCCGCTCCCCGTCCTCGCGCAGCTCAGCCAACCGTGCCCCGCGGTCGCAGGCCACCCAGCAGAAAACCTTTGACGAAGTGAAGTGCTTGGGCTCGCCGCGGACCTCCCAGATCCCGCGGTCGGGCTCGCGCCAGTTCTCGATTGCGCGCTCCACCTGGCGGGTGAGCATCTTCCACACCCGATCGTCGAGGGAGTCACGCGAGCGGGTGTGCAGGTAGACCGAGTCCAGCAGCGCCCCCCAGACGTCGTGCTGGTCCTGTTCGTAGGCCGCGTTGCCGGTTCGTACCGGCCGGGCATTCTCATAGCCCTCGAGGTGATCGAGAACGTGCTCGTCGAGATCCCGTTCCCCGCCCATCCCGTACATGACCTGGAGCTTCTCCTCGCCCGCCGCGACGTCGGCGATGAAGTAGAAGAAGTCGTTGGCCTCCCAGTCGAAGCCGAGTGAAAGCAGCGCCCAGAGCATGAAGGTCGAGTCGCGGATCCAGCTGTAGCGATAGTCCCAGTTGCGCTCGCCCTGCGGGGTCTCGGGCAGCGAGGTTGTCGCCGCGGCCAGGAGCGCGCCCGTCGGGGCATAGGTGAGCCCCTTCAAGGTCAGCGCGCTGCGCTGCAGGAAGGTACGCCAGGGATGGTCGGGGAACTTGCCGCGATCAAGCCAGTGCTGCCAGTGGTGGGCGGTCCACACCATCCGCCCGTAGGCCTCCTTGATGTCCTGGGGCGGCGCGTGCTCACTCCACGACAGCGCGCAGTAGACGAGTTCGCCTTCCTTGAGCAGGTGGCGGGCGGTGGCCCGTGAGCCCTCGAAGCCGAGCATCAGGTCGGTGGTCAGCTTGAGCTCAACGCTGCCGTCGGCGCTGACCGCCGTCCCCTCGCCGTAGCCCTCGCCGCTGTAGCTCCAGTTCGCCGGATCGCGGCCGTAGTTGAACTTCGGCTCGCAGTCGAGGAGTAGCTGCACCTCGCCGTTGACGCAGCGGACCGTGCGCAGCAGCACGTGGTCGGCGTCGTAGTCGGTGGGAGCGCGCCTGTGGGTGTGCGAGCGGTCGTTCTGGTGGTGCCACTGACCGATGAGAAGCACGTCGCGGACGATGATCCACCCCGAGCCAGTGCCCCAGCTGGTCTCCAGCACCATCGTGCCCGGGAGGTAACGTCGCGCCGCGGGTACCGTGACCCCGTCGGGGCCGAGGCTGAAGCAACCGGCGTCGCGATCGAGCATGGTGCCGAACACACTCGGCGAATCGACTCGCGGCAAGCACATCCATTCCACCGCGCCGCTGGGGGCGACCAGTGCCACCGTCTCGCAGTCCGACAGGAAGGCGTACTCGGCGATGGGGGGAAACGAGCTCTTGCGGGCTCCGTGGTCGGGTGCGGGCTGGCGCACCGGCTCGGTCGGCGCCGGGGTGGGCGCTGATTGGGGCTTGTCCTTGGCGGCGTCTTCGCGCAAGCGCGCAGTATCCCCATTCCGAGCCGGATGTCCAGCCCTGGCGGTGCAACTGCGCTACTTGGCGCGGCTGATCAGCCGCCCATGCCGCCGAGTATCGAGAACGGACGCCAGGGCCCTTCCTCGTACACGGCCCGGAGGTTGCCCTCCACCGTCACCTCGCTGCCGGCCGGCGCCTCTGTCTCGAGCCGCTTGGCCAGTTGTGCGGCGCTGTCCTCGTCAGGCGCGCCCACCAGCACGGCGCGCCACCGGGAAACGACCGGGATCCCCTCGTCACGGAGGCGATCGGCGAGCGCGCTGGCATCGCCGTGGGAGGCGCACTGCACGCGAACCTCGAACTCGGGATAGCCCTGAGCAGCCGAATCGACGCGCTCCTGTTCGATTCGCTCGCGGCGTTCAGCCGCGCGCGCGGCGTCGGTGTCGGGCAGCGGTACCTCGGGCTCTTCCCAGCGCTCGGCCGTGGGGTGCCAGTGGTGCAGTTCAACTTCTGCCGGCCAGCTGTGCAGCTCGGCCAGCGCCTCGATCATCGTGCGGGCGCGCTCGGCTTGTTCGCGGGTGTCGGTGTAACCGAACACTTCGCCCGCGTCCGCGGACACGATCACGCGGTCGTGCAGCGAGCGCTCGCTGTCCTCCTGCTCGGTGTGGGCACGGAGCTCGTCGGTCAGCTCGCGGGCGCGGCGGTCATCGCCCAGGTCGATGCGCAGGCGCCAATCATCGTTCATGGCCGGGACTCTACCGGCGGACTCGGCACCCTGGCCCGACCTAGAAGTCCCTCCGTTGCGCAAGCTGCTCGCGCCACCACGGCCGGAGCCCTCGCGCTTCCCCCACCGCGGGGCCAGCTCCCGAGCCGGGCGTCGGCGTACGTCATCATGGACCGCTATGAGCAGCGGACGAGGATTTGCGGCTTCCCACGGCGCCGGCGGCGAAGGGGGGATGCGCGCCCTGCGGGGCGGTGGCGCCAAGAAGCCGCCACCTCTGATGGACCCCAGCCGCGAGCGCGACAAGCATCGAATCCTGGCCCTGTTCGGCCCCTACCGGGTGCGCCTGGCCGTAGTCCTGATCATGATCGTGTTCAGCGCCGGTCTAAGCATGGTCTCGCCCTTCCTGTTGCAGTCTGTGCTCGACAACGGCATCTTCCGCCACGAGACCACCCTGCTCTCAGAGCTGGTGGCGGGCATGATCGCGATCGCGATCGCCACCGCCATCTTCTCGGTCTGGCAGACATACCTGTCCAACTCGATCGGCCAGCGCGTCATGCACGATCTGCGCGCCGCCGTCTACCGCCACCTCCAGCGCATGTCGTTGGCCTTCTTCACGCGCACGCGCACGGGTGAGGTCCAGTCGCGGATCGCCAACGACATCGGCGGCCTCGAGGCCGTTGTCACCACAACCGCGACCACGATCGCCCAGAACGCCACCACCGTCATCGCCACGCTGGTCGCCATGTGCATCCTCGACGTGCGGCTGGCCGTGCTCTCACTGATCTTCGTGCCGCTGTTCGTGTGGCTGACCCGGCGCGTCGGTAAGGTGCGGCGCAAGATCACCTCCGAGCAGCAACGGCGGCTGGCCGACATGAGCGCACTGGTCTCCGAATCGCTGTCGGTGTCGGGGATCATGCTCGGCAAGACGATGGGGCGCAGCGCCGACCTCGCCCGTCGCTTCACCGGCGAGTCCAAGGACATCGCCGACCTCGAGGTGCGCTCGCGAATGGCTGGGCGCTGGGTGATGTCGACCATCCAGATGACCTTCGCCATCCAGCCGGCGATTGTCTACTGGCTGGCCGGTCAGAGCTTCCTCGGTCAGTCGATCTCGATCGGCACCGTGGTCGCCTTCACCACCCTGCAGACCCGGTTGCTGTTCCCGATCCAGTCCCTGCTCGGAGTGGGCGCGGATGTCGAGGCCTCGCTGGCCCTGTTTGACCGCATCTTCGAGTACCTCGACCTCCCGGTGGACATCGTCGAGGCCGAGCATCCCGTCGAGCTCCGAGCCGAGGAGGTCCTGGGCGAGGTCCGCCTCGAGCACGTCTCTTTCCGCTACGGCGCCGGTGAGGACGACCCGTGGACGCTGCGCGACATCAACCTCGAGGTACCGGCCGGTACGCGAACGGCGGTCGTCGGCGAAACGGGGTCGGGCAAGACCACGCTCGGGTATCTGGTCGCCCGGCTCTATGAGCCCCAGGAGGGTCGCGTGACGATCGATGGCGTCGACGTGCGCGATGCCTCCCTGGCCTCGCTGGCGGCCACGGTCGGGGTCGTCTCCCAGGAGACGTATCTCTTTCACGCCAGCGTCCGCGACAACCTGCGCTTCGCCCGGCCCGAGGCCACCGACGAGGAGGTCGAGGATGCGGCCCGCATGGCTCGAATCCACACTCTGATCGCCTCGCTTCCCGATGGCTATGACACCGTGGTTGGTGAGCGCGGCTATCGCTTCTCGGGGGGCGAGAAGCAGCGGATGGCGATCGCTCGCACGGTGCTGCGCAACCCCCCGGTGCTCGTGCTCGACGAGGCCACCAGCTCCCTTGACACCCAGACCGAGTACGCCGTCCAAGCCGAGCTCGAACGCCTCGCGGAAGGCCGGACCACCCTCACCATCGCCCACCGCCTGTCGACGATCCGTGACGCCGACCAGATCGTCGTCCTGGACCAGGGCAAGATCGTTGAGCAGGGCACCCACGAGGAGCTGCTCGAGCGCGGGGGTGCCTATGCGGCGTTGGTCGCCCGCGACGTGACCGAGCGGTCCGTCGAAGGCGTGTAGACCGGGCAGACGACGGCTCGTCCACCCGGCCTAGTACGGCTTGGGTCCTAGTGGGTGAAGAGCAGCCCCTTCGCCGACTTCAGCCCGGTGAGGAATGGAGCTAGCTCACCGCTGCCGTCGTTGAGCGTCGCGACCTGGGTCCCGAGGGACTTGCTGCCGACATGGTCCATGGAGGCGAGTGCCTCGCCGGCTGTGAACGGGCCCTTGACCCGGTAGATCTTTTTGGCCTGGCTGTCGACCACGTAAAGCGTCGAGCCGTCGACCGGGGCCCAGCGGACATCGTCGACGCCGGCTGGGGTGGAGTTGACGCCGTAGGTCAGCTGTAGCCGGGTGAGCGTGGTGGGCCCGCTCCCGACCCCGTGGGCGAAGATCAGCTCATTGTCAGCCTGGCCCGAGAGCATGTACTCACCGGGGAAAACACCGGCAGCGGGGACGATCGCGCTCGAGTCTGGGTCGGTCAGGTGCAGCTTGACCCGGTTCCCGGTCAGCGCGTCGGTGGCGTGGGCGTTGTCTGAGAAGGTGGCCGACAGGCGCGCGACCGGCATTCCCTTAACCCTGGTCAGTACGGCGCGGAATGTCGCTGTCCGCCCCTTGTGGGTGGGGGCAGACGCGGCGATCAGGATCTTGTTGCCCAGGATCGAGACCGCGTCGGTACCGCCGCCCGTGTGGACAGCGCTGTTGCCGGCTGAGTCGGGAGCGGGCAGGTAGGTGTAGTGGACCACCTGCCCGCTCTTGGGCCCACCGGGCTTGACCGTGTACAGACTTGAGTTCCCGTCCTCGTTGACGGTGGCGACGATCGCCTCGCTGGTCGCGGCGATGCCGTCGATTCTTCCCGCGAGAGGCCAGTTGGCGACAACCTTGCCGCTGTGCCCGTATTCGACGAGCAGGCTGGTCGAGCCGGCCGGCTTGCCGGTCGGGCCCACGCCGTTCTGCCAGGCCACGAACACGTGGCCGTTCAGCATGGTGATGTCGTCGGGTGCGGAGGCGGCGTGACTGGGGGCCCCAGCGAACACCTTGACGGTGAAGGCACCCGGCGCCTTGGGGAGCGCGGATGCGGTGGCGGCGGTGGCGAAGAACACCACGGCAGAGAGGAGAAACGGCTTAGGCGAGATCATGCGCGGGCACGGTAAGGACAAATCCGAGTCAAAGTGTGACTCGGATGTGACCGCTGCCCGAATGGGGGTTCAGTGGCGCGTGAGGATGCGCTTGACGGCCGACGTCGGGGCTTCGGTTTCAGGCAGCGCTCCGGTCTCGAGCGTCGCGCCGGTCTTGGGGGGCGCGTCGCTCTCGGGGGGCGCGTCGCTCTCGGGGGGCGCGTCGCTCTCGGGGGGCGCGTCGCTCTCGGGGGGCGCGTCGCTCTCGGGG
>JBAVWI010000327.1:0-4064 GCA_049697735.1 Solirubrobacteraceae bacterium
GCCTCGCGCATCTCTGTGAGCGTTAGCGCTGCTGCTGCCGGCGGACGATTGCTGCTGCCCGACTGCGGTCCACGCCGCCCGTCGGCAGCCCCGCGCGCGGCCGTAAGCCGGTTGCGTCGGTTGGTGCCTCGCGGTTAGGCTGTAAGACCTCGATGACCGCGAACAAGGTAGAGGGGACCGGAGCGCACCCGGCGGGGCGGATCGCGATGACCCCTCTGTTCAGGGATCGCCCCCGCAACGTGCAGATCGTCCTTGGCGGGGCCGTGCCGGCACTGGTGGGTGCGGTGGCCGGAATCCTGGTCGGAGTCTCCAGCCCGGCCTACTGGGTGATCGCGGTCCTGGCCGGGGTGGGCGCCTTTCTCTCCGGGTTTGAACACCGAGACGGCTGGGGCGGCGCTGACCGGGGCTTCTCCGGGGGGCTGATCTACGGGATTGCGCTGCTCGTAGCGCACGCGATCGCCGGTACTCACGCCAAGGTCTCGCTGGGCAGCTTCCCGCCGCTGCTCGCGGTGGTCACGGCGATCGTGGGAATGTTCCTGGCCGCCGGCGGGGGACGGATCGCGCGCGCGCAGCGCGAGCGGGCCGGGCTCCAAGCCCCGCCTTCAGACGACTGACAGCGTTCGGCTAGGCCGCGTAACGCTGGGCCGACCGGGCGCGGGCCTTGGCCGCTTCGACCTCGCGGTCCTTGGGCGGTGCGTTGCTGGTCAGCTCACCGAGCAGCTTCATCGAGGCGGCGCTGACCGCATCGACGGCGGCGGCAAAGGCGGCTTCATTGGCCTTGGAGGGCTTGCTGAAGCCGCTGATCTTGCGGACGTACTGCAGGGCGGACGCGCGGACTTCCTCGTCGGTGGCCGGCGGCTCGAAGTTGTGCAGGGTGCGGATGTTTCGACACATGCCCCCGAGCTTAATGCCTAGCCTGCTACGGCGCCAATCGCACGAGTCAAATCGGCGAACAAGCGGACCGAACCGAGCGGGTGGCCAGAAAAGACCGAAGGGCGCCGGTCGACACCGGCGCCCTTCGGGACAACATTGGCTGCGATTTCCGCCTGTGGCTACTTCCTTGCCGGAGGGACTACTCCCGGCGCCCAGTGCGGCGGTGTCGCGGGGGGACTCCGCTAAGCGGGGTCAGCCTCCGACCTAGCGGCCGGACACCTCCAGGGTCCCGCAAAAACTGTCAGACAAGTTAGGACCACCTCCTTTCTCTGGTACGCGCAGAATAGCGAAGTGGCGTGACGTGTCGGCCGCTCATCGCCACTAAGACGCCGACCGCGGCGTGACCTGCTGGATGGCCCAGCGGTTGCCGTCTGGGTCAGCCAAGAACAGGAAACGGCCCCACGGGAAGTCCTGGATCTCGCCCGGCTCCACCCCTCGCTCGCGCAGCTCCGCCGCCGCGGCTTCGATGTCGGTCACGGTCATCTGCATCCCCTGGACCGAGCCAGGGTCCGCGTCGGTGATCCCCGTTCCGATCGAGATCGAGCAGGCCGACCCGGGCGGGGTGAGCTGAACGAAGCGCAGGTCATCGTTGACCTGATGGTCGAAATCAGCATTGAATCCGAGCCCGTCGACGTAGAACGCCTTGGCCCGGTCGACATCGGTGACGGGAATCGCTACCAGTTCCAGCTTGAAATCCATCATGAGCCTCCGTTGGTGGCAGAAGAATGACGGCCATCGTAGGGTCCGGATCCGGATCACGCGGCCCGCGCCGGGACGCTCGGGTCAGCTGGGGGTCGGCTGCAGCGACCATACGATCACGGCGGCGGCGGCGCGATCGCGCACCCCGAGCTTGCGATATACGTGTTGTAGGTGCTTTTGCACCGTGCGCTCGCTCATCCCCAGCTCGTCGGCGACATCGAGATCAGAGCGACCAGTGGCCACCCAGCCAAGCACCTCAGACTCCCGCGGCGTCAGACCCCGGGCTCGCAGGTGGCCGAGGGCAGACAGTGGATCCGGAGAAGGCGGGCGGCGGCGGACCTCGCTCTGTAACGCCGAGTGCTCGATGGCGTTGCGGTAGGCCTGGACGAGAAACGGGCGGGCCTGGTTGAGCAGGTCGCGCTCCTGATCGGAGAAGTCACCCTCGCGCCGCGATAGCGCTACCCCGAGCAGGCGCATCGGGGGGTGGGGAAGCGTGAAGGCGATCTGGTACTCGAGCCCCAGAGGCCCATAGAAGTCGCGGTACAAGTCGAGGGCGCGCAGCTGCTGCGAGGTCACCACGTCAGAGAAACGGTACGCCCGGCCGTCTCCGGTGGCGGCGAAGCGCTCGATCAGCGGGTTCTGATGCGCCAGACGGGCGAACAACGCGTGGTCCTGGCGCGCGAACGGGGGCTCGATTACGACGACCGTGCTCTCCGGGTCGGGCCCGATGTCGTTGAGAGACACCCAGTCCGCCGGCACCGCAAGGGAGAGGGCCGACAGCAGTCCACGGCGAAACTCGTCCAGGCTGAGCAGGCCCTGGACGTCACCGATGAGCTCGAGAAGCGCGGTCGGGACGGACGGCATGCGCCATCCTCTCAGACTTCTAACTCTCGGCGGCCAGGAACTCGCGCCGCCTGCGGGCTGTGGCCAGCGGCGCTACCGGTGTCGTCTGACCAGTAAGAGCGTTAGCGGAATCCGGTGGACGGTATGGCGTCCGGCCTGGATCTCCACGTTGATCACCGCTGTGACCCGAACCTGCTTTACCCCTGCGCGGCGGGCGCGGCGCAGCGCACTGCGCGCTTGACGCGAGAAGCGGATGACCAGTGTCCCCCGGCGCCCCTGCCGCAGCGAGAGGGACCCAGAGGCGAGGACGCGCACGCTGGGGTGAAAGCGTGGCCGGCTAGCAGCGGCGATCCCCGCGTCCATACGGAAGCTCTTCGCCTTCGGCGCTACGAACGGCACATCCACCCCAAGTACATGCTTGAACCTCCGCAGGAAATCGAACGCCGAGATGAGCGCACTGTTGACTCCCTGGACAGTGTCCTGGCAGACCTGGAGGCCGGGATCGGTCGGTGCGCCCACGAACTGGTCACACATCGACAACTGAACGAACTGGTCGGGCGCGACATCCTGGACAGGGACACCCTTCTCGACGACGGACCGCAGTGCGAACAACCGGGTGAGGTAGTGCTTGATAATCAGGATGAAGGAGTTTTGAGACCGGCAGGACACTGGATCTGGTGTCGGATTACGCGGATCGGTGCAGGACGCCAGAAGGTCGCCGCCGATCGTCGCCTCCTCTCGCTGGACCTGCGCCGTGTACAGCTCATAGTTGAGCTCGTACTCAACCTCAGCGTCCAGCTTGGTCTTCGCGGGAGTGGTGTCGTTGAAGTACGTGTTCATCTTGCAGTCAAGCTGTGGGTTGTCGGTGATCGACTTGGTCGGGGTACCGCCGCCCACGGCATGCGGCTGGCGTGTATGAGCAACGAGGGGGTTGGTCGGCGCCTGCACGCACTTCACAGGCGTCTTGACCTGCGCGGGGAAGCCGGACATGTCGATCGTGCCGGGCTTGGCGGGCTTGCTGCCCCCGAAGCCGCTGCAATGCTCCCACGCCGAGACGCAGATCTGCAGCGGGTCAGGGGCCGGCAGCTTGCCGACGCAATCACCGATGTAGAACGCATCGCAGACCAGGCGGACGCCCGACGTCGGCGACCCCGTCCCGCCGGAGCTCGTCGCGTGCGCACCATCCCCGCTGTAGGCCGCGGCGATCAGCGAAGGGCCGGTGGCGGGTTGGACGTATTGCACTGTGCAACTCGCCAGATCGGTCCGTGAGCCCGAGGGCTGCAGGGTGCAGGTGTCCCCGGCGCTGAAGACGCCCGCGTTGGCGGCGAATTTCACGGTCCCGGTCGGCGTGCTTGCCGGCGCCGCGCCCACGTCACCCACGGTCGCCGTGCACGTGTCCGTCCCGAACGCGGTGGTGGCCGAAGCGGTGCACGAGACCGAAGTTGTGGTCGGGCGAGCCCCCGACGCCGGCGGAGGGGACTGTGCGCCTGCGGCGCTCGCTTTGAAATGCGCGTCGATACGGGCCGCAGACAACGCGCTCGGGTAGACGGCGACCTCGTCGACGTTGCCGATCACGGGCTGGTTGATGG
>JBAVWI010000328.1:0-8500 GCA_049697735.1 Solirubrobacteraceae bacterium
GGCGCGAGGGACGCGAGGCGGAGGCGGTGGCCTCATGAGCGCCACCGCCGAGCGCACGGTGCGGATCGGCGAACTCGCCGAGCTGACCGGGACCACGCCGCGGACGATCCGCTACTACGAGGAGATCGGTCTCCTCGGGGGCGCCTCCGATCGCACCCAGGGCAAGCACCGCTGTTACACCGAGGCCGACGTCGAGCGGCTGCGCGAGATCGTGCGGCTGCGCGATCTGCTCGGGCTCTCACTCGAGCAGCTCTCGCAGCTGCTCGAGGCCGAGAGCGCCCGGGCCCACCTGCGTCGCGAGTACCAGCAAACCGAGCAACCCGCCGAGCGCCGCCGCATCCTCGAGGAGTTGCAAAAGCACATCGGCACCCAGCTGGAGCTGGTCCACGGCCGCCTGAGCGAGCTGGGCGAGCTGCGCGACGAGCTCGAAGCCAAGCAAAAGCTCGTCAAGCAGCGGTTGCGCGAAAACTCGCGATGAGCGCAGTGGCGGCGAGGGCGACGGACGGGATTCAGCCGCGTGCCGGCCTGGATCGGCGGGCGATGGCCGTCCTTTCGGCCGGGCATCTGTTCACCGACGTCGCCCAGGGGGCGATCCCGGCTCTGCTGCCGTTCCTGATCGTCCGCGACCACCTCAACTACGCGAGCGCTTCGGCGCTGATCCTCGCGGCCACGATCTCGAGCTCGGTCATCCAGCCGCTGTTCGGCCACCTCTCCGATCGGCGGTCACTGCCGTGGCTGATGCCGATCGGGCCGGTCCTGGGCGGGGTCGGGGTCGGGCTGGTCGGGATCGCCCCCAGCTATGCCGTGACCTTCGCCGCCGTGCTCGCCAGCGGGCTCGGGGTGGCCGCCTTCCATCCCGAGGCATCGAGATTTGCCAACTATGTCTCGGGGGAGCGCCGCTCGTCCGGGATGAGCCTGTTCAGCGTCGGGGGCAACATCGGCTTTGCCCTGGGCCCGGTGCTCGTCACGCCCCTGATTCTCGCCTTCGGGCTTTCCGGGACGCTGTTCCTGATCATCCCGACCGCGCTCATGGGCACGGTCCTGGTCCACGAGCTGCCGCGGCTGCGGGGCTTCCGTTCCGATCTGATCGGCGGCCGGGTCCAGCGCCAGGCCAGTCACGATGCCTGGGGGCCGTTCGCGATTCTCGCCCTCGTCATCGCGCTGCGCTCGTTCGTCTACTTCGGCTTTGTGACCTTCATCTCCCTGTACTTCATCCGCGATCTGCACACCAGCAAGGCAGTGGGCAACGCGGCCCTGACTGCGATGCTGGTGGGGGGAGCGATCGGGACCCTGCTGGGGGGCCCGCTCGCCGACCGCTTCGGGCGCCGCGCGGTGCTTCGAACCTCGATGCTGCTGATGCCGGGGCTGATCGTCGGCTTCCTGCTTTCCGGGCCGGCCCTGGCGATCGTATTCGCCGCCTTGGCGGGTGCCGCCACGGTCGCCACCTTCGCGGTGACAATCGTCATGGGCCAGGAGTACCTGCCAGCGCGAATCGGGGTCGCATCCGGGGTGACGATCGGGCTCTCGATCGGCCTGGGGGGGGTGGGCGCGCCCCTGCTCGGGCTGCTCGCCAACGCCGATGGCCTGCGCACGGTGTTCGAACTAGTGGCGGTGTTCCCGCTCCTGGCCCTGATCCTCGCCCACTGGCTACCCGTCCCTACTGGCGTTAGCCCCGGGCGGGAGCCGAGGAGCGGTCACCCGGCGGGGCCCCTCTCAGCCCGGGCTCAGCAGGTGGAGAGCAGCTAAAGCGCTTGCCTTGAGCAGGATTGCGGCCGATGAGCACGTAACCAACCACCGGCGCTGCGGTAATTTGCTTGCCGACGCCGGTCCGTGGTGCCGCCGCAACCGACTTTCGTCCCCCACCGCCAGGCTTGCCGGCCGTCTTGCCCCCTATGCGCCTATTCCAAAGAAAATCCGTGCGCTTCACGCCGCGCCTGGCCGCCATCGCCGCGGCGCTGATCGGCCTCATCAACGTGGCCTCGGCGCTCACCCCCGGGATCCGGTGGCGGGGGCACCTACTGCTCGACGTCGAGCCGGTGGAGGCCGTGCGCCTGTTCCATGCCTTCGCCCTGCCCACCGGGCTGGCCCTGCTGCTGGTGGCGCCCTACCTGGCCAAGCGCCGGCGCCGAGCATGGCGCGTGGCGGTCGGGCTGATGCTGCTTCTCGGCCTGCTCGACCTGCTCAAGGGCCTCGACGTCGAGGCTTCGGTGATCACCTGGCTGGTCGCCTTCGGCCTGATCTCCTCGCGGGCAGCGTTCGAGGTCGATCACGATGACCTGACCCTGCGCTCGGCGATCTGGCGCGTCCCCCTACTGGGAGCCATGGCGCTGGGCGTGACCGCGGTGGCGGCCTGGGCCTCGGAGGGGCACCCCTCGGTGAGTTCGGTGATGCGCGAGACCGGCGATCTGTTGCTCTGGCGCAGCCGCGGCCCGATCCATTTTCATCACCAGGCAATCATCTTTCACCACCGTTTTGAGTGGTTGCCGCTGAGCGTCCACCTGGTGGAGCTCGGCACCCTGCTGGCCATTGCCTACGTGGTCTTCCGGCCGCTGGCGGCGCCCAAGACACTGCCCGGTCCGAGCTCGCGGCGCGCGGCCGCCGAGCTGGTCCGCGCTCACGGCACCGACACGCTGTCGTTCTTCAAGCTGCGGGCCGACAAGCACTACTTCTTCGGCGACGACGCCCGCGCCTTTGTCGGCTACCGGATCGAAAACGGCGTGCTGCTGCTGTCCGGTGACCCTGTCGGGCCTGAGGCCGCCTTCCGGCCCCTGCTGGCCGAGCTCCAGGCGTTTGCCCGCGCCCGTGGCCTCAAGCTGGGCGCGGTCGGCGCCAGCGCCCGCGTGTGCCCGCTGTATGAGGAGCTCGGTCTCAAGACGATCTACCTCGGCGACGAGGCGCTGCTCGATCTCGAACAGTTCTCGCTCGAGGGGCGGCCGATTCGCAAGGTGCGCCAGTCGGTCAGCCGGCTGAGCAAGGCCGGCTTTGCGGCTGAGCTGGTTCCCGTGGGCGGCCTCGATGCCGAGACCGGGCGCGCCGTCGAGGGGGTTCTCGAACGAGGTCGCGAAGGCGCCCCGGAGCGCGGCTTCTCCATGGCCATGGACTCGATCGACGGGCCCCACTGCGACTCCACTCTGGTCCTGCTCGCCCGCGATGAATCAGATCCCGCCCGCCCCGTGCGCGGGGTGCTGCACTTCGTGCCCTGCTACGGCCGTGCCGCGGTGTCCCTGTCCTTCATGCGCCGGGATCCCGATACGCCCAACGGCCTGACCGAGTTCATGGTCGTCAAGGCCGTCGAGCTCCTCCGCGAGCGGGGTATTCGTGAGATGTCTCTCAATTTCGCCGCCTTCGCGAAATGGATTCACAGTCCCGAGAAGCGCTCTGAACGCGTGCTGGGCAAAGTCGTCACGCTCGGAAATCGCTTCTTTCAGATTGAGAGCCTGTACCGCTTCAACGCCAAGTTCTTTCCGCACTGTGAGCCTCGCTACCTCGTCTACGACGGTACCTTCGGCCTGCCGCGAGCCAGCATCGCGGCACTCTGGGCCGAGGGCCAGCTCTACAAGCCCGGCTTCCTGCACGAGCGCGAGACGTCTCGGCGCCCCGCACGGCGCGAGCACGCTAACCTCCGACTAACGTAGTCGGCTTCCACGGGCCATGCCGGCCCTGGACGTGCCGGCCGCGGACGTTCTTTTCACGCGACGCCTGCGTCGTCGCGCCGATAGCCTAGGCGGCCCTCGGGCCCGAGGAACTCAGCTTGATCAGCTTCAGCCGACAACTTGACGATGCGCCAATCGCCAGCCCCCGGCGAGCCGATCAGATCGCAGGAGAACCCTGGTGTCGTTGACCGCTGCCGCACCCTCTGAGCCGACCATGCCCGCGCTTCGCTTCTTCGACGTCGTCCTGGTGGTCGTCGCGGCGCCGATCTTGCTGCTCATCGGCGTGCCCGCACTCGGGTACCTGCTCGGAGCCGGCGCCTGGATCGGACTGCGCGCCGTCGGCGCCGGCGCGGAGCGAATGGTGCAAGCGACCCCGGATGCCAGCCGGCAGATCACGATCCGCATGGCTTTCATGTTCGTACGCCTGTTCGTGCTCGCGCTGGCCGTGATCGTCGCCCGCCAGTCCAGCCAGCACGACGGCCTGACCGCGCTCGTGGTCATCGTCGTCGCTTTCACGATCGCGCTGGGCGCTTCTGCCGCCACCCGCCCGAGGTCACGATGAGCGGCAGGCGCAAGCTGATGCTCGGCATCGTCGGGTTCTACCTGCTGGGAATCGCGCTGCTGGTGGTCATCTTCGGGTTCGGGAGCAAGAACAACAGCTTCCAGATCCAGAACGAGTTCAAGCTCACCAACTGGGTTTCGCTCGGCGTGTTCAGCATCAACCGAGCGGTTGTCTACCTGTTTTTGGCCGCGATCCTGACGATCGGGACGATGGTCTGGATCTCGCGCCGCATGCACGCTCGTCCCAATCGGGTGCAGACCGCCGTTGAGGTCATCTACTCGCTGATGCGCGACAACATCACGCGCGGCAACATGGACGACTCGATGGCCGCCAAGTGGTTTCCCTTCCTGGGCGCGCTGTTTCTTTTCATCTGGTTCTGCAACTTGATCGGCTACCTGCCGCTGCCGACCAACTCCGAGGAGAAGTTCAACATCTTCGGGGTGCACATCCCGTCCTTCGCCCTCTACGCGGCCACAGCCAACATCTCGGTGCCGCTGGTGCTGGCCGCGGTCGTGTTCGTGGTCTTCAACTGGGAGGGGATCCGCTCGCAGGGTCCGATCGGCTACGTCAAGAGCCTGATCCCGGGGGGCGTCAAGGGTCCGATCCTGCTGCTGATCTTCCCGCTCGAGGTGGTCTCGACCTTCATGCGGCTGCTGTCGCTGACCATCCGACTGTTCGCCAACATCCTCGCCGGGCACATGATCATCCTGTTCATGGCCGGGGGGCTGGCGGTGATCCTCGGGCTGACTTTCCTCGGTCTGTTCACGCTGCCCTTCGCGCTCCTCGTCTACCTGTTCGAGCTGGGCCTGGTGGCAACGCTGCAGGCGTTCATCTTTGCAACGCTGGCCGCGATCTACATCGGCGGCGCGGTGTCTCACCACTAAACACAAGAAGGAGCTGACTGAAAGTGCTTACACACATCATCTCGTTTGCCGCCTCGTCAGGGGTCGGGGCGGGACTCGGCATCGGGATCGGCGGAGGCCTCGGCGCCGTCGGCGCCGGCGTCGGGATCGGGATCATCTTCGGCAAGGTGATCGAGGCGGTCACGCGCCAGCCGGAGATGCGCGACGAGATCACCCAGATCCAGTGGCTCGGCTTCGCGCTCACCGAGGCGTGCTTCTTCTATGGCCTGGTGGCCGGCCTGCTCTCCTACGTGCTCAAGTAGATGACGTCCGTGATTGTCCCCGCCGCATCTTCCGGCGGCTCGTTCCTGATCTCACCCAACGTCGGGTTGATGGTCTGGACGCTGCTGCTGTTCGGGATCTCCATGTACGTCCTGGCCAAGCTCGCCTTTCCGCGCATCACCGAGGCGCTCGACAAGCGCCAGAAGGCGATCGAGGATTCGATCGACCACGCCGATCGGGTGCGCGCAGAGGCCGACGAGCTCCTGGCCGAGTACCGCGAGCGTCTCAAAGAGGCGCGCGGACAGGCGGAGGAGATCGTCCAGCGCGCCCGGAAGACAGCCGAGGTCCATGAGCGTGATGCCGAGGCCGAGGCCAAGGCCAAGCGCGAGCAGATGATGGAGCAGACCCGGCGCGACATCGAGGCTGAGACCCGCCGGGCGATCCAGCAGATCCGCAGCGAGGTCGCTGATCTGACCGTGATGGCGACCGAGAAGGTGACTCGCAAGACGCTGACCGAAGAGGACCAGCGCCGGCTCGTGGAAGACGCGCTGTCCGAGCTGGACTTCAGCGCCCTGAGCGCGGCCGAGGATCACAGGTAGGCAGATGGAAGAGATCGCCCAGGTGTACGCGCGAGCGCTGTTCGAAGTGGCAGTCGAGAACGACGCGCTCGACGAGGTGCGCGAGCAGCTCGACGCCTTCGCCGACGCCATGCACGAGAACCGCGACCTGGCGGTCTTCTTCTTCTCGCCCTACTTCTCGGTGCCCGAGAAGAAGGACGGCCTCGAGCGCGGCGTCAAGGATGCCAACCCGGCCGTGATCAACTTCCTCGAGGCCCTGATCGAGCGCCACCGGATGCCGGCCATCTTCCGCATCCGGACCGACTTCGACGCGATGTGGGAGAAGGCACGCCACCGGCTGCCCGTCCACGTCACCAGTGCGATCGAGCTCGACCGCTCGGTCGTGGACAGCTTGGGCAAGCGGATCGGAGAGCAGACAGACCGCCAGGTGGAGGTCTCAAGCGAAGTCGATCCAGACATCCTCGGAGGCGTCGTTCTCAGGGTCGGAAACGTGATCCTCGACGCCTCGATCAAGAACCGACTCGAACAACTTAGAAAGCAAGTCGCGCAGGCCTAGGCCACCGCGCCGCAAGGGAGCCAAGATTCAGATGCAGATCAAGCCCGATGAGATCACCTCAATCCTCAAGAGCCGGATCGAGGGCCTCGACACGTCGAGCGCCGAGCTGACCGAAGTCGGAACCGTGCTTTCGGTCGCCGACGGCATCTGCCGCATCCATGGCCTCGAGAACTGCATGTCCTTCGAGATGCTCGACCTACCCCACGACGTCACCGGCCTGGCCCTGAACCTCGAGTCTGACAACGTGGGCGCGGTGCTGTTCGGCGACTGGGAGAAGATCGTCGAGGGCGACACGGTCAAGCGCACCGGGCAGCTGCTCGAGATCCCGGTCGGCGAGCAACTGCTCGGCCGGATCGTCGACCCGCTCGGCAATCCGCTGGACGGCAAGGGCGAGATCAACACCTCTGAGGTGCGTCCTGCCGAGCACAAAGCGCCTGGCGTTGTCCAGCGCCAGCCGGTCACCGAGCCAATGCTCACCGGCCTGAAGGCGATCGACTCGATGATCCCGATCGGCCGGGGCCAGCGCGAGCTGATCATCGGCGACCGCCAGACCGGCAAGACCTCGATCGCGATCGACGCGATCATCAACAACAAGGATCGCGACCTGATCTGCGTGTACGTTGCCATCGGTCAGCGCAAGGCGACAGTCGTCCAGCTGGCCAGCGTCCTCGAGGAGGCAGGCGCGCTTGAGAACACGATCATCGTCATGGCCGCGGCCGACGAGGCGGCCCCGATCAAGTTCCTGGCCCCCTACGCCGGCTGCGCGATGGCCGAGCACTTCCTCTACAACGGAAAAGCCGCGCTAACCGTCTACGACGACCTGACCAAGCACGCCTACGCCTACCGCCAGATGTCGCTGCTGCTGCGCCGCCCCCCCGGTCGCGAGGCCTACCCGGGCGACGTGTTCTACCTGCACTCGCGGCTCCTCGAGCGCGCGGTCAAGCTCAACGACGATCTAGGCGGCGGCTCGCTGACCTCGCTGCCCATCATCGAGACCCAGGCCGGAGACGTGTCGGCCTACATCCCGACCAACGTGATCTCGATCACCGATGGGCAGATCTTCCTGGAGCCCAAGCTCTTCTACTCGGGCGTGCGGCCGGCCATCAACGTCGGCATCTCGGTCTCCCGGGTGGGTGGCAACGCCCAGGTGGCCCCGATGCGCAAGGTGGCCGGGCGGCTCAAGCTCGAGCTCTCCCAGTACCGCGACCTCGAAGCGTTCGCCCAGTTCGGCTCCGACCTGGACGCCGACACCCGCGCGGCCCTGGCCCGTGGCGAGCGGCTGGTCAACACGCTCAACCAGGCCGAGCGTCATCCGATGCCGATCGAGGACCAGGTGGTGCAGATCTTTGCCGCCACCAACGGCTACGTGGATCGGATCAACGCAGGCAAGGTGAGCAACTTCCTAGCCGACCTGTCGGAGTCGGTGCGCGGCAACGAGCCCGAGTTGCTCAAGAAGATCGCCGAGGCCGACTGGAGCGACGACACCCAGTCCCAGCTCGACGCGGCCGTCAAGCAGTTCGCTGAGGACTTCGGTTATGACCTCGACGAGGAGGGCCTGCCGCTGGACGATGACGAGATGCCCGAGCGCAGCGGCTCGCAGGAGAAGTCGAAGTCCGATTCCGACGACGACGACTCGGCCTCGGAGGCGGATGCCGAATCCAGCCATGACCGCGAGACCGAGGCTGCTCCGGCCTAGCCGATACCGAGATGGCCACTTCGCAGCGAGACGTTCGCAACCGCATCAGCGCGGTCAAGAACATTCAGAAGATCACCCGCGCCATGGAGATGGTCGCCGCCGCCCGGCTGCGCCGCGCCGAACAGCGGATCGAGTCGCTGCGCCCGTACGCGGAGGCCATCCGGCGGATGACCCGCCAGGCGGCCGAGGCGGCCGGTGACCTGCCCCGGCTCCCGATCCTGGCCGAGCACGAGCAGGTGCGCCAGGTGGGCCTGCTGGTCGTGGCCGGGGACCGCGGGCTGGCCGGCGCCTTTAACTCAAACGCCGTTCGCGCGGGCATCGCGGCCGCGCG
>JBAVWI010000329.1:0-14759 GCA_049697735.1 Solirubrobacteraceae bacterium
CCACCTGCACAGCGCACAATCCCACTGGCCCCAGGCACAGCACGGCCACGCTGTCCCCGGCGCCGACGCCACTCTCCGCGACCGCGTGGTAGCCGGTACCCATCACGTCACCGGCGAACAGGGCGACGTCGTCGCTCACCCCGTCGGGGACCCGCCGGAGCGTCATGTCGGCCATCGGCACCAGCGCCGCGTCAGCCTGTGTGCCCTGCAGCGACCCGAGCAGCTCGCCGTGGCCGAAAACCCGGGCGCGATCGCACTTGTGATAGGCGCCGCGCAGGCAGAAAAAGCACGTGCCGCAAGCGCTGTGATAGCACCCCAGCACCCGGTCACCGGGCACGACCGCAGTTACGTCCTCGCCGACTTCCCTGACCGTGCCGACGAACTCGTGGCCGATCGTGAAGCCGGGCTCCATCTTCACGCGGCCATGGTAGATGTGCAGATCCGAGCCACAGATCCCGCTGGCCTCGATCGCGACCACGGCATCGTGGCGGGATTCGAGGCTCGGCTCGGGGCGATCGTCGAGGCGCACCTCGTGCGGGGCCTGAAAGGTGACAGCTCTCACGTGTTCAGCTCTCCGGGGTCGTAGTTGAAGAACCCGGCTCCGGTCGGTCGTCCCAAGCGTCCTGACCAGACCAGGCGGCGCAACAGGGGGGCGGCGCGGTAACGCTCCTCGCCGAGCTCGAGGTTGAGCGCGTCGAGCACGGTCAGCACGTGGTCGAGCCCGATGGCATCGGCCCAGGCGAGGATGCCGCGCGGGTAGTTGAGGCCGTGGACCATGCCGGCGTCGATGTCCTCCGCGCTGCCCAGTCCCTCGCCAAGCGCGAAAGCGGCCTCGTTGACGACCTGGCAGATGATCCTGCCCAGGATCAAGCCTGGCGCGTCACCGACCCACAGGGTGTGCTTGCCCAGGGTGGCGAAGAAGCGCTCGCTGGCGGCCGCCGCGGCCTGGCTGGAGTCCGGACCGCGGGTGAGCTCGACCAGCCGCGTGGAGGCCAGCGGCGGAAGGGCATGAAAGCCGATCGCCGAGCCGCCCGGGTCCAGCGCGGCGAGTGAGCCGGCGGCCAGAGCGATGGCCTGGGGTGCTCCCTGCAGCGGCGCCTCGGGCGCTTCGCCACCGGTCACGTCGAGGATCAGGAACGGGCTCGTCAGGCCCTCGGCCTCGCCTGGATCGGCCACCGCCCAGCCTGCCTGCGAGGCAGCGGCACGTAGCTCGCCGGCGAGCATCGAGTCCCCGGCAATGACCACCAGCCCCTCGCCGCCCCCCACCGCCGGCGGGTCGGGATCGGGGGGCCGGTGCTCGCCGTCCTCCGGGTACTCGTAGTAGCCGCGACCTGATTTTCGCCCCAGCCGACCGGCGGCGACCGTCCTGACCGTGATCGGGGAGGGCCGCCAGCGAGGCTCGCCGAAGCTCTGCTCATAGAAGGACCGGGAAACATCGAGACCCACGTCGACGCCCACCAGGTCCATCATCTCGAACGGGCCCATGCGAAAGCCGCCGCCCTGCCGGCAAACGCGATCGATCTCGGGGAAGGTTGCAGCCTGCTCGGTGAGCAGGCGCAGCGCCTCCAGGCCGAAGGGGCGGTTGCAGCGATTGACGATGAACCCGGGCCCGTCGGCGGCGATGATGACGTGCTTGCCCATCGCTTCGCCGGCCGCCTGGGCGATCGCCAGGGCCCGCGCGGAGGACTCCACGCCGGCCACGACCTCGAGCAGGCGCATGACCGGCGGCGGGTTGAAGAAGTGCATGCCGACCACCCGGCCCGGATTCCGCGCCGCTGCGGCCAGTGCGGTAACCAGAAGCGAGGAGGTGTTGGTGGCCAGCACGCACTCCTCGGAGACCACCGCCTCCAGACGCTCGAACAGCTCACGCTTGACTTCGAGGCGCTCCGGCGCCGCTTCGATGACCAGTGCCGCGCCGGACAGGTCCTCGAGCTTCGGGGCCGCGTGGAGGGCCTCGGCAGCGGCGGCGGCTCGCTCCTGACTCCACCGTCCCCGCTGCACGCCGCGCTCGAGTTGGCGGCGGATCCGGCCCAGACCACGCTCGAGCGCGTCGCCGTCGGGGTCGTGCAGAAGCGTCCGGGCCCCCGCCAGACAGGCGAGCTGGGCGATTCCGGCCCCCATGGTGCCGGCACCGGCGACGCCGATCACCTCCGGCGGCTCTGCTGTCCGCGGCTCGCTGCTCGCCCCCACTCGGACTAGGACGGCACGAGCGCGTTGATGCCTGTCAGCGCGCGGCCGATGATCAGCTTCTGGATCTGGGAGGTGCCCTCGTAAAGGGTCGTGACGCGAACATCGCGGAAGTAGCGCTCGACGGGGTGGTCGTCGACGTAGCCCGAGCCCCCGTGGACCTGGATCGCCGTGTTCGCGCACTTGACTGCAGCCTCGGTCGCGTACAGCTTGGCGATCGAGGTCTCGGTGGTACTCGGCTTGCCGGCGTCCTTGAGGTAGCCGGCCCGGTAGACGAGCATGCGGGCGGCGTCGGTCTCCACCTTCATGTCGGCGAGCATCGCCTGGACGAGCTGGAAGCTCGCGATCGGGCGCCCGAACTGCACGCGCTCCTTGGCGTAGTTGACCGACGCCTCCACGCAGCCCTGACAGATGCCCACGCAGCCGGCGGCGACGCTGTAGCGGCCCGAGTCCAGAGAGGTCATGGCGATCTTGAAGCCGTCCCCGACCTCGCCCAGGATCGCGTCCTCGGGCACCTCGCAGTCACTCAACGAGATCGATGCGGTGTCGGAGGCGCGCAGACCCATCTTGTGATGGATCTCCTGGGGCTGATAGCCCTCATTGCCCTCGGTCTCGACCAGGAAGCAAGCCAGGCCCCGGTTCCGGGCGGGTGGGTCCAGATCCGTATCGGTCTGGGCAAAGATCATCGCCACGTTGGCGTGGTTGCCGAGCGAGATCCACATCTTGGCGCCGTTGATGACCCAGCCGTTGTCGGTGCGCTTGGCCCGCGTCTTCTGGTTGGCGGCGTCCGAGCCAGTGTCGGGCTCAGTCAGCCCGAAGCAGCCCAGCCACTCCCCCGAGCACAGCTTGGGCAGGTAACGCTGCTTCTGCTCCTCGGTCCCCCAGCGCAGGATCGCCGAGCAGACCAGGGAGGTCTGCACCGAGATCACCGTGCGCATCGCCGAGTCGCCGCGGCCGATCTCCTCGACGATGATTCCGTAAGTCAGGTAATCGAGTCCGGCCCCCCCGTACTCGCGCGGGACGATCGCCCCCAGGTAGCCCTGATCGGCGATCTTGCGCACCAGCTCGGTGTCGAATCGCTCGTTGCGATCGTTCTCGCGGGCCCGCTCGACGATCTCGTTGTCGGTGAAGGCGCGTGCCGTCTCGCGGATCAGACGCTGCTCGTCCGTAAGTTCGAAGTCCATGGGGCGGCACGCTACATCAGCGCCGCGTCCGGGGGCGCCGTGACGGTGCCGCGCCCCCGCCGCTGGAGCGACGGGGGCGCGGGCCGGCTTGCTAGCTGGAGGGCAGCGCCGTGACCGGGGGCTGGGTCACGACGATCGTCACTATCGGCGAAGCGGCCCCGACGTTGGCCGGGCCGCCGGTGACGCGGGCGCGGAACTGCTTGGTCCCGGCCGCGCCGAATGTCCAACTGAATGAGAACGTCGACGCCGCGGTGACGGTACCCACCTCGACCGTGTGCCAGTCACCGTCCTTGCCGAACTTCTGGAGGTAGATCACGTGCCCGGACTTGCCCGGTGAGACGCTTCCCGTGAACGTGACCTGACCACCGACGGTGGACGTCTGCGAGCTGGTGCTCATGTTGACGACGTCCTGCACGCCCTCGAAGAGGACCGCGCTGCCGTCGCGGACGGGCGCGAACGTGGCCCGCGCCTGGTACAGATGGTTGGTCGATGAGGTCAGACCGGCGAAGCTGTAATTGCCGCTTGAGTCCGTCATCGCCGTGGTCACCTCGTGATAGCCGCCCGTGCCCGGGAGGGCGGCGAACAGGCTGACGCTGGTGCTCGGCTCCGGCGTGGTGGTCCCGGGCTGATACAGGGTGCCCGAGATCGTGTACGGCGAGCCATTGGGAACGATCGGAGCCGAGCTGGTGATCGTGAAGTCGGCGTGCTGGGTCTGCTGGATCAGAACCGTCACCGGATCCGACACGCCGGGCGTGTTGCGCGCGTCGCCGGGGAATACGACCCGGACGTCGTGGGCTCCTGGCACCCTCCAGGCGTAGGGGATCTGGTAAGTCGAGCCGGGCGCGATCCGGCCGCGCTTGAGTGTCTGCCAATCGTCGCGGTTGCCTCTTTCGGCTTGCAGCAGAACCGTGCCTCCGGCGTGGTGGGGGGTGACGCTGCCCGAGAATGTGATCGGGTGGCGGGTGAGTCCGTCGGCTGAGCTGGCGGCCAGGCTGACCAGTGCCGCCACGCGCTCGTGGATGGTGCTGCTGTGGGTGAAGCCGGGACCGCGCACGTACCAGCTGCGGTTGGACTCCACGATGCCCTCGGCGCGGGTGAACTCATACAGACCGCGGGAGTCTGTCTTGGTCGCTCCGATGACCGAGAAGCTTGGCTGGGGATTGATCCGGTGATAGAGCGTGATCGTCTGATTGGCGTGTTTGGGACCTGTCAGACGGCCGTAGATGAGTACCGATTCCCCGGCGATGATGGCGTGGGGAACAGCGCGGATGGAGATACCACGATCGTGCTGGGGAGCGGCATCCGCCAGTGACGGAAGGGCGGCCGGCACAAGCGCGGCCAGCGCGCAGGCGAGCACGGTGACGCGAAGACGCATGAAGCCTCCTTGACCCTGCATGGATAGGCCTCCGCCGGCTTCCGGCCCGCCTTCAGCGGTGGCGATGTGTCGTCCGTATGAACACGTTGTCAATTTCGGAAGTTGCGCCAGAGCTGTGACCGACCCGTAGACTGGGTGCAGGTGGATGCGTTCGCAATTGTGCTGCTGGGCGCCCTCGCCGCGCTGATTCTGTGGGTGTGGCTGCTGGGCAAGTACTTTCCGGGGTCTGGGCTCGAGCAGCTCGGTCTGCGGTCGGCCAACCAGATCGTCGAGGATCGCGAGGCGCTCGAGGCCGAGGATCTCAGCCAGATGCTCGCCGCCCACAACGAGCGCCGCCGACGCCGAGGCAAGCCCGAGGTCACTGTCGCCGACCTTGAGATGCAGGTGATGAACGACTTCCAGGACCAGCAGCGGCGCCGTGATTCCTACCTGGCCGACCGCGAGCTCGACGAGCTTCTGGAGGCGACCAACGCGCGGCGGCGGGTCCGCGGACTGCCTGAGCGCACCCGCGAGGAGGCCCAGCGGGAGTTCGGTCCTGCTCCGGACGCGTCGCCCTCGGGGCCCGACACCGCCGGTTCGCCCCCCGCGTCGGACTAGTGGTCGCCACTAGCGCGGCGGGCTGACAGTGGCCCGGTGTCTGATCGTCGCTTGCGGCTGCCGGGGTCTGGCCCTCACCCACGAGCTGCGAGCCGGTGGCCACGCTGTCAGGGGCACGACGCGAGCCCCATCCCGGTGCGGTGAGATCGAGGCCGCGGGGGCGGAAGCCTGGGTCGGTGACCCCGATCGCGTTGCAACCATCGCCCCTGCCTTCGCGCACGTGGGAGTGGTCCTGCTCCTGCTCGGCTCCGCCTCAGGCACGCGGGAACAACTCGAGGCGTTGCACGGCACCCGTCTCGACATGCTGCTCGAGCGCATGCTCGACACGACGGTGCGAGCGGTGGTCTATGAAAGTGCCGGCTCGGTCCCCGACGACGTGCTTGCCGGCGGCTCTGAGCGCGTGGGCTACGCCTGCCGGCGCTCTCTGATCCCGTACGTCCTGCTCGACGCCGACCCCGATGACCACGACGCTTGGCTGGCGGCGGCGACGGGGGCCGTGGAGCAGGGACTGGCCTAGACCGCCTAGCCCGGCTCGCCGGCGCCGAGCAGGGGACCGATGCGATCGAACAGGTCGGCCAGGATCCGAGCTGTCGCGCCCCAGATCAGCTTCTCGGCGACCATGTAAGTGTCGGTCCGGATCGGGATTCCCCGTCGGATGAGCCGACGGCGACCGTATCCAGCCAGAACCTCGGTGAGCGGCAGCTCGAATACCTCGGCCACCTCGCGGGGGGACAGAGTCCATGTCTGCCCGGCGTCGATGAGCCCGACGAAGGGGTAGATCGCGTAGCCGGTGACGATTGTCGGCGTCGGCTGCAGTGCGCCCACGATCTCCACCGCCTCGGGCGACAGGCCGATCTCCTCGTGGGCTTCGCGCAGGGCGGTCGTCTGCAGGTCGGGGTCACTGTCGTCGCGACGGCCGCCGGGGAACGAGATCTCGCCCGCGTGGCGGCGCAGATCGTGCCGGCGCTCGGTGAGCACGGCCCGCAGGCCGTCGTGATCCAGATACACGGCGACCAGGACAGCGGATTTCGTGCGCCCGCGGACTGTCAGCGCGCTGGCCTGCTGGGGAGCCAGCAGCACTCTCGCCAGTTCGTCCCGGATCGACTGCGGCGTGAGGCTCACGGCGGCCGCGCTCAGCGCAGCGGGTTGAGGACGAGCCCGGTCCCGACCTTGGGGACGAAGTAGGTGGACTTGGGCGGCATGCTCTCGCCCGCCGCCGCGACCTCTTGAACACGCTCGACGGGGGTCGGGGCCATGAAGAAAGCGGCGTCGTAGGCGGACGTGTCGATCAGCTCGAGCGCCTGGCTGAAGTCCCGGGCGTACCCGAGGCCGTTGAGCTCGTCGATGTCTTGGTCGGTGAGGCCGAGCGCGCCCTTGAGGATCAGCGCCTCGAGCACGGCGGTGTCGAGGCGGCGGTAGGGCACGGCGCGGCCGGGGAGGGCAGCGTCGGCGATCGTGGGATCTTTGAGGGTGAGCATGAACGGCCGTCGGAAGTGTGCGTCCATGTAGCCGATCCGAACCGCGTCTGCGGTGTCAGGCGCGAGCCCGTTTCGGTCGTCCAGGGGCTGGATGTCAAAGTCACGGCGTAGCGCTGCGGCCAGGGCCTCCTGCTGCTCGGAGCTGAGACCGCGCACCAGGCGGTGGGTCGGAAACACCGTCAAGCCCGGGTCCTGGAGCGCGACCAGGCACATCAGGACATAGCGGTGGGGGCCTTCGCCGCCCACCTCATCGGCGTAGACACGGGCTGTCTCGTAGCGATGGTGGCCGTCGGCGATCAGCAGCTCGGTGCCCGAGAGCGCTCGGGTCGCGGCCTCGATGGCAGCCGGATCGGTGACGCGGCCAAGGCGGTTGACGGTGCCATCGTCATCGGTGGTCTGCGCCCAGCGCTCGGGGTCGGCCAGGGCGGCGGCGGCGGCTCCGGCCGGATCTGAGTACAGCGCGAAGATCGGCGAGAGGTTGGTCCGGGTGGCGCGGGTGAGCCGCAGCCGGTCCTCCTTGGGGCCCGGGTGGGTGCGCTCGTGGGGGCGGATGCGACCCGGGCCGTACTCCTGCACCCGTACGCGCGCGAAGAAGCCCTGGCGGGTGCGGGCGCGGCCGTCCGGTCCCGTGTAGTCCTGAGCCAGGGTCCACAGGGTGGGGAGCTGGTCGGTGACCAGCACCCCCTGTGCGCGCCAAGCCTCCAGTTCGGACGCCGCGCGGTCGTAGCGGTCCTCGCCACCCTGAGGGAGGTCGATGCGCACGATGTTGTAGGGCGACCGCGCCTCGAGCTCTGCCCGCTGCTCGACATCGATGACGTCATAGGGGGGAGCCACCACGGGCTGCAGGCCGCCCGTCCGGGCGAGGTCGTAACGCAGTGCGTACAAAGGTTGGAGCTCGGCCATGCGGGCGTCGGAGGCTACCGACGACGCATCCCCGGCGGGGTCTCGAGCCCGGCTCGGACGGGTACACCCGACCGACGCTCGAGACCGGGGCGGCCGTCGAATAAACTCGCGCATTCCCTCGGGGCGTGGCGCAGCTTGGTAGCGCGCCTGCTTTGGGAGCAGGAGGTCCCCGGTTCAAATCCGGGCGCCCCGATATCAGAACACGGCGCTTACTGCAGGAGCTTGAATGTGGTTCTCTGTGGGGCGCCGCCGTTAGGCGAGGCGGTCAGCTGGTAGCCGCCGGGGCTGAGCGCGTGTCCAGCAACCTTGCCGGTGAAGATGAGCGTGTTGCGGCCGGCAGCACCTTTCTGGCTGATCTGGCCGCGCACGCGCGTCAGGCGGACGCAGTGCTTGCCCTTGCGGTTCTTGCGCGTGGGCTTCGCGCACAGGCCGTGAACTGTGCGGCCGGCGTCCTGGCGGGCGAAGGTGAACGAGACCGTCACCGGCGCGTCGAGCGTGTAGCTGACGCGCAGGCGGATCGCTCGCCGGCAGGACTTGTCGTGCTTGGTGCGCGGCGTCGCCTTGGCGCAGTGGCCGTTGACCAGGCGGCCCGCGAGCGTGGCTGTTCGGGGCAGGACTCGCAGCCCGGAGAGCTTGGGCTTGCTGGGTCCGGGGGTGGGCCCAGGGACGGTGGGTGCCACCGTGACGGGATGGGTGGTGGTGGCCTGCGGTCCACCCTGGTTGCTGACCGTCTGGCCTGTGAACACCTGCGAGAGCGAGGTTCCCGCGCTGTTGATGACCGTCAAACGTGTCGTGTAGGTGCCCAGACTCGCGTAGTGGTGGGTGGCCGCGGGTACCTCCGTCGTCGTGCTGGAGCCATCACCGAAGTCCCACCCGTAGCGCGCGATCGATCCGACTGGACTGGCGGAGGCCGACCCATCAAAGCTCACCTGACCACCCGCTCCCACGGTGCTAGAGAACGCAGCCGTCGGCGCCTGATCGGGCGTGATGACCACTCCGAATGGGTTTGCGCCAACTGGGATCGCAGCCCCCGGACTGTTCGTCGCGGTACTGATTGGCGTGACGGTATTGTCGGAAAGGTTGGTGGCGTAGGCGGTTGTGCCGTCGGGCGTGATCGCCAGGCCGAACGGGCCGGCGCCGACGGGAATGGCGGTCCCCGCGGTGTTGGTCGCGGTGGCGATCGGGACCACGGTGCCGGCGCCCCCGTCAATGGCGACATAGGAGGTCTTTCCGTCAGGAGTGATCGCGATCGCCGAGGGGTTGGCGCCGACTGCAATGGCGGTCCCTGCGGTGTTGGTCGCGGTGTTGATCGGGGTCACCGCGCCGGTCCCGCTGTCGGTTACGTAGGCGGTCCGGCCGTCGGGCGTGATCGCGATGCCAAATGGATTGGCCCCAGCCCCAACCGGAATCGGGACTCCCGGCGAATTGGTGGCTGTGTTGATCGGTGTCACCGTGTCGTCGTTGAAGTTTGTGACATAGGCGGCTCTGCCGTCGGGTGTGATGGCCACATTGCGGGGGCCAGAACCGACGACGATCGCGGGGCCAGGAGTTCCGGCGGCAACGTTGATCGGCGTCACCGTGTTGGCGCCACTGTTCACGACGTACGCGGTTTTGCCATCGGGCGTGATCGCCACACCGTCGGGAGACGACCCGACTGGGATCGGGGCCCCAGCCGTGTTGCTGGCGACGTCTATCGGCGTCACTGTGTTGCTGGCGCTATTGGTGACGAAGGCCGTCCTGCCGTCCGGCGTGATCGCCTCGCCGATGGGGGCTGAGTTGACTTGAATCGCCGTACCCAGCGTTGTGTTGGTCGCGGTGCTGATCCGCGTGACCGAGCCGCCGCTCTCGTTGGCGACGTACGCCGTCCATCCCGACGCTGCCAGAGCCGAGCCAGCCAGCGCTAGCTGCGTGCCTACCAGAACCGGCACTACAGCGGCAATCGTCCTCGCCCGTCGCATCGTGCCCCCTGTCTCGCGGTAGCCAACCATAACTGAAATGCCGGCTCGGATGTTCAATACTTCCATCAGCACGGCGTACTGGAGCATGACCCTTTTCGTAGCTGCAGCAGCTTCCCGCTCCACTGTGGCCGTCCGGTTGGATCCTCAGTGACTGGTGAGTGGGCCAGGACGCACGGCCGCGGTTACCAGGGCGGCGCTCAGTCCGGGCACGCTGAGGGCGTAGCCACCGGCGCGTGAGGAGACCATCACGGTTGCCGGCTTCCCTCTCCAACGACCGCTGGTGTCGAGGTGTTGTCCGTTGAGGCTCACGCCCGAAGTGGCACGGGCCGAGCCGGCAGTCAGCCGTTGCACGGCCACGCTCCCGGCGGCCGGAATGCGCAGGAAAACCCGATCGGTGCTCGAGCCCTTGTTGATGAGCAGGACGTGGAGCTTGTTTGTACCCACGCGGACCGCCCACGTCTTGAGTCGGAGCGATCGAGGCGAGCTCAGCTTGAGCGGGATCAGCTGCGGTCTTGGCCCCAGCGTTCGTGAGAACAGGATCAGTCCGTAGAGGAGAGGATTGGCGACGAGACCGTGGCGGGTGAGGGCGAAGGCCATGTTGATGGCGTTGCCCCGGACGTGGACGGCGGCTGACCGTGCGCCGGCCTTGAGCAGTTCGAACAGCGCGTCCGGCGCCCAGAGCGCGGTGGCGAACGTGTTGCTGACGCCTCGCCGGCCGCCGCAGGTGACGGAGTTGAGTTCGGTCAGGCGGAGCGGCAAGTGGGCTCGTCGGGCGGCGCTCAGCGAACCGCGAAGCGCGCGGGCCATACCAGTAGTCGCGTTCGCGCTCAGCACCCGCGCGATCGTGGGAAACGTCCTCCAGCCCGGGGGAGAGCAGGCCGACAGCGGATAGCGGTGCACGGTGATCGCGCCCAGTCCCGGGTGAGGCCCGGCTAGCAGCCGGGAGATCCAGCGGAAATGAGCAGCGGGCTCAGACAATGCCGGGCCGAGCAGCGGGATGCCCCGATCCACCCGGGCCAGCGCGGCGGCGTAGACGCGATACGCGCTGGCGTAGCTGCCGGGTGTAATCCCCTGCGGGAGGAGCCTGGCAGCCAGCGCTCCCCCGGTGACGTCTTGCCACGACGTGGAACTGTAGATGTCAGCCTCATTACCGATCTCGAAGCCGACGATGCTGTCCGGCGGGAGCGCGGCCTCAGCCGCGCGGGCCCACCGGACCGCCACTTGGGGTGTCGCGGTGACAAGGTTCAGATCGAGGATCACGCGTGCTCCGAAGCGGGTGATCACCTGGCGAACCTGTCGCAGCCAGCTGGGGGTGGTCTCGAACGTCCACTCCGGGAGCTCCTTGGAAAGCGCCCAGAATGTTTGGTCGGCCGAGGAGCCCCCGACCCGGAGGACCATCGGGCCATAGGGAGTGATTCCGGACATGACGCGCCCCAGGAGTGACAGATGCTTGGCCCACACCGGGATCGTCCAGTACTCAGTCGATAGTCCCAGGAATGACCTGGGCACGTTGGTGGGCGTGCCCTGACCCGCGATCGTCACCGCGATCTGTGGCCGGCCCGGTTGGCGTGCCGTGTTGACCTGCGGCGGCGCCGCTACCGCCGCTTGCTCCCGACCACGACCGAGAACCGCGGTGACCACCACGATGCCCAGGATCGCGGCGATTCCCGCGCTGAGGCGAATGAACCTAGGCACCGTCGGGGCGGAGCCGATAGCCGGTGCCGCGGACGGTTTCGAGCGTGCGCGTGCCGAACGGGTGATCGATCTTCTTGCGCAGGTTGCGAACGTAGACGTCGATCACGTTGGAGCGGTTCTCGTAGTCGTAATCCCAAGCATGCTCGAGCAGGTAGAAGCGGGTGAGCGCCTCGCCGGGGCGGCGCATGAAGGCTTCGAGCAGCGAGAACTCCTTCGTGCTCAGGGTGATCTCGGCGTCCTGGCGCCAGACGCGGCGGCCGGCGGGGTCAAGCCGTAGGTTGCCGGCGCTGAGGATGGCCGGCCGTTGCACCGGGCCTCGTCGCGAGAGCGCGCGCAGGCGGGCGAGCAGCTCCGAGAACGAGAATGGCTTGGCCAGATAGTCGTCGGCACCGCCGTCCAACCCCGCGATCCGGTCCTCGACTGCATCTCGCGCGGTGAGAATCACGACCGGGGACCAGACGCTGTCTTGACGCAGCCGGCGACAGGTCTCCAAACCATCAATGCCGGGGAGCATCACGTCGAGCACGATGGCGTCGTAGTCGGTTGCGCCGGCCATCCAGAGTGCGTCCTCACCCCTGCCGGCGACGTCGGCGGCGTGGCCTTCGTCTCGCAGGCCACGCTTTATCAGCCGGGCCATCTTCAGCTCGTCCTCGACGATCAGAATTCGCATATCCGGTCGAGCATCGCACGGCCAGATGAGTGTGAGATGAGCGCAACCAAGCGGCGGCCCGACATCGCGGGCCGCCGCTCGGTTGGCTGGCTTCAGCCGCTGCGGGTCAGTTCTGACCCTGCTGCTGGTTGTCTACGTTGCTGCCGGCCGGGTCGGCGTAGCCGCCGGGGCCGTCGCTGTTGGCCGCGCTCTCGCCGCTCGTCTCAGAACTCGTCTCTGAGCTTGAGCCTGCCGGATCGGGCGTGGTCTGGTCGCCGTTCTGGACGTTGTCGCTGTCGCGCCCGCTGGTCGCTTCGTGCTTGACGTGAGTCTTGGCGTGAGCCGGCGTTGAGCTCGACGCCGCGCTGGCGATGGCAGCGCCGCCGAGCGACAGGGCGGCTAGCCCTGCTACCAGCCCGGCGCTTGTCTTGAGTCGCTTGATCATGACGCTCCTTTGGTTGATGAAACCAAGCACGGCCACGGTAGAAACGGCAGATGAGCCGGGCGTGAAACGCCGGATCAGGGGTATTTGGGGAGCGTGATCCAGACGTCCGCGCCCCCCACATCGCGGTTGGCAGCGTGGGCCTGCCCCGCATGGGAGACAGCGATCGCCCGCACGATGGAAAGCCCGAGACCGGCTCCGCCCCGGGTGCGGGCGTGATCTTCGCGGGTGAAGCGTTCAAAGGCATCGGCGACAAAGCCGTCTGAAAACCCCGGGCCGGCGTCTGAGACGTGAAGCTCCACGGCTTCCGGAGTCTCGATGGCGGCGAGCGTGACCGCGCCGGATCCGTACCGCAGGGCATTGTCGACCATATTTGCCAGCGCCTGCTCCAGCCTCTGAGGATCCGCCGACACCTGGCAGCCGGCCGGCACCTCGACGAGCATTGAGCGTCCCTCCTGGGTGGCTCGGCGTTCGAACCGTCTTGCCACGCGCTGAAGCTCGTCGTTCAGATCCAGCTGTACCGGGCGAACGGCAAGCTGGCCCTGATCGGCACGGGCGATCACCAGGAGGTCCTCGGCAAGCCGGATGACGCGATCGTTCTCCTCCGCTGCCGACCGGATCGCCTCCTCGAGTTCGTCCCGGCTGTAGGAGCCGCGCAGGGCGAGCTCGAGCTCGGTCTTGACGATCCCCAGCGGGGTGCGCAGCTCGTGGCTGGCGTCGGAGACGAACTGGCTTTCACGCGCGAAGGCCTCCTCGAGTCGGATCAGCATCGCGTTGAGCGTGGTTCCCAGGCGCGAGACCTCGTCAGCCGCCGGCGGGACCGGTAGCCGTCGCCCGGGATCGCTCGCCGAGATCTCCGCCGCTCGCCGCCGCATCATCTCGATCGGTCTCAGCGCCGCCGCCACGGCGACGTAACCGGCAACTGACACGAGCAGGAGCGCCACCACGCCACCGGTAATCAGCAAGCCGCCGAGCTGGCTCAGCGCGTTGGTGCGCTCGCCCAGTGATACGCCGACCACCACCACCAGCCTTTGCCCCTGGGCGCGGATGGGGGTGGCGAACAGCCGCGACGGTCCGTTGATGCGGCCAATCGGTCCGCGCTGGATGAAAATCGATCTGGCGAGCGCCTTCTCGATCTCCCGGCGATTGAGGATTACCACGCTCTTGATAAGCGGGGTCGAGTCGAAGATGGCTCCGTTCGGCTCGAGAACCTGCGCGAACGCCTCCCCCTGAGCGGTCAAGGTGTTTTTCCCGCCCTGGGCAAGGCCTGTGTCGGCTTGGGTCACGAGCGCAGCAACATCGCCTGCCCGGGAGCGCAATCCCTGGTCAAGCTCGGAGTCAAACCCCGACCGAAAACGCAGGTAGAGAAAGAGGCCGATGCCGGCAAGGACGATCGCCAGGGCGACCGCGAAGACCGCTGTCACTCGGGCGCGGACGGGAAGGCGGTGCATAACGCTCAGGCGGCGGCGACGAGCACGGTCACGGTCGGGCTTGGTCCCGCGTGGGTGATTTGTAAGCGCGCACCCTCGGCGTGGGCCAGCGAGCGGGCGAGCGCCAGTCCGATCCCATGGCCTGTCCCGCTGCCCCGGCGAAACGCCTCTTCGGCATCGACGCCGAAGCCTGGTCCCTGGTCACTCACTTCGAGCGCGAAGGTGTCGCCTACGGTGCGAACGGCGACCGTCACGGCCCCCCTGCCGTGGGTACGGGCGTTTTGCATGAGGATCTCGAGGATCTCGTCGAGCACCGCGGGCGAGATGGCGGCGATTGCCGGCTCAACCTCGGAGGTCGTGTGCAGCCGCCGGCCGCTTGCGGCCAGAGGACCATGCCAAACATTCTCGATTCCCCTCAGGGCCTGTTTGAGATCAGTCGTCCGCTCGCCTGACGGCGCCCCGCCGCGGGCTACCGCCAGCAGGGTGTCAATCGTGCCCTGCAACCGGTCGACTTGAGTCAGAGCCGCAGCCAATCCCGGTGCCTGCTCGGATGCTTGCAGGGCAGATGATTCGAGCTCCAGGCGCAGGGCGGCCAGCGGTGTCCGCAACTGATGAGAGATGTCGGCGCTGAAGGTGCGCTCGCGGCCGATGAGCTCACCAACCCGCCGGGAACTGCCGTTGAGCGCCGCGCCGACGTCGTCGATCTCCGCGATACCGGTGGGTGACGCCCGGGCGGCGAAATCGCCTTCGCCGACCCGCCGGGCGGCGCCGGCCAGGGTGTCGAGCGGCCGGGACAGGCGTCGGCCGAGGGCCAGCGCGGCGAGGACGGCCAGCGCGATCACGCCCGCCCCGAGTCCTCCG
>JBAVWI010000330.1:0-7599 GCA_049697735.1 Solirubrobacteraceae bacterium
GGCGTACTCCGGCCGCGCGGCGCCGTCGGCGTCGCGGTCCTCGGCGTAGCATTCCGGCACGCCGAAGTCAGATGCCATGGCGGGCGAGCCAGAGCTCGAGCAGGGCGAGCTGCCAGAGCTTTGAGCCCTCCAGCGTCGTCAAGTGCTCATTGGGAGTCGCGAACAGACGCTCCAGGTGGTCGCGGCGAAACAGGCCGCGGGCTCGCGCCGCGGGCGCGTCCATGCTTTCCCGGATCAGGGTCAGGGTGTCGCCCTCCAGCGTGGAGAGGGCCGGAACCGGAAAGTATCCCTTGGGCCGATCGATCACGGCGTCGGGGACGAGCGCGCGGCCGGCGGCCTTGAGCACCCCCTTGCCGCCCTGGGCGAGCTTGAGCTCGGGCGGGCAAGCGGCCGCCAGCTCGACGAGTTCGTGATCCAGAAACGGCGTCCGGGCTTCCAGGCCCCAGGCCATGGTCATGTTGTCCACGCGCTTGACGGGATCGTCGACGAGCATGATCTCGGTATCGAGCCGGAGCGCTCGGTCGACGGGGTCATCGGCCCCCGCGGCTTCGAAATGGCGATCCAGGAACGCGCGGCTGGGATCCTCGGCGACGAGATGGAGGTCCTGGAGCGTCGTTGCCATCTCGTCGTGAGGCCGATCGAAGAACGCCGCCTGGTAGGCGTCGGCGCCCGTTCCATCCGCGTCGCGGAGCGGCGGGTACCACGAGTAGCCGGCAAACATCTCGTCGGCGCCCTGTCCGCACTGGACGACTTTGTGCGACTTCGCCACCTCTTGCGAGAGGAGGTAAAAGGCCACCGCGTCATGGGAGACCATCGGCTCACTCATGGCGGCGATGGCACCGTCGAGCGCCGGCAGCATCCGCGTGGTGGGAACGTGGAAACGATGGTGATCAGTCTCGAAGGTCCCTGCGATCAGGTCCGAGTACTGGAACTCGTCGCCGTCGCGGTCACCGACGCGGTCAAAGCCGACGCTGAAGGTGGCCAGACCCCGCTGGCCACCCTCGGCCAGCAGGGCCACGATCAGGCTCGAGTCAAGCCCTCCGGAGAGCAGAACGCCAACCGGGACGTCGGAGACCATGCGGCGCTGGACGGCTGTGCGCAGAGCCTCCCGGACGGCCAGGGCCCAATCATGCTCGCTCCAGTCACGGCACTGCGGGCGCCGACTGAAACTAGCCCGCCAGTAGGTCTCTGAGCTGCGCCGTCCATCACGCTCGATCGCCATCACGGTCGCCGGCGGCAGTTTGCGGACGCCCTGGAGGATGGTGTGCGGGGCCGGGACGACCGCGTGCCAGCTCAGATAGTGGTGCAGGGCGATCCGATCGAGCTCGGTGTCGACGCCGCCCCCCTCGAGCAGGGCCGGAAGGGTGGAGGCAAAACGCAGCCCGCCCGCGACCTCAGCCAGATAGAGCGGCTTTACCCCGAGCCGATCGCGGGCCAGGACCAGGCGCTCGGCGTCGTGCTCGTAGAGCGCGAAGGCGAACATTCCCGCGAAATGCGCGACGCAGTCTGACCCCCACTTCGCGTAGGCCTTGAGGATGACCTCGGTGTCGCTCGTGGAAGCGAACTCATACCCCTCGCCCTCGAGCTCGCGGCGCAGCTCGCGGTGGTTGTAGATGCAACCGTTGAAGACGATCGTGAGCCCGAGCTGGGCATCGGTCATCGGCTGGTCGCCGCTGGCTGACAAGTCGATGATCTTCAGGCGCCGATGGGCCAGAGCCAGCCGGCCTTGCGCCCATGAGCCGGCGCCGTCGGGCCCTCGTGACTCCATCGTCGCTGCCATCCGTTGGACGGCATCACGGTCGGCGGGCCGGCCGTCAGCGAGCTCGCCCGCAAATCCGCACATGGCGTGCCTAGGCCACCCGCGAGAACCGCGCCGACGCCTCGTCGAAGCGGCTCGCCGCGTCTACGAACTCGCGAAACAACGCCGCCTGTTCGGCGCGATTGACCAGGCATTCCGCGTGCCACTGCACACCGAGGACGAAATCTCGGTCCACCGCCTCCACGCTTTCCACGGCGCCGTCGGCGGCGCGACCCGTGACCACCAGCCCGTCGCCCAGGGTGGCCACGGCCTGGTGATGAAACGAGTTGACCTTCGCACGGCGGCGTGTCAGGACTTCGCTCAGTCGGCTCGAAGGGTCAAGGGACACCCAATGGGTGAGCCGCGTCCCTGGCTCGCGCTGGCGATGATTGATGCGCTTGCCGACCACGTCGGGAAGGTGCTGGTGCAGGGTCCCCCCTCGGGCGACGTTGAGCAGCTGCAGGCCGCGACAAATGGCCAGGATGGGGAGTCGGTGGGCATCGGCCTGGCGGGCGAGCTCGAGTTCGAACACATCCAGGTCGGCCTCTGTCGGTCCGGTGCGGGAGTGCCGGCGCTCGCCGTAGCTGTCGGGATCAAGGTCGGGACCGCCCGAGAGGCAGACCCCCGCCACCCGCGAGAGCAAGCCGGGCACCGCGGCGGTGTCCAGCGGCGGCACGACCACCGGAATCGCGCCGGCAGCCTCAATGGCGTACAGGTACTTCAGCCCCAGAGCCATCTCGTGCTGCGGGGGCTCCCCCTGGGGGGTGATCTTGACCGCGCCGCTGGCCCGGATCTCAGACGTGGTGACAGCGATCAGGGGACGGGGAGGACGATCGAGGTCCGAGCGCGGCGAGTCGTGGCGGCGCACAGCAGACGTCATGGCGGAGTTCTACCCGGCCGCGGACCGGTGTCGTTTGGCCAGATGGCCAATATTTGCTCTAAGCCGAAGGCCCTAAGCGTTCGAGGAGGGGCGCGGCGGCGGGTGCAACCGCGGGCGGGAGACGCGACAGGAGCTCGCGCCACCCGGGGTGAATCTCGATCGCGGCCCGCACATGAGCCGCCCCGGCATCCAGGTCACCGATCGTCGCGGCGCCCACCCCGGCCCAGAATCGCAGCTCATCGGATCCGGGGGCCAGCTCACTGGCGCGCAGGTAGAGCTCGGCCGCCTCCTGGTGCCGGCCCTCCGCGACTCGCTCGTCGCCGAGACCCGCGCACGTGTAGGCCTCATGTAACCGGACCAGCCGGGCCAACTCCTCGAGTGGCTCCAGATGGTCCTCGACCCGCAGCGAGATCACCGTATCCCAGGGATTCCCGCCCGCCGGGACGACGACGATGGCCGCCGATTGGCGTCCCCGGAGATCACCCCCGGCAAGCTCGGCGGCGTCCAGCGCGGCCAGCAGCCGGTTGACGAGCGGACCTTGTTGCCCCTCAAAGGCCTCGAGCATGGCCGGCCAGACTCGACGGTTGGCCATGATGTTGGCCTGACACGAGACTCCCTCGCCCTGGCAGTCGCCGGCCTCGGGCATGCAGCTGTCGCCCGTGTGCGCCGCCACGCGCCCCTCGGCATCGATCACTGCCACCTGACGCGAAGCCGAGAGCGGGTCCTGCGCCACCAGTTCGGCCAGCGCGTTCGGGGCGTCGGCCCCGGCGGCCATCAGCTCCAGCGCCCGCGGCCCGTAGGAGATCTCGACGTTGGCCTGGGTGGCCACGGCGCCGACCCCGGCCAGTGCCCAGGGAACGATCGGACCGACCGAGAACCAGTGCGACTGGACGGCGACGCCGAGCTCGCCGGTGGACTGATCGCGGGCCACGATCGAGTACGTGCCGGGGCGGGCCCGCGTCGAGGTGAGGTCTGCCAAGGCGATCGCAGCTAGAGGGGCGGCTGAACGCGCGGGGGCCCGTCGGCGTAGACCGGCTCCGCGATCTCCTCGGAAGCGACCGCGTCGACGACCTCGGCCTCCTCTTGCTCGCCTTCGCGGTCGTGGTCTCCGTCGCAGAGGACGCGGAAATTGCCGGTCACGCCCCCGTCGGCCTGAAGCACGATTCCGGGCAGGATCTCCTCGCCCTCCTCGAAGCCGAGGCGCTCGATGTCGAACGCGGCCATGCCGATCCCCCAGCTGTGGTGCCCGGGGTTCTCACGATCGTGCGCGGCCACGCCCTGCGCGAAGCGCTCGATCAGCTTTCCCATCGTGGCGGTATCGACCATCTGACCCGCCCGCTCAGCCGCGCTCGATCAGCTCGATGCGATACCCGTCGGGGTCACGCACGAAGCAGAGTCGGTTGCCACCCTCGCGGACCGTGTAGGGCGGCTTCTCGGGCTCGATTCCCTGGCCGGCCAGCCGCTCGAGCGTCGAATCCAGGTCCTCCGTGGTGATCGCGATGTGGCCGTACCCGGTGCCGATCTCGTAAGGCCCGGACTGATCGAAGTTGTGCGTCAGCTCCAGGCGCGGCTCGGGTCCGTCGTCGGGCAGCCCCATGAAGATGTTGATCGCCTCATCGCGGATCGGGACGCGGCCAATCTCGTCGAAGCCGAGCGCGGTGTAGAACTGCACCGAGCGGTCGACCTCGAAGATCCTGTAACAGGTGTGGATCAGGCTCATCGGCACCACGCAGGTTATCGGTCCGCCACCAGCCCCGCCGGGCCGCGGCCGTTACGCTCTGAACATGATCGTCGAGCGTTCGATGAGTGATCCCTGGCTCTCCAACACCTACGTGGTCGCCGACGAGCTCGGGGGCCACGCGGTCATGATCGATGCTGGCGGCCCCGTGGCGCCGCTGCTGGAGTACCTCCAGCGCGGCCAGCTGACCCTTACCCACGTGCTCCTCACCCACCACCATCACGACCACGTGGCCGAGCTGGACACGGTGCGCGGTCGCTTTCCCGACCTCCCGGTGCTGATCCACCCGCTCGAGCGCGAGCTGGTGCCCGGCGCCACCGGAACGATGGCACCGGGGGAGACGATCGAGACCGGGGCCCTGGCCATCGAACCGCTCCACACCCCCGGACACACCGCCGGGATGGTCTCGCTGCTGATCGACGGTACCGATGTATTCACCGGCGACACCCTCTTCAAGGGTTCCGTCGGCGGCGTCCGGGCTCCCGGGAGTACGACCTACGCCGACCTCAAGAGCTCGATCATGGACACGCTGCTCAGGCTCGATCCAGCCACCCGGATCCACCCCGGCCACACCGACCCGACAACGGTCGGCGACGAGCTCGAGGGCAACAAGTTCGTTCGTATCTGGCGCGGGCTCGACCCCGAGGGCGAGGAGCCCTGCACTGCGCTGGGCGAGCCGGCCACGCTGGTGCTGCTCGGCGATGACTACGACGGTGGCCACAAGGCCTGGGTCCGCTGGCCCGACGGGTCCGACGACATCGTCCCCGGGTCCAAGATCCAGCCGGGCAGCTGAGCCCCGCGGCTTATGGCTAAGGACAAGATCCCGACCTCCCGGGTAGGGCGGACGGCCAAAATCGGCGGGCTGGCCGCCGGGCAGGCGATCCGTCAGGCCGGCACCCGAGCGGCCAACGTGACCCGTTCCAAGGACGGTCGCGATGCCGCGCTCGAGCGGCGCCACCTCGAGGCCGCCGAACAGATCGTCACCGCGCTCGGGACGATGAAGGGCGCGGCGATGAAAGTCGGGCAGGTGATGTCGTTCCTCGACGTCGGGCTGGTCCCCGAGGAGTACCGCGAGGAGTTTCAGCGCAAGCTCGCTGAGCTGCGTGACGCCGCCCCGACCGTCACCTTCAAGGACATGCGCAAGGTGATCGAGGAGGAGCTGGGCGAGAAGCTCGCAGACGTGTTCGAGGAGTTCGACGAGGAGCCGGTCGCGGCGGCGTCGATCGGCCAGGTCTACCGGGCAACCCTCTCAGATGGCCGAGAGGTCGCGATCAAGGTGCAGTACCCGGGGGTGGCGGCCGCGGTTCGGGCCGACATGCAGAACCTGGGGCTGATCCTGCGGCTGGCCAAGCGGATCGCACCCGGCATGGATCCCAAGGCGATCGGCGACGAGATCCGCTCGCGGATCCACGAGGAGCTCGACTACGAGCTCGAGGCGCAGAACCAGCGGACGCTGGCGCGCATCTTCCGCGGCCACCCGTTCATCGTCATCCCCGATGTCATCACTTCGCTCTCTCACGAGCGGCTGATGGTCTCGGAATTTGTCCAGGGAACCGGCTTTGAGGAGCTCAAGACCTATCCCCAGGAAGATCGCGACCGGATCGGCGAGATGCTGTTTCGCTTCTACTTCGGCTGCCTGTATCGCCACGGTCAGTTCTCGGGCGATCCCCATCCCGGCAACTCGATGCTGCTCGAGGACGGCCGCATGGCGTTCTTCGACTTCGGGCTCTTCAAGCGGATGCCGCCGGGTTCAGTCCAACTCGAGATCGACGTGGCCCGCGCGGTGATCGAGGGCGACACCGAGACGATCATGCGCCTCGGCACCGAGGTCGGCTTCTTCCCCGAGCCCGAGAAGTTCAACCCCGACCGGGTGCTCGCTCACTTCCGGGCCGGGACCTCTTGGTACACGGCGGACCGGGAGATCGAGCTCACGCCCGAGTACGCGACCCAGGTGATGATTGACATGAGCGATCCGCGCTCGGAGTACTTCGGTTACCTGCGCCACGAATCGGCGCCGCCCGACCACATCTTCGGTCGCCGGATGGAGGTCCTGACGCTTGCCGTCCTGTCTCAGCTGCACGCGCGCGGCAACTTTCACCGCATCGCCCGCGAGTGGTTTTACGGTGACCCGCCCGCGACCGAGCTCGGCAAGCAGGAAGCCGAGTTCTACGGGCGGGCCGCCGCCTGACTCCTACTTGGTGCCGAAGTGCCGTTCCATGGCCGCCGTGTCGCCCGCGGTCTGGAACTTGACCAGCTTGCCCTCCCGAAAGGTCATCACGTCAGCGGTGTCGGCCTCGTCTCCGCTGATCGAGGTGTGACAAAGGACAACCACTCGCTGCTCGTCTGAGAACCAGTGCTGCGGCTCAGTCGTGAAGCCCTTCTCGGCGAGCTGAGCCCAGAAACGACCGACCTCCTCCTTGCCGTGGAGGGTGCCGCTGACGGCGCTGTTGCCGGGCGTCACCCACTCGATGTCGTCAGCCATATCAGCCATCGCCCCGCCCGCGTCGCCGGCGTTGAAGGCGGCATACGCCTTCTTCGCGGTCTCGACGTTCTGCTCACCAGCCATGCTGCCCCCTTGTGTTGGTTGCATCTGAGCCGACCCTACACCCGTCGCCCGCGCGGATCTAGATCTAGACCTCTTGCACCTGGAACAGGCTCGTCGTCCCGGGCTTACCACTGGGTAGTCCGGCCGTGATCCCGACGCGCTCACCGCGCTTGACCCAGCCGAGTTCGACGACGCGGCGGGCGCTGTCAGCGATCAGTTCCTCGGTCACCTCGTGGCGGCGCATCGAGGCCGCCTGCACGCCCCACATGAAGTTGCAGCGCCGGACCGTCTCGCGGCCGGGCGACAGGCAGTAGATCGGCACGTGGGGGCGGTGGGCTGAGATCAGTCGGGCCGAGCGCCCGGACAGGGTGGGGACGACGAGCGCAGCCAGGCCGAGGTCGCGGGCCGCCGCACAGGCGCTGTAGGCGATCGTGTAGGCGGGGTCACGGGCATCGCGGCGTACTCGGTTCTCGTTCCAGTCCGTGTAGTCCAGCTCCTGCTCGGTGCGCTCGGCGATCGCGGCCATCATCTCCACCGCCTCCACCGGGTATGAGCCGATCGCCGTCTCCTGGGAGAGCATCACGGCGTCGGTGCCGTCCAGGATCGCGTTGGCGACATCGGCAACCTCGGCCCGCGTG
>JBAVWI010000331.1:0-15128 GCA_049697735.1 Solirubrobacteraceae bacterium
GCCGTGGCTGCCGCCGTCGGAGCCGGCGTCGGCCCGACCGCCGGCGGGGTGCTCACCCAGGCCTTTGACTGGCGCGCGATCTTCTTCGCCCAAGCTCCGGTGGCAGCCACAGCCGCACTGGCCGCGGTGGCCGGGCACCTGGGTCCTGGCCCGGCTAACAGTTCGTCTGACGACTCCGCCCGGTCCGACGCCGCCGCCCGGTCCGACGCCGCCGCCCGGTCCGCCCCGTCGGCAGCGGGAGCTCCGACTGAGCGGTCCGGAAGAGCGCAGGCCACGCCAGCCCTCGCCAACCTGGCCCTGACTCTGATCTCGGCGGGGCTGATCGGGGCACTGTTCCTGGCCACCATCCTGCTCATCAACGTCTGGCAGCTCAGTCCTCTGGGAGCGGCGGCGGTCCTGGCCGTGATCCCACTTACCACAGTGATCACCGAGCGGGCGGTGACCGAGCGTCCGGCCAGCGTGGCCGGCGGTGCGGGAGCCGTCGTACTCACCCTCGGGCTCGTCGTCCTGGCGCTCGTCTCGCACCGCATGGTCGGGCTCGCCCTGATCGCGCTATCCCTGTGCGGCGTCGGGCTCGGGCTCGCCTTTCCCGCGCTGACCCGTGTCGCCCTGAGCACGTCCGGGCCGCCGGTGGCGCGGGCGGCCCGCACCGTGGCCGCCCGCGAAGGCGGGCTGGTCCTCGGCCTCGTCCTGCTGACTCCGATCCTGGTCAACCAGCTCGACGCCGCCCCGGCCCGGGCGACGCCGCCCATCTTGCGCGCCATCATCAGCGCGCCGCTGTCGCTCGCCACCAAGGTCCAGCTTGGGGTCGGGCTTCAGGCCGCCAGCACCAAGGCGCCGGCGAGCCAGCTACCGGACCTCGGGCCGCCCTTCGCCCGGGCGGCGGCCGGGGCCGACCCGACGACGCGAGCCCATCTCGCCGCTCTCGAGGCGCAGGTCCAGTCGCTGGTCCAGCGCGCCGTGACGCGCAGCTTCCGCACCCCGCTGCTGCTCTGCGCTCTGCTCAGCCTGCTGGCCATCCCCGCGTTGACCGTGTCGCGGTTCGCCGGCACGTTTCTGCCACGGCTGGAGTAGGCGCCCCGGCTCACCCCAAGGCGAGGGCCGCCGCGCCGGCGGCGACGAGCGCGCTGGCGATGACGCGTCGCGACGGCAGATGCTCGCGAAACACGAAAGCTCCCACCAAGGCGGCGAAGACCACGCTCGTCTCGCGCAACGCGGCCACGACGGCCAGCTCCCCGCGTGTCTGAGCCCATAGCACCAGGACATAGGCGATCAGCAACAGCCCAGCCGCCACCGCGGCACGTGCTGCCAGACCCGGGGCGGTACGCAGAACCTCGACGATGCTGGGGGCCGCGATTGCGTGCGCCCGCTCCGCCAGCCGGGCCGCGGGTGCGCGGCGCGCCAACCGCGTGACCAAGTGGGGCGCGAGGGCAGTCAGGACGCCGCTACCGGTGAACAGCCAGGCGGCATAGCCCATTACGGAACCCGCGTGCCGGACCCCGACACCATCGGTCACCGTGTAGGCGGCGATCAGGATCCCGGTCGTGACGGACAAGGCGAGCGCGCGCAGCGAGCCGTGGCGCCGGGTTACGGCAAGCGTGAGGAGGCCTCCGCTGAGGACGAGCAGCCCGGCCACTTGCAACCCGGTGAGCCGCTCGCCGACAACGATCACCGAGGCGATCGCGACCACCGGCGGCGCCGTCCCACGCGCCACCGGGTAGACCAGGTTGTAGTCCCCCACCCCGTAGCTGGCGACCAGCATCAGGTTGTAGATCGTGTGCAGCAGGAGCGATCCGGCGATTTCGGGCCAGGCCACCGAGCGCGGGGGACTGACCAGCAGAGCCACGGGCAGCGCGATGGCCGCCGTCGCCACCCCCATCATCGCCATCAGTGTGAGCCGATCCGCCACCGCCTTGACGAGTGCGTTCCAGCCGGCGTGCAACGCCGCGGCAAGGAGAACGATCGGGACGACCGGCGCCACCCCCCTCACGCTACGGTGAACGCATGGACACCGGCGAGAAACCCGTCGTCGACATTCCCGCCGACCAAGCGCCTTCGTATCAGCTGGAGCTCGAGGACCTCGTGCCCGGCGAGGGCGACGAAGCGCTGGCCGGCAAGGTGGTGGAAGTCCATTACGTGGGCGTCTCGTGGTCCACGGGGCGGCAGTTCGACGCCTCCTGGGACCGCGGTCAGACGTTCAAGTTCGGGCTGGGACGCGGCCAGGTGATCCCGGGCTGGGATCAGGGCGTGGCGGGCATGAAGGTCGGCGGGCGGCGCCGGATCACGATCCCGCCGATGCTCGGCTACGGCAAGCGGGGCGCCGGCGGGGTGATCGGCCCCGACGAGACGCTCGTGTTCGTCGTGGATCTCATCGGCGTGAGCTGATCACTCCATCCTGCGCGCGTTCTTGACCCGTGCGGCGGCGGCGCCCAGGCGCTCGGCCTCGTCGTGCTGGTCGAGCGCGTCGGCCCGTTGCCGGGCGGCCTGGGCCTGCTCCTCAACGGCGGGGAGGCGGTCTCGGGCCTCCTGGGCCTCGATCTTCTCGGCCGATCGCTGCTGGCGGACCTGAGCCGCCTGACGCTGGTTGCCCTCGGTGCTGCGCGCCTGCTTGACCTTCTCCTGGCGCCGCTTGCTGGCCTGGCCCTTGCGCGCGCTGGCCCCAGCCGTGGCGCGCTGGCGCTGGGCAACAGCCGCGTCGTCGGTCTCCTCCAGCTGCTCCTGGGCCGAGGCGAGCTCATCCTCAGCCTGACGGCGAAGGCGCAAAGCCTGCTCGCGATGCTCGGTCGCCTCGGCCCGGCGGCGTGATGACTGACGCAGGGCGTCGTTGCCGAGACCGCGCCCGAGCAGCCCGCGGATCGTCGCGTCGACGCGGTCGATGCCGACCCGGGCCGCTGCCCTGGGGCCCATTCGTTCTCCGGGGAGCAATCGCGTCGCCGTGTCGAGCGGCCACCGCATCAGTTTGAGGTAGCTGTCCATCGCCGCAGCGGTACGTTGGCGCGCGCTCATGCTGGCTCCTTTCCGTCGAGTTCATTTGCCTTGCGAAGCTCTTCGCGGGCGCGCTGCTCGAGCCGGTTGGCCCGCTGCGCCGCGTCAGTCCGGCCACGCTCGGCGTCGGCGACCTGCGCATCAGCGCGTTGGCGCTGGTGGTCGGCTTCGGCGTCAGCGGCGGCGCGTTCACGCGCGGCCTGGGCGTCGGCGTGAGACTCGGCGGCGACGCGATCGCGCTGAGCCTGCTCCTCCCGTAGCTGCGCAGCGACCTGGTTCTCCAGCCGCTCGCGCTCAGCTTGAAGCTCGGCCTCGTGCTCGCGGGCGGCTCCACGCTGCTCCTGCTCGTCGGCCTGCGCGGCCGAGCGCTCAGCCTCAAGCTCAACTTCAGATTGAGCCTCCTGGAGGCGGCCCTCACGCTCCAGCGTTTCGCGACCGGTAGCACTCCCGACCGCCGCCTTGACCTTGCCGACTGCCTTGCCCGCCAATCCGCCCACGGTGCGTTCATCCTGAGTCATTCCGTCTCCTTTTGCTCAAGCCGTTCCTTCTGGTCGGGCTACCCAACGTTGACGGCTGTACACACCGGCCTGTGCCTACCGCCTCGAGACCCGGGCCCGACTTGCCCCCTTATGCGGTGGCAAACTGCTCGCGCTTGCTCGAAACCCCGTCGATCAACTCCCGGAACGATGCCGCGAACTTCTCCACGCCCTCGCGCTCGAGCACCTCGACGACGTCGTCGTAGTCGACTCCGGCCTCGGCTAGCTGGTCCAGCGTTCGCTGCGCCTCGTCGACGCCTGACTCGAGCCTGCTCTCGATCTGGCCATGGTCGAGCAGGGCCTGGATCGTCTCGCGCGGCATCGTGTTGACCGTCTCGGGCCCGACCAAGGCCTCGACGTACATGAGATCGGGGTAGTCAGGATTCTTGGTCGAGGTCGATGCCCACAGGCACCGTTGGGGCGAGGCGCCGACCGCCTCCAGGTCTGCCCATTCCTCACCCGAGAAGATCTCCCGGTAGCTCTGGTAGGCGAGCTTGGCGTTGGCGATGGCGAGTTTGCCGCGCAGCTCGTCATGGCCACCGATCTCCTCCAGGCGGCGATCGGCCTCCGTGTCGACCCGGGAGACGAAGAAGGACGCCACCGAGGCCACCGAGGCCAGGTCACCGCCATTGTCGCGCAGGCGCCGTAGCCCCTTCAGATAGGCGTGGGCAGCGGCGCGGTGACGCTCGAGCGAGAACAGCAGCGTGACGTTCACCGGGATCCCGGCGGCGATCGTCTCCTCGATCGCCGTCAGGCCAGCCTTGGTCCCCGGGATCTTCACGAACAGGTTGGCGCGATCGATCATGTCTCGCAGCCGTCGGGCCTCGGCCGCGGTGCCCTCCGCGTCCTGCGCCAGGTTGGGGTCCACCTCGAGGGAGACCCAGCCGTCGCGGGTGCGATCGCCGCGGTCAAACACCGGGCGCAGCAGGTCGCAGGCACCCCGGATGTCCTCGCGCGCCAACTGCAGGAAGACCTCCTTGGGATCATCCTCGGACGCGAGGACCTCGCGCAGCTGCTCGTCGTAGGCGTCGCCATCAGCGATCGCGCCCTGGAAGATCGTCGGGTTGGAGGTGATACCGGCTACGCCCTGGGCGATCAACCCTTCAAGCTCGCCATTCTGGACGAACGAACGTGACAGGTAATCGATCCATGGGCTCTGGCCGTGATCGGCGAGGGCATTTAGCGGCGTTGGCATAACAGCTCCTGAAAATTGACTTGCCCTGACGTTACCCCGGTTTTCGCGCCGCCTATCCAGCCAGCCGTGAGCCGGCCTGACAGATCACCCGGTCGGTGCCTTCCACGGGTGCGCGTCCTCGCGCCGCACGAGTGGCAGCCCGAACCAGAGGACGCTGATCGTCACCGTCGCGACGGCACCCACCGCCACCGGTGCGGCTCCACCCACGACCACGTCTGAAACCAGCAACAGGATGCCGATAAGGCTTACAGCGAGGAAGATCATGGCCATGATGGCCAGGCGGTTGGCGACGCGGACCAGGTAGGGCTTCTCGTGATGGCGAAAGAGGATCCGATGGTGGATCGACGGTGACATCAAGAGCACGGCCGAGACCGCGACACACAGCAGGGTGACGAAGTAGTCCGTGCGCTCGAACGACGACACGCGGCGAAAACCGGTGTTGAAGGGGACGATGAGCAGGAAGCCGAACATGACCTGAATCCCGGTGGCGACGACCCGCAGCTCGTTGAGCAGCTCGATCGTGTTGCGGTCGAGCTTTTCCTCCTCGGTCTCCCCGGGCCGACCTGTGTCCTGCGCCGGCTGATCGCTCATCCGGGCCCTCCTCTCTCCGCAGCTCGCTGGCCTGCTGACAAGCTGGCAGCGTAGATCCTCGGACCGCGGCCTTTATCCCCGCGTGCTAGATGTTGTTGAGCTATGCCTCAACCTCGAACCTTGCGCCCGCGAAGGCGCCGAGCCTCGGCCGGTATGCGCGCCACGGGCGCCGGGCTCGTGCGGACGCTCGAGCATCCCGCGGACCGCAGCCAGCAACGGCGTGGTCCCTTCGACAGGTTCTCGGAGCGGGCGTCATTCCTGGCCAGCTCGCCTCTGTTCTTCTTGATCTGCTCCGTGCTCGTGCTCGTCTGGGCGGCAGGGCTCTTTCTCGGGGCCAGCGACCGCTTCGAGGCCGCCGCCGCCGGCCTGATGTCGGGTCTCACCCTGATCCTGGTTGCAGTCCTCAAGAACTCCGAGCTCCGTGCCGAGCGCGCCCTGCAGACCAAGCTCGATGCCATCGCCAGCGCCCTGCTTGAAGATCGGCGTGGCCATAGCGGCGACGCGGAGGCTCAGCTCGAGGAGTCGATCGGGGTCCACGAGGAGATCTGAGTACCGGAGCTTCGGCTGACTGCGATCAGCTGATCACCCCCAGGTCGCGCACCCGGGTGCTGGCGCGTTTGAGCAGGCGCGAGACCTGCATCTGCGAGCAGCCCAGGCGATCGGCGATCTCGACCTGCCTGAGCTCATGATTGACCCGGAGGTCGAGCGCCTGGCGCTCGCGCAGCGGCAGCAAACGCAAGGCCGAGGAGAGCGAGACAGCCGTGTCGACGAGTTCGAGCCGGTCATCGTCGCAGCCCATCGTCTCGCCGAGCGGCTCGCGGACCCCCTCGTCTTCGCCGGCTCCCGCCGGCGCGTCGAGCGAGGCGGCGTAGTGGGCGCTGGTTGCATCCAGGCCATCCATCACGTCCTCGACTCCGAGCTCGAGGTACTGGCTGAGCTGATGCAGGCTGGGCTTGCGACCCTGGCCAGCCGTGAGCGCTCGCGAAGCCTGGTCCACGCGCAGCGATAGCTCCTGGGCCCGGCGCGGGACGTGAACCGACCAGGCTGTGCTGCGGAAGTAGCGCTTGAGCTCGCCGAGGATGGTCGGCACGGCAAAGGACGAGAAGGCGACGCCGCGCTCGGGATCAAACCGGTCAACGGCTCCGATCAGCCCGATTACCGCCACCTGGACGAGATCGTCAAACGGCTCGTGCGGGTTGCGGTACCGCGAGGCCAGCTTGCGCGCCAGGGGCATGAAGTTCGCGATCAGCTCTTCGCGCGCCCGACGGTCGCCCTGCTCGTGCCAACGCCGGAAGAGGATGGCGACATCAGGGTCGCGGTGGGCAGTCCGCCGAACGCGGGGTTCAGCGGGGAAGTTCTCGAGCGTCATCTGTCTCCTTTGGAGTTTCCGCATACGCGTCTGCTCGTCAGGAGGCCGCACCCACCGGGCGATCCACTGCCGTTAGCTCGACTCACGGCTGCAAGTAGCGGGACCCGCCTTTCAGCTCGTTCCTAGACGTTCTACCCGCTATCGCGAACTCTGATCGGCCCGGGTCAGCTCCTCGAGCGTCGCCCCCGATTTGACCGATTCCGGCTGCGTGCTGTCAGGGCGGCGGCGGGCATCGGCGCCCTCGTCGCGGCGCTTGATGATCAACCACTGAGGCTTGGCGCCGCCGCGCGTGCGTTGCAGCGTCCAACCCCCGGTCAGCTTCTCACCCTCCAGCCAGATCTTCACGTGGCCGGCGGCGATCATCTCGGCTGTCGACCGGTCAGGATCGAGGCTGCGGTATCGCCCCCAGTCCCAGACGATCACCGCCCCGGCTCCGTAGCCTGCCTCGTGCATGCCCTCGAAGTCGAAGTAGTCCAGGGCATGATCCTCGACCTGCACGGCCAGCCGTTTGTGGCGCGGATCCAGCGATAGGCCCTTGGGCACCGCCCATGATCTCAAGACGCCGTCGACCTCGAGGCGGAAGTCGTAGTGAAGCGTGGAGGCAGCATGCTTCTGGATGACGAACCGGGGCGGTCGGGCGCGGGTCACGTTGACTGAGGGGTCGACTTCGGAGCCGACTCGTCGCCGCTCCCCGGGCCCGGCCGCGACCCCAGCGTCCGCTCCGGTCGGCGGCCGAGCGGCGGACCAGACCTCGAATCGAGGGCTAGGAACTCGACATAGCCGGCCGGAGCACTGTCCCCTCCTCGCCCACCGGGGCAGCCAAGGCGGTGGGAACACCTGAGACGTGTTGGACCGGCACTCCGAGCGCGCGGATCTTGCGCGGCAGGTCGAGCCGCAGCCAGCGCGACAGACGCCAGGGCAGCGTCGACAGAATGACCTCGTCGAACCCCCGCAGGTGAAGCGCATCGGTGACCGCGGCCAAGGGGTTGGCGTCCCCGACGTGGCCCAGGACCGTCACCCCCGCCGCCTCCGAGAGGCCGGGAAGGGCTCGAGCCAGGCACTCGGCTGCCGCTTCGCGTCCCGCGTCCTCGGGATCCACCACCCGGTGCAGACCTCGCGGGGTCGCCGGTACGACCAGATGGAAAGTAGCCGGCCCGCGCTGCGCGCGACGGCGGACGGCCTCGATCAGCGGCAGTTCGGTCGCGGTCCGGTTGGCGACCAGCAGAACACGGGTGACGGGCTCCATCGGCGAAAGGCTCCTTGTGTTGATTGCCACTAACTTCGGTGACAACCATTCCAGCAATCGCCTCCTTTATCCATCGCAATTGCCCGTGGTCGCATCGGGGAACGTCGATGGGCGCCGCATGATCAGATGCGAGAAGCGTGGCCGAGCAGATGCGGGATGGCGGGCCGCTCCCAGGTTGGCTTGATGCGCTGCTCGCTGTTGACGACAAAACCGCACTGGCGGATCAGCGCGCCGGTATCGCGCGCCAGATGGCAACCCCCGGCCACGCGTGGCCAGACGCTCGCGTCGAGGGCTCGCTGGACCCAGGCCGCGAAACGCCGCTCGGCGATGACGTGCTCCAGGTACCGCAGACCTCCCTCGGGGCGCAGGATCCGGTGGGCTTCGGCCAGGGCAGCCCGCGGGTCCGCTACCGAGCACAGCGCGAGCGAAAAGACAACGTGATCAAAGGCGCCCGCTGCGAACGGCAGCTGGTCGGCGACGGCGTCGACGATGCGGATCGAGACGGGCGCCTTGGCCGCCGCCCCCAGGGCGAGCTTGCGCAGGTGGGGCTCAGGCTCGACCGCGGTCACCTCATTCACGGTGGCCGGATAATGGGTGAAGTTCAGCCCGTTGCCCGCGCCGATCTCGATCACTCGCCCCGAGAGACCGGCCAGGAGCTGGTCGCGACGCCCAGCCAGCCCCCGTGACTCCGCGCCCGGGCTCATGCGAGCGTAGGCGCGCGCGAACACAGGGTGACGGACCCGATCACCGGTGGCTGGCACCCGAGCTCCTCTATCGCGGCCGGATCGGGTGGGCGGACACTCAGCGAGGATAACCCGGCCGTCTCGCCGCGGCCGTGTTAACCCCGACATCTGGCAGACTCGCGGCCATGGCCTCGCAGGTGTTCCGCCCCGGGCTCCTCGAGGGTCAGGTGGCAGTCGTGAGTGGAGGCGGGTCGGGCTTGGGACGGGCGATTGCTCTCGAGCTGGCCGGCCTGGGCGCTGCCGTCCAGATCTGCGGCCGTCGCCTGGGACCGCTGCAGGAGACAGCCGACGCGTCACCCGACGGCCGCATCGAGGCAACGGCGTGCGACATCCGCGAGGAGGAAGAGGTCAGCGCGCTCATCGACCGCGTGGTCGCGCGCCATGGCCGAGTCGACCTGCTGGTCAACAATGCCGGCGGGCAGTTCCTGTCCGCCGCCGAGGACATCACCCCCAAGGGTTTTCGGACCGTTCAACGGCTCAACGTGGAGGGGACTTGGCTGATGACCCACGCCGTGGCCACCAAGGCGATGATCCCCGCCGGCTCGGGCAAGATCCTCAGCATCACGATCTCGCCCCACCACGGGCTACCCGGAATGGCTCACTCCTCGGCAGCGCGAGCGGCGGTTGAGAACCTCATGCGCGTGCTCTCGATCGAGTGGTCACGCTACGGGATCAAGCTCAACGCGATCGCGGCCGGCCAGTTCGGAACCGACACGCTTTACACCAAGTACCCGCAGGCGATCGTCGACTCACTCGCTGGCACCATTCCCCTGGGACGGTTGGGGCGCCCGGAGGAGATCGCCTGGCTGGTGGCCTGGCTCGCCTCGCCGGCGGGTGACTTCATGTCCGGGGCGATCCTGACCATGGACGGCGCGCGCGACAACTGGCACGGCCCTTGGCCGCCCGCCTTCGCGACCGATGAGGACGGCCGCCCCCTCGCCGAGGGCCGCCTCGACTGAGCGGGCGCGTCGCGATGACCTGGCCTGTGTCGTCACCCCGAGGCCTGGTTGTGCTCGCGGCGGTGAGCGGGTTGGCGCTGGTGCTCGGCCTCGCGGCCTGCGGTGGCCGGGCGGCGGCCCCGCGGAGACACGAGGAACCAGCGCCGGGGTCACCGGCGCCGGGGCTCGCGGCGCATCCCAGTTACCGCTGGCTCATACGGACGGGCGGTCCGCCGGTCCCGATAGCCGCGGAGAATCGGCAGCCTGGAACCCGGGCCTGGTGGCTGCCCGGCCCCGCGGCCGATTTCGGGGGACGGGCCCACGGGTCGGTGACTGGCTATGTGGCCCGGCCATCGGTACTCCCGGGACAGATCGAGCGAATCTACGTAAGTGCCCCGGGCGCGCGGCGGGTGAAAATCGCCGTGTTCCGGATGGGCTGGTACCACGGCCGCGGGGGGCGTGCGGTGCTCGAGACCGGCTGGTTGCGCGTCCGGCCCCAACCCGGCTGCCGGCACAGCTTCACCTCGGGGCTTACCCAATGTGACTGGCACCCGACCCTGAGCTTCGTGGTCCCGTCGGCGCTGACCAGCGGCGTTTACACCGCCAAGCTGACCACGTCAGCCGCAGCTCGTGACTGTCTGTTTGTGGTCCGCGCGTTGACCACCACGCCGTTGCTAGTCCAGATCCCGACCGCCACCTATCAGGCTTACAACGCCTGGGGCGGCGACAGTCTGTATCCCGGAGGCGCATTCCGAGTGGGACTGACTGGCACCAGCCAGGGCAGTGCAGTCTCCTATGACCGTCCCTACGACAGCCTGACCGGCGCCGGGCAGTTCTTCGCCCGTGACGTGGCCATGGTTCGTTTCCTCGAGCGCTACGGCTATCCGGTTTCCTACACGACCAGCGAGTCCGTGGACGCCGATCCGGCCCAGGTTCGGCACGCCCAAGCCCTGATCGATATCGGCCACTCCGAGTACTGGTCAGTCCGCCAAGAGCGGGCCTTCGCTCGGGCCCTGCGCTCGGGCACGAGCCTGCTCTTCTTCAGCTCTGATCTGCTCGCCGAGCCGGTCCGCTACACCCGAGCCGCCAGGCTGGGAACACGAGCGAAGGGACCGACGATCATCGCCCAGGGCGGCCTCGCGGCCGGCCGGGGCGGCGTGGCCCGGGGCGATCGCTTTCGCCGGCGCAGTGCCGCGCTGACCGGCTCGGCCTACCTGGGATGCATAACCCCGCGACTGCCCGGCCTCGGGCCCCCCATCTACCATTACTACAGCTGGTCACCGGCCCCCGACCTCAAGCCCACCTGGCTGTTTCGCGCCACCGGGATCAGACCCGACACGACGATCCGCGGGATCGTGGGCTACGAACTCGACGCCCGCACCTCCACCAGCCCGCGCGCGACCCGCGTGATCGGGGGGGGAAGCGCCCCCTGCATGGGCGCGGGCGCGTTCTCTTCGCGCGACACCGTGCTGGCGGCCGGGGGCGACACCGCTCAGTCCACCCTGTACACGGCGCGTTCGGGGACGATCGTCTTCAACACCGGGACCCTGGGCTGGGAGCTCGGCCTCGAGCCGGTGCCCAGCGCCTCCCCCGACGCCCCGCGGGCCCCCGACCGGCGGCTGGTGGCACTCACTCGCAACCTGCTGCGCCACGTCCTGCGCGCCCGCTGAGCGGGCCACCATCGTCAAACCGAAAGCCGCCGCTAACCGGCCGCTAATCGGCCCCATAGCTCCGCCAAAGCCGGCGCTGGCAAAAACCCGTGTCGAGGCTGCGCACGGCCTCGTCTTTGCCAAATGTCCACGGGAGTCAGGATGCGGGAGAAGTTGCTCGTCAGCGCTCTGGCCACGCTCGCGCTGAACGTGGGCGGGTGTGGCGGCTCGGCCTCGAGCACGCATGCCGCGCCACCGGCCTCGGCCAAGGCCCGGCCGATTGCCACTTACCGGGCGGCCTTGACCGGCTCAACGGGAACGCCGGCGGGCGCTCCGGCCGGCGCCGGTGCCGCCGTCGTGGCCCTGCATAGCGGCGCGCGGCTGTGTTGGCGCTTCGCACACCTGCACGGGTTCGTCAACGCCACCACGGCCCGCATCCAGCTCGGAGGCAAGGGCTCCTCGGCTCACGTCATCGCGTCTCTGTCCACCGGGTCGCGTCTGCACCACCGGGGCTGCGTGACGGTTTCCCCGGCCACGGCGAAAGCCATCCAGAAGCATCCGAGCGCCTATTACGTGGCCATCGACAGCACGTCCTTCCCCGCGGGCGCGGTCCGAGGCAGGCTCTAGCCAGGGGCGTCAGGTCACGTGTTCGAGACCCGGCCAAAGCCTCCGCGCCAGCTGCGTCACGTCCGGGGCGCGACCCCCAGGCGCGAGCCGTCGCGTGCCCCCAAGACGCTCGTCGATGTGTTCGCGGCCGCGGTCGCCCGCCACTGCGGGGATCTGGCTATCGATGCCGCCGACGGGGCGCTCACCTATGCCCAACTCGACGAGCGTGCGGCAGCGCTATCAGCGCGCCTTCACGGGCTTGGCGTCGGGCCAGGCGACCGGGTGGGCATCCGCGTTCCAAGCGGCAGCGTCGAGCCCTACGTGGCGATCCTCGGAGTCCTCGCCGCCGGCGCCGCCTACGTGCCTGTGGACCATGACGATCCTGACGCACGGGCCGAGCAGGTCTGGCGTGGAGCCAAAGTCTGCGCCGTAATCGGCGCCGGTCTCGAGATCGAGGCTCGGTACCCTGCCCGCGCACCGGCGTGCCGCCCCCCCGGCCCTGACGACGAAGCGTGGGTGATCTTCACCTCGGGCTCCACCGGCGAGCCCAAGGGGGTAGCGGTCACCCACCGATCCGCGGCCGCCTTCATCGTCGCCGAGCAGGAGCTGTGGACGGTGCTGCCGACGGATCGGGTAATGGCCGCGTTCTCGGTGGGCTTTGACGCCAGCTGCGAGGAGATCTGGCTCGCGTGGGGTAATGGTGCGGCGCTGGTCCCGGCGCCCCGAAACCTGGTCCGGGCGGGCTCGGAGCTCGAGCCGTGGTTGCTCCAGTGCGGGGTGACGGTGATCTCGACCGTACCCACGCTGGCCGCCCTGTGGAGCGAAGCGGCCCTGTGCAAGGTCCGCCTGCTGATCCTCGGGGGCGAAGCCTGCCCGAGCTCGCTGGGATGGCGACTGGCCGCAGGACGCGAGGTCTGGAACACCTACGGCCCCACCGAGGCCACGGTAGTCACAACCGCCGCGCCGATCCGGCCCGGCGAGCCGGTCTCCGTGGGACGGCCTCTGCGCGGCTGGGAGGTCGCGGTCGTAGATCCAGACGGTACTCCGGTCGCGCTCGGCCAGCCGGGTGAGCTGGTCATCGGCGGAGTCGGTCTTGGGCACTACATCGACGCTGAGCTCGACGCCACGCGCTTCGCCCCGCTGCCCACTCTCCCCTGGGCCCGTGCCTATCGCACCGGGGACATCGTCCGCGAGACGATCGAGGGACTCGAGTTCGTCGGACGCCGCGACGACCAGGTCAAGCTGGGAGGCCGCCGCCTCGAGCTCGGCGAGATCGATGCTCAGCTGAGCGCGGTGCCCGGGGTACTGGCGGCGCGATCAGCCGTGCGCGAGAGCAGCACCGGGAACCGCCTGCTCGTCGGCTATGTGGTGGGCAATGTCGACCCCGCCCGTGTCCGCGCCCACCTGGCCAAGCGACTCCCCGCTGGGATCTTGCCGACCATTGTTCCTCTTGACGAGCTCCCCCGGGGGGCCTCAGGCAAGGTCGATCGTGACAGTCTGCCCTGGCCACCGCCCCAACCCGACGCCGCTGCGCCCGGCGTCCGGCAAACCGCCGGACTGGGGTCAGAGACCGCCGTGTGGCTCGCCGAGCGTTGGGCGCAGGAGCTCGGCCCGCTCGGGATCAACGCCGACAGTGACTTCTTTGCCCTCGGCGGTACCTCGCTGGCCGCCGCCAAGCTGATTTCAAGCCTGCGCCAGCGCTGGCCGGCGGTGGCGGTGTCCGACCTCTACGAGCACCGGACGCTGCGTGAGTTTGCGCAACGGCTTGACGGACTCGGAACCGCCGATGCTCCGGCCGCCATGCTGACCCCCCACGGCCACCGGCGCTGGGGAGCAGTTCAGGTCCTCGGCGTCCTCGCCCTTCTCACCCTCACAGCGGCTCAGCTGCTCCTGGTCATCCTCGCCTACAACAAGTGGCAGGGGATCGGGCCCCAGCTCGGATGGGTGTGGCTGGTGGCGGGATGGTTGATGATGTCCAGCGCCCCCGGCCGCTCGCTGCTCGTGCTGGTCGCCCGCCGCGGACTGCTCTCGGGACTCAGACCCGGCCGCTATCCCCGCCGTAGCTGGCTCGCCTGCCGAATGTGGTTCGTCGAGGCGCTGTCGGAGGCGTGCCGGCTCGAGAAGCTGGCCGGCACTCCCTGGGCCGGTCGCTACGCGCGCCTGCTCGGACACCGCGTGGGGCGCGGCGCCCGCCTGGGCACGATCCCCCCGGCCACCAGCCTGGTCACGGTGGGCGCGGGTGCCACCCTCGAGGCCGAGCTCGACCTGCACGGCTGGTGGCTGGAGGGCAACGAACTGGTCGTCGGGGAGGTGACGATCGGCGCCGGGGCGCGGATCGGCAACCGCAGCCTGCTCATGCCCGGCGCCACGGTGGGAATCGGGGCCGAGATCGAACCGGGGAGCGTGATCTCGCAACCCGTCCCGGCCGGTCAGAGATGGTCAGGCTCCCCGGCTCGCCTCGTCGGCAGCGCCGGCGAGAGCTGGCCGACCGAGCCGGGCCCCGCCCCCGCCCGCCCCCGGCTGTGGAAGACCATGTTCGCGCTCGGGGTGGCCGTCCAGGCGGCGCTGCCGCTGATCGCCGTGCTGCCCGGACTGGGACTGCTCTTGTGGCTGGCGCCCTCCGCCCACTCGACCTCAGCCACGATGACCGCCATCCTTCAACTCGCGCCAGTGCTGGCGGCCAGCTTCCTGGTCACCTACGGGCTTGCGGTGGCGGGGCTCGTGCGCGCTGTCTCCCCGCTCGTGCGCGTGGGCCGCCATCCCGATCTCGGCGCTACCGGCTGGGCGCTGTGGTTCACAGAGAGCCTGACTGGCGCAGCCCGTGGCGTGCTCTTCCCGCTCTACTCGAGCCTCTACACGCGTGCCTGGCTGCGCCTGCTCGGCGTCCCGGTCGGTCGCGGAACCGAGGTCTCAACCGTTGTCGGGCTCAACCGCTTGACGAGCTTTGCCGACCTGAGCTTCGCCGCCGACGACGTGGTCCTGGCGGGCGCCCGGGCCCGGAACGGGTGGCTCGAGCTGGCTCCGATCAAGATCGGCAGCCGCACGTTCCTGGGCAACGGCGCAGTTCTCAGCGGCGAAACCGAGCTTGGCGACGACAGCCTGCTCGGTGTCCTCACCACCTCGCCGCGGCGCCCCGCCGCCGGAACCTCGTGGTTCGGCGCGCCGCCCCTCGAGCTGCCGCGGGTGGCCGAGCGGCCCGATCCAGCCCGGACCACCGATCCACCCCGGCGCCTCGTGCTGGCCCGCGGCGGGATGGACTTGATCCGGATC
>JBAVWI010000332.1:0-3301 GCA_049697735.1 Solirubrobacteraceae bacterium
TGACCAGCGCTCCGAGCATCGCCCCGTAGGGCTCGCCGGGACCGCCGAGAAACACCGCCGCCAAGATCAGGACCAGGAACACGTCGGTGCTGGTGGCGCTGAAGGTGCCGGAATTGATCGCGAACATAGCCCCAGCCAGCCCGCACAGGCCGCCGGTGATTGCCCACGTCAGACTCACCACCCGATCCGTCCGGATCCCGCAGTTGCGGGCCAGGTTGCGATTTGCCGCCGTCGCCCGCATCGCCTTGCCCAGCCGCGTGTAGCGGATCAGGCCGTGGACGAGCACCATCACCACGACACTGAGCGCGATGATCACCAGCTGGGCTACGGTGAGGTTGATCGAGCCCAGTCTCACCGTCCCTCCCTGACTCATCGAGTACGAGACGTTGGTCGGGCCGGCCAGCGCCTGGGTTCCGAAGACCAGGATCAGGGTCATCCCCAGCGACACGATCACCATCGCGATCGGGGAGGTGCCCTTGCGCTGAAACGGCGTGTAGATGACGTTGTTGAGAAACAGCGAGAGAACCATCCCGGTGGCGATCGCGGCCAGAACCGCCACCCAGATGTTGACGCCGGTGTTATTGAGCTCGTAGGCCGCGTAGGCGGACACGATCATCACCCCGCCGTAGGCGAGATTGAGGACGTTGGTGACCGCGAACTGGAGGGTGAAGCCCACCGCCGCCAAGGCCAGCACGGCGGCGGCCACGAGGCCGAACCCGATCGATGCGACGAGAATGCTCACCGGGGCGAGCGATCAGAGCCCGAGGGCCCGCAATGCACTGGTCGACAGATTTGCGACAACCGACACCGTCCCGTTGGTGGAGTAGTGGTCGACCTGGAATATGCCGGTCGAGTCGTGATAGGCGTCGAAGCTGGTCGGACCGCCCGGACCCTCGTAGCGGATCTGCTTGCCCTGCTTCAGCGCAGCCGCACCCTCCGCGAACGAATGCACGACCGTGGCGCCCGGAGTCCCGTTGCCGATCTTCTCGATGTAGGGCTTAAACGCCGACGGCGAGGTGCTCTTGGCGGCGATCATGGCCAGCGCCCCCAGGTTGATGCCGTCGTACAGATGCACGGCACCGGGAGCGGTCAGGTAGGTCGAGAAGTTACCCGTGCTGCCCACCTTGCCCTTCTCGGCGAAGATCGCCTTTGAGAAGGCTTGGAAGGCTGGACCCGAGGTTTCCGTGACAAGGTTGTCGGCCGCGAAGTTCGTGGCCAGAAAACTCGCGCCGATGGCGGCCGAGACCGACTTGTACCAATCCGGTGAGATCGTCGCCGAGCTCCCGATGATCGGGATCAGCTTGCCCCCGTTGAGCTGCCTGACCTCGGTCAGGAACGAGGCCTCGGTCGGGCCCAGCGCCTCGGTCAGGATCACGTCGGGCTTGGCCCCGATGATCTTCGCCGCCTCGGTGCGGAACGTTGTCGCGCTGAGGTCAAGGGTCTCGTTTGAGACCAGCGACAGGCCGGCCTTCTGGAGGGCGACGATGGCAGGCTTGACGAACGTCTGCGAGCCGATGTCGTTACCGAAGGCCAGGGCGACCCGCTTGTAGCCCTTCTGCTTGGCCATCAGCACCATCGCGTATGACTCAGCCAGGTCGGGCGGCACCAGGCGGTAGAAGTAGGGGAACTTCACGTTGTCAAACTCCGACTGGCCAGTCATACAGAACGACACGGTCTTGTTGGCGGCAAACAGGGGCACCACCGATGCGGCCTCGTCCGAGGTGCAGCCGATCACGAAGCCGAGATTCGACGTCGAGGCGTACATCTGGCGTACGGCGGGCACGGCGTCGGCCGGGTCCCCGCGCGTGTCCACCGCTTTACAGGCGAACTTGTGCCCGAGGACACCGCCGGCGGCATTGATGGCGTTGGTGGCCGCGTCACACGAGACCAGATAGGTTGGTCCCAGGGCGGCGTCGGTGCCGGTGAACGGCGCCACGTCGGCGATCTGGATCGTGCCTCCCGAAGAGACACCCCCCGAGCCGCCTGAGCCGTTCGAGCTGCTCCCGCACGCAGCGAGGAGCAAGGCGGCGACTACCGCGATCGAGGCGAGCAGGCCTGTGCGCCGCGCCGCCGCTGATGAGCTGCGTCCTGGCATGTCTTCTCCTTGGCTGGACATGGTGATCCGCTACAGCGTCGAGGTCTTGGCCACGGGGGGAACCCACGGCCAGCCGTTCTGATCCTGCTCTGCCACAACTCGGTTGGCGATCCTGCCCAAACCCTCGACCTCGACTTCGATCAGGTCGCCAGGGGTCAGCCAGACCGGGGGCTGGCGCGCGAAGCCGACGCCGCCGGGAGTGCCCGTGGCGATCACGTCGCCGAGCCGCAGGGTCGTGAAGGTGGACAGGAACTCGATCGTCCGCGGGACGTCGAAGATCATCTGGGCTGTGCTGGCCGACTGCATGACCTCACCGTTCAGGGTGGTCGTGAGCTGGAGATCGGATACGTCGATCTCGTCGGCGGTGATGACCTCGGGACCGATCGGCATGGTCCCGTCGAAGTTCTTGCCCGGCGTCCATTGCGTGGCTGCGCGCTGCCACTCGCGGGCGGTGCCGTCCATCACGACGACGTAACCGGCGATCGCATCCAGGGCATCTTCAGCGCGGATGTAGCGGCCGCCGCGGCCGACCACGATGGCGAGCTCGCCTTCGTAGTCAAAGCGCGAGCTCAGGTGCGGCTTGACGAGGTCCGCGTACGGGGCGGCGAGCGAGTCGGTCCCGCGGACGAAGATCTCCGGCCAGGTTGTCGGCTGCCGGCCGCCCTCGAGCGCGTGCTCGACGTAGTTGACTCCCAAGCAGAGAATCCGCGGGGGGGCGGGCACCGCGGGGCCGAACTCGTCGGGGTCCAACTCACGCCCGGCTTGCCCGGCGGCGTCGCGGACGCGAGCCAGCACGTCTGCGTCCCCGGCCAGCACGGCGTTGAGCTCAGACAGGCCCGCATCGCCGGTCGCCGACGCGACATCGACGTAACCTTCCTCTCCGCGCACGTGCAGACGCGGGCCTTCCTCCGTGATGACGGTGGCCAGTCTCAACCCATCTCCTCTCTCGGGGGCTCCGATGCGAACTTTGGTTCGATTCATCGGATTGGTTTCAACCTACACAAGCCAAGCAGCCGAGTCAAATCCGGGCCGACATGGTTGTCTCAAGCGTCGATAAAGGTAGGATTGGTCGAGAGATGACGAGTTCAATGCACAGCCACGATCTGGGGGAGCTGATCCTGGCCCGGGCCAGCTCCTCGGATGATGGGCTGGCTGGGCGGCTTCCGACCGAGCGCGCGCTGGTCGCCGAGCTCGGGGTGACGCGGA
>JBAVWI010000333.1:0-6879 GCA_049697735.1 Solirubrobacteraceae bacterium
CCGTTGACCTGTTCGTGGCCCGGGCGACGCCCGAGGCCGGACGGTCAGCCTTTGCGCTCGCCGCCGAGGGCCGGCGGGCCGGGCTCAGCGCCCAGCTCGAGCTGGCCGGACGCTCGCTCAAGGGCCAGCTCAAGCAGGCCGACCGGCTCGGGGCCCGGTACGTAGCGATCGTCGGCGACGAGGCACTGATAAGTCTCAAGGACATGGAATCCGGAGACCAGCGCGAGCTCGAGCCCGCGACCGTCATTCCCACCATCCTTCGCGCCAGCCGGCTGCTGTGAGCGGCGGCCCGGCGATGAATACGAAGATGAAGCGTCCCCCGAAGAGCAACCGCTTCCGCGACACGTGGGCTGGTGACCTCAACGCCGGGCGCGCCGATGGCCAGGCACGCGTGTCGGGATGGGTGCATCGGCGCCGTGACCACGGCGGCCTCATCTTCATCGATCTGCGGGAGCGCTCGGGCATCGTGCAACTCGTCTTCAACCCGGCCACGGCGCCTGAGGCCCACGCCGCCGCCCATGGACTGCGCTCCGAGGACGTGATCACGGCCACGGGCACGGTGACCAGACGCACAGCCGAGAACGTCAACCCGGATTTGCCCACTGGCGAGATCGAGCTCGCCGTGAGCGCGCTTGAGGTTCTCGCCGACTCCGAGACCCCGCCCTTCCCGGTCGACGAGGACGTCGGCGTGGATGAGAATCTGCGGCTGCGTCACCGGGCGCTTGATCTGCGCCGCGCTCCGCTCCAGGATGCGATCGCCCTGCGCCACCGCGTCACGCAAACGATCCGCGAGGTGCTCGACGAACGTGACTTCCTCGAGATCGAAACTCCCTTCTTGACCCGCTCGACCCCCGAAGGCGCTCGCGACTTCCTGGTCCCCGCGCGGCCCGTGGGTGGGCGGGAGCCGGGTCATTTCTACGCGCTGCCCCAGTCACCACAGCTGTTCAAGCAGCTGCTGATGATCGGCGGCTTTGAACGCTACTACCAGATCGTCCGCTGCTTTCGGGACGAGGACTCGCGTGCGGACCGGATGACCGAGTTCACGCAGCTCGACATGGAGCTCGCCTTCGTTGATGAGGAGGACGTCTTCGAGGCCGTCGAGGACGTGCTGGGAACTGTGTTTGCGCGCGCCGGCTTCGAGGTCGGATCGCCGCCGTGGCCGCGGATGACCCACGCCGAGGCGATGGCCCGGTTTGGCTCCGATCGTCCCGACACGCGCTTCGGCCTCGAGTTGACCGACCTCGGCGACGCGCTGGCCGGCACCGGCTTCAAGGTCTTCGCCGACAACCTCGCCGGCGGCGGTGTCGTGCGCGGCATCAACGCCGGGACCCGCGAGCTGCCCCGTTCCGAGCTCGACGCGCTGACCGATCTGGCCAAGCAGCATGGGGCCAAGGGCCTGGTCTGGGCGTTCGTTGAGGAGGAACCCGGCCCCGACCCACCCTGGCGCTCGCCGATCGCCAAGTTCCTCAGCCGCGATGAGATCGCGTCCGTGAACGGCCGCCTCGACGCGTCGCCCGGCGATCTGCTGTTGATCGTGGCCGATCAACCCCGGGTGGCCGCCACCGTGCTCGGCATTTTGCGCCTCGAGCTTGCGCGGCGCTTCTCGCTCGTGCCCGCCGGACGCCATGACCTGCTCTGGATCGTCCAGTTCCCGATGTTCGCGTGGAGCGCCGGCGAGCAGCGCTGGGACCCCGAGCACCATCCCTTCACGGCTCCAGCCACGGCGGTTGGCGAGCCCGCCACGGCTGCCGACCTCGACGACCCGGGAACGCTGCTCTCGCGCTCCTACGACCTCGTCCTGGACGGCAACGAGATCGGTGGTGGGTCGATCCGCAACCACCGCTCCGACGTCCAGCAGCGCATCTTCGAGCTGATCGGCATCGACGAGCCGGAGGCGCGGGCGCGGTTTGGCTTCCTGCTCGACGCCCTGCGCTATGGGGCGCCGCCCCACGGAGGAATCGCCTTTGGAATCGACCGGATCGTCGCGCTGCTCGCCGGCCGCGACAACATCCGCGAGACGATTGCGTTCCCGAAGGCGACCAGCGGCGCCGATCCGCTGACCGGCGCGCCGGCCCCGGTGGACGACGCTCAGCTGCGCGAGCTCGGTCTGCGCCTCAGGTGAGCGGACGATGGATCGCCTCGCCTTCGAGCACCACCTGAACTCCCCCCAAGGCCGCGGACACGTGCCCGCCGGCGCAGCCACCGCGACGGCGGGCGGAGCTGCCTGCTGCGACAAGATCTCGCTGTCGGTAAGCGTCGAGGGTGATCGGGTGACCGGGGCCGGCTTCACAGCCAGCGGCTGCGGGTCGGCCCACGCCGCCGGAAGCGCCGCCGTGACCCTCGCGCGCGGCGCCGGAGTGCTGAGCGCCGCCCGCATCGGCGTGCACGAGATAGCCCAGGAGCTCGGCGGTCTCAGTCCGGCCAAGCTGCACGCCGCCGAGCTGGCTTGCGACGCCCTCGCCCGCGCCCTCGGGGCTGCGTTCACGTCCGGCGGACAGCTGGCGCCCGCCCCGACCCGGACGCTGGTGGCGATGAGCGGCGGCGTGGACAGCGCCGTGGCCGCTCACCTTGTGGCACGGGACGGCGACGCGGCGGCGGTCACCCTTGAGCTGTGGGCCGACCCCGAGAACGACGACGAGCGCAGCTGCTGCTCGGCTTCGGCCGTCGCCCAGGCGCGCGCCTTGGCCCACTCGATGGACCTTCCCCACTTCACCATCGACCTGCGTGACGAGTTCCGGGCCGGTGTGGTGCAGCCGTTCATCGCCGGCTATGCGGCCGGCGAGACCCCGAATCCGTGCGTGGGCTGCAACGGCCACGTCCGGCTGGACTCGATGCTCGCCCTGGCTGACCGGCTCGGGGCGGCGCGGCTGGCCACAGGCCACTACGCGCGGGTCGCCGAGGCCGAGGATGAGCGCGGTCCGCTGCTGCGCGCCGCCGCTGACCCGGCCAAGGATCAGACCTACATGCTGGCCGCGCTGGCCCCGGCCTCGCTGGCGCGTATGCGCTTCCCACTCGGAGATCTATGCAAGCCCGAGGTGCGGGCGATCGCCGGGGAGGCCGGACTGTCCGTGGCCAACAAGGCCGACTCACAGGACCTGTGCTTTCTGGCCGGTACCGATCGGGCTCGTTTCCTGGCCCGGCACGGGGAGCTCGGAGACCGCCCCGGATTGCTGGTCGGCTCAGACGGCACCGTGCTCGGCGAGCACGCCGGCCAGCATCGCTTCACGGTCGGGCAGCGTCGCGGACTGGGCCTCGCGCACGGCGAACCGCTGTACGTGCTCGACAAGGATGCGGCCAGCGGACGGGTGACCGTCGGGCGTCACGCCGAGCTTCACTGCAGCGAGGTGGCCGTCCGCAGCGCGCGTCTGCACCGGTCCGGGGCGCGTGTGGACCGGGTCAAGCTGCGCTACCGGCAACGTCCCTTGCCGGCCCGGCTCGCGGGTGACCCGAAGGCTGGCCGTCACCGGCGGCTGGCCATCGAGCTCGCCGACGGTGTCGACGGCGCCGCGCCCGGACAGCTGGCCTGCCTGATGGACGGCGAGCTGGTGATCGGCTGGGGCACCATCACCCGCCCCACGGACTGACCGAGGGCTGAAGTGGGCGGGCTGGGACCGACCCTCGCGCCTACACTGGCCTTCGCATGACCTCCGACGAGATCCGCCGCACCTTCATCGAGTTCTTTGAGCAGCGCGACCACCGTCGGCTGCCGTCGGCGTCGCTGATTCCAGCCGAGTTCGACCCCTCGGTGCTGTTCACGATCGCCGGCATGGTCCCGCTCAAGCCCTACTTCCAGGGCGTCGAACGTCCCCCACACCCGCGCCTGACCAGCTGTCAGAAGACGTTTCGCACCTCCGACATCGAGATCATCGGGACGACCACTCGCCATCTGACCTTCTTCGAAATGCTGGGCAACTTCTCGCTCGGGGACTACTTCAAGGCCGGCGCAGCCGAGTTCGCCTGGACGCTGTCCAGGGAGGGGTTCGGCTTCTCGGCCGACGAGATCTGGGTGACTGTGTTCGGAGGCGATGAGGAACTCGGACTCGGCCCCGACAAGGAGGCGATCGACGTGTGGCTGTCAATCGGCGTCCCGCGCGAGCGGATCGTCGAGTGCCCGCGCTCAGAGAACTTCTGGCAGATGGGGCCGACCGGCCCCTGTGGTCCCTGTTCGGAGCTCTATCTCGACCGGGGGCTGGAATATGGGCAGCCCGATGACCTGCCCGGGGGGGAGAACGAACGCTTCCTGGAGTACTGGAACCTGGTCTTCATGGAGATGGACCAGAACCCGGCCGGGACGGTTGCCCCGCTGCCGGCCAAGAACATCGACACCGGACTCGGCCTCAACCGCCTCGCCGCCGTTCTCCAGGGCAAAACGTCAGTGTTCGAGACCGACCAGTTCGCCCCGCTGATCGCGTTGGGCGAGGAGCTCTCGGGACGAACCTACGGCGCAGAGTTCCTGACCGACAAGGCGCTGCGCGTGCTCGCTGATCACACGCGCGCGATGTCGTTCCTGATCGCCGACGGCGTCGTGCCCTCAAACGAGGACCGCGGCTACGTCCTGCGCCGCATCATCCGCCGCGCGATCCAGCACGGTCGCGGCCTGGGTCTCGAGCGAGACTTCCTGGCTCGTTATGCCGACCGGGTGGCCGAGCTGATGGGTTCCGAGTACAGCGAGCTGCACAGCCGGGCGGACCTGATCCATCGCTGGCTGGCCTCCGAGGAAACGACATTTGGTCGCACGCTCGAGATCGGACTCAAGCGTCTCGACGAGCTGATCGAGCGCGCCCGCGACGAGGGCAGCGAGGGGATCGCCGGCGCCGACGCCTTCCTGTTGCATGACACCTACGGCTTTCCAATCGAGATGACGCTCGAGATCGTCGCCGAACACGGCCTCGGCGTCGACGAAGAGGGCTTCGAGGCTCTGATGGAGGGCCAGCGGTCCCGGGCGCGAGCCGGGTCCAGCCGGTCGGGCACCGGTAACGGGCTGCGCGAGCGCGCCCTCGAGCTGTCGGGTGGGGCGGGCTTCGAGACCGAGTTCGTCGGATATGAGACCACCGACGCCGAGACCACGATCGGCGCGGTGGCCAGGGAGGGAGACCGCCTCCTGGTCAAGCTGGTCGAGTCGCCGTTCTATGCCACCGGCGGTGGCCAGATCGCCGACGCGGGCACGGTCGAGTGCGAGGGGGGAGGCTGCCGCGCCCGGGTCGCCGATGTGCTGCGCCTGGGTCAGGACCAGGTGCTCGCGCTCACCCCCGAACACGGCCTGTTTGAGCCTGGCGAGCGCGTCCACGCCCACGTGGATCGTGCCACCCGCCACGCCATCGCCTGCAACCACACCGCGACACACTTGCTCCACGCCGCACTCCGCCGGCGCCTGGGCAGCCACGTGCATCAGGCCGGCTCCTACGTCGGACCCGACAAGCTGCGCTTTGACTTCACCCACTCCGGCGCACTGGGCTCCAGCGAGCTGCAAGCCATCCAGGACGACGTCAACGGTTGGATCGTGGCGAGCCATCCGGTCCGGGCGATCACTACCACCCTCGACGAGGCCAAGCGCCTCGGGGCGATGGCGCTGTTCAGCGAGAAGTACGGAGACGTGGTGCGGATGGTCGAGGTCGGCGACGGCTCGTTCTCGCGGGAGCTGTGCGGTGGGACCCACGCGCGCGGCACGGCCGAGCTGGGTCTTTTCCGGATCCTGGTCGAGACCTCCAGCGCGGCCAATGTGCGCCGCATCGAGGCGATCACGGGTCCCGAGGCGGTGGCCTTCTTCCGGGCCCACGATCACGAGTTGATCCGCGCCGCGGATGTCCTGCGCGTCCCTGCCGAACGGGTGGCGGATTCCGTCACCGATCTGCGCACACGGGTGCGCGAGCTGGAGCGAGCTGCGCGCCAAGCCGCGCCGAGCGCGCAGGCGGCTGTCGACTTCGATCAGCTCGTCGCGAGCGCGAGCCAGGCTGATGGGGTCAGCGTGCTCACCGCCGCCGTCCCGGCCGGCAACGGTGACGCGCTCGTCCAGCTGGTCGATCGCCTCAAAGCCCGCCTCGGCGACGCCGCCATCGTGCTCGGTGCGGCCGGGGAGAACAGGGTCGAACTGGTGGCCAGCGTGGCGCCGGCGGTGGTCTCGCGAGGGGTCCGCGCGGGCGAGATCATCAAGATCGCCGCCCGGGAGGTCGGCGGCGGGGGAGGCGGGCGCGATACATTCGCCCGAGCAGGTGGCCGCGACCCCGGACAGCTGCCGGCTGCCATCGACGCCGCACGTGCGGCGATCGAAGCGGCCGTCGGCCGAGGTGAGTGACATCCTTTGACGCGTGTTCTCGCGCTCGACTACGGCAGTGCCCGCTGTGGATGCGCGGTCAGCGATCCGACCGGGGTCGTGGCCACGCCGCTTGAACCCATTCTGGCGCCCGCCACGCGCCGCGGCATCGGACGGATCCGGGCCCTGGTGACCGAACTGGGCGCGGAACGGGTGCTCGTCGGCCTACCGCTCTCGCTGTCGGGGGGCGACTCGGCTCAGACCGAGGAGACGCGGGCCTTCGCCGCCCGACTGGAGCAGACACTGTCGATCCCGGTGGAGCTCTACGACGAGCGGTTCACCACCCGTCTGGCCGAGCGCGCCGGTGGGCGCGCCAGCGAGGACTCGCGCGCGGCGGCCCACCTGCTCGAGAGTTGGCTTCAGCGGCAGCGCACAGTCGAGAGCCATGCCTGAGCGACGCCAGCGCAGCGCGCAAGACCGCGAGGCGGCCCGCCTCGAGCGCGAGCGCCGGCGCGCCGAACGAGATGGACGGTCTCCGGCTGCCAGCCCACCTCCGGCTGCCGAGTCGCTGCCGGCCGCCACGCCACCTCCGGCTGCCGAGTCGCTGCCGGCCGCGACGCCACCTCCGG
>JBAVWI010000334.1:0-2367 GCA_049697735.1 Solirubrobacteraceae bacterium
CCGGGCTCCCAGAGGGGCTCGTCGCCATCGTTGGCGGCCCGGCTGAGAATGAAGAACAGATCCGAGAGCCGGTTCAGGTAGCGGATCACCTCCCGGCTGATCTGATCGCCGCAGGCGATGGCAAGCCGCTCGGCGCGCCGGCACACCGTGCGGCACACGTGCAGCGAAGCGGCGGCCGGGGTCCCGCCCGGGAGCACAAAGGACTTCAGCGGCGCCAAGCCGGCGTTGACCTCGTCACAGCGCTCCTCCAGCCACGCCGTCTGCTCGGGGATCACCCGCAAACGCTCGCGCTGGCCGCGCGTTCGGCGTCCGGCCTCGCCTCCCTGCGCGGCGCGCGAGTCATCCGGCTGTTCGCCATCCGCTGGGGCAGCGATGTCGGCGCCGACATCGAAGAGGTCGTTCTGGATTCGGCGCAGCCACTCGGCATGGAGGGCCTGGAGGCCTTCAACGGTCAGGGTCAGCCCGAGCTGGGCGTTGAGCTCGTCGACAGTTCCGTAGGCCGCGATCCGGGGATCGGTCTTGGGCACCCGGCTCATGTCGCCCAGGTGCGTTTCGCCGTCGTCACCGAGACGCGTGTAGATGCGGGTCAGGTTCACGGTCATGGACTTCAAAGTCTACGGCGACCTCGAGATCACGCGGAGCGCTACGATCCGCGCAATTCAAGGTCGGTGGTAATGGGAAGCCGGGGCAGATCCGGCGCGGACCCGCCACTGTGATCGGGGATGTCTGTCGCATGCAAGGCCACTGGCCGGCGCCGAGCCGTCCGGGAAGGCGCGACCGATAGGCCCGTAAGCCAGGAGACCAGCCTCCGACCACAAGCCGACAGCCCTCGTGGAAAGGGTGGCCCTTATGTCAATAACACGTCGTATTGCCCTCGCTGGTGTGAGCCTCGCGCTCGCCGCCGGCGCACCTACGGCCGCACTCGCGGCCGGTACCACCGTCTCGGTTCGGGTCGAAGGACTCACCAAGACGCTTTTGGCGACCAAGGTCGTGCAGACCCATTCCGGCGCGATCCGGACAGGGGGCACCCCGGCCGGCGCCTGCCCAGCGACAACCGCAGCCGGTGCCCTGGACGTGGCTACCGCCCACCGCTGGTCGGGCACGTACGGGACCTATGGCCTCAGCGTGACCCAGATCTTCGGTGAGACCCACACGTTCACCTCCAAGGACTATTGGAGCATCTGGGTCGACAACAAATTCGCCACGGCGGGCATCTGCTCGCTCAAGCTGCACCGCGGCGAGCACCTCCTGTTTGCGGCCGTGCCGATCAAGGGGACGGAGTTCCCGATCGTGATCAGCGGGCCCAAGCACGCCGCCGCCGGGCGTTCCTTCACGCTCAAGGTCAGCTATATCAACGCCAAGGGCGCCGTCAAGCCCGTGGCCGGGGCTCGCGTCCACGGAAGCGGGGCCTCCGGGGTGACCAACGCCGCCGGAACCGTCTCGGTCACCGCCACGCATAAGGGCATGCTCGCTTACACGGCCGCTAAGACGGGCTTCATCCGCTCGGCTGCGGTCACCGTCCGCGTCGGGTAAGCATGGCACTGGCCCGCTGGGTCCGCTTCGCGCTCGCCGCCCTCGTGATCACGGGGGTGGTGGGCGGCTGCGGGCTCGGGCCCGGCCGGGGCACGGGCGGAGCCAGCCTGACCGTCACCCAGGGATTCGGGAGCCGCTCGGTCGGGGCCGTGAGCACCGCCCACGTCCCGGGATCGGAGACCGTGATGCGGATGCTGGAGCGCTCCTTCCGGGTTTCAAATCGCTACGGGGGCGGCTTCGTGCAATCGATCGACGGCCGCTCGGGTACCTCGGCCCAGCGGGATTGGTTCTACTACGTAAACGGGGTGCAGGCCAAGCAGGGAGCCGCCACCACGGCGGTGCACCGGGGTGACGCGATCTGGTTTGACCTGCACGACTGGCGCGCCACCGAGTCGGTCCCTGCCGTTGTCGGCTCGTTCCCGGAGCCCTTCAAGCACGGCCTGGCGGGCAAGCGCCTGCCGACCACCGTCGAGTGCGCCCCCGATGTCCAGTCGGCCTGCCAGCACGTCGCCTCCGCGCTGGCCGCGGCGGGCGTCCCGGCCGCGAGCCAACTGCTGGGCACCGGGTCGGGCCCCGACACGCTCGGGGTGGTGATCGGGACCTGGCGCGAACTCGCGCCCGAGGTTGCCGCCAGCTTGATCGAGCACGGCCCCTCGGCCAGCGGCGTGTACGCCCGCTTCGCCGGGACCGGTGGCCAGAGGCTGGAGCTTCTGAACCCGGGTGGGCAGGTGGCCGAAACGCTCGGTTCCGGTGCCGGTCTGGTCGCCGCGACAGCTGACAGCTCCTCCGCGCCCACGTGGTTGATCACCGGCACCGACGCCCGGGGGGTGGCGG
>JBAVWI010000335.1:0-7936 GCA_049697735.1 Solirubrobacteraceae bacterium
GACCCGTGACCCAGGTGATCGAGCGAGAGCGTCCCGACGCGTTGCTGCCCACGCTGGGAGGGCAGACGGCGCTCAACCTGGCCAAAGCCCTGCACGAGAATGGGACACTCGAGCGCTACGGCGTGGAGCTGATCGGCGCCGATTACGAGGCAATCGATCGCGCCGAGGATCGGGAGCGCTTTCGCGACACGATGACGGGAGCCGGCCTGCGGGTCCCGCGCTCGGCGATCGTCCACAGCCTCCAGGACGCACGCGCCGCGCTGGCGGACATCGGGCTGCCGTTCATCGTCCGGCCCGCCTTCACGCTGGGCGGAACCGGTGGCGGGATTGCCCATACCGAGGCCGACATGGAGCGGATTGTCGCCGGCGGTCTGGCGGCCTCTCCGATCGGCCAGGTGCTTGTGGAAGAGTCGGTCCTCGGGTGGGGCGAGTTCGAGCTCGAGGTGATGCGCGATCACACCGACAACGTGGTCATCGTCTGCTCGATCGAGAACCTCGATCCGATGGGCGTTCATACCGGCGACAGCGTCTGCGTCGCGCCGCAGCAGACGCTGACTGACCGGCAGTATCAGGCCTTGCGCGACCAGGCGATAGCCGTGATCCGCGCCGTCGGCGTCGAGACCGGGGGCTCCAACGTGCAGTTCGCGGTCAACCCGGCCACCGACGAGATCGTCGTCATCGAGATGAACCCGCGGGTGTCGCGCTCGAGCGCCCTGGCCAGCAAGGCCACCGGTTTCCCGATCGCCAAGATCGCCGCCCGCCTCGCCGTGGGTTACACGCTGCAAGAGATTCCGAACGACATTACGAAAGCCACCCCGGCCAGCTTCGAGCCCGCGATCGACTACTGCGTGGTCAAGTGGCCGCGGTTCGCGTTTGAGAAGTTCCCCGGCGCCGAGGCGGGATTGACAACCCACATGAAATCGGTCGGGGAGGCGATGGCCTTGGGCCGGACCTTCAAGCAGGCGTTCGCCAAGGCGCTGCGCTCGCGGGAACTGGATACCCAGCCCAGCTACCCCGAGGACGACGAGTCGCTGCTGGCTCTGACCGGACTCCCTGGGGCCGAGCGCTGGGATTACGTGCTCGAGGCGCTGCGCCGGGGGGCTGGCACCGACGCGCTGCACGAGCGCACCAGCGTTGACCCCTGGTTTCTGCGCGAGCTCGAGGAGCTGGTGCGCGGGGGGGATGGGGTCAACTTCGCCTTCGCCGGGGAGCGCACCTACAAGGCGGTGGATACCTGTGCGGCCGAGTTCGCGGCCGAGACGCCGTACTTCTACTCCAGCTGGGAGCGCCCTGGCCTCGACGGTCCCAGCCACGAGGCGCGCCCGGGTGAGCGCCCCGGCGTGGTCATCCTCGGGTCGGGCCCCAACCGGATCGGGCAGGGAATCGAATTCGACTACTGCTGTGTCCATGCCGCCCAGACCGTCCGCGAGCTCGGGCGCGACGCGGTCATGATCAACTGCAACCCCGAGACGGTCTCGACCGACTACGACACCTCCGACCGTCTCTACTTCGAGCCCCTGACGCTCGAGGACGTGATCGCGGTCTGCCAACTCGAGAAGCCCGAAGGTGTGGTGGTCCAGTTCGGTGGCCAGACGCCACTAAAGCTCGCCTCCGGACTCGAGGCGGCCGGGATCCCGATCCTGGGCACGAGCATCGACGCGATCGACCTGGCTGAGGACCGCTCCCGGTTCGGGCCCCTGCTCGATTCCCTCGGCTACAAGGCCCCTCCGTACGCCAGCGCTGCCAGCGGCGAGGAGGCCATTCAACGCGCCCCGGGCGTCGGCTTCCCGTTGCTCGTCCGTCCCAGCTACGTGCTCGGCGGCCGCGCGATGGAGATCGTCTACAGCGTCGATGGGCTGCGCGACTACCTGCGCCGGGTCGGTGCCGACACCGACCCCGCGCGCCCCACGATCTACCTGGACCGGTTCCTCGAGGACGCGATCGAGGTCGACGTCGATGCCCTCTGCGACGGCTCCGATGTATGGATCGCCGGGATCATGCAGCACGTCGAGGAGGCGGGGATTCACTCCGGGGACTCCGCCTGCGTCCTACCGCCGCACACGCTCGGTGCGCCCATGCTTGAAGAAATCCGCGAGCAGGCGGCCGGCATCGCCCTGGCCCTCGGGGTCGTCGGCCTGCTCAATGTCCAGTTCGCGATCCACGGCGACGATGGTCTGCACGTGATCGAGGCCAACCCGCGGGCGTCCCGGACTGTGCCGTTCGTGTCCAAGGCGATCGGGCTCCCGCTGGCCAAGCTGGCCTGCCGGATCATGCTCGGCGAGCGGATCAGCGATCTCGGGCTCCCGGACCCGGCGGGTGGGGACCAGGTCCCACATGTGTGCGTCAAGGAGGCGGTGCTGCCCTTTGACCGCTTCGCCGGTGCCGACTCACTGCTCGGGCCCGAGATGCGCTCGACGGGAGAAGTGATGGGGATTGCCCCCGACTTCCCGACCGCGTTCGCCAAGGCCCAGGCCGCGGCCGGCGCCGGGCTGCCTGCGCACGGCACCGCGTTCTTGACCGTCGCCGACGGCGACAAGCTCGCGGCGACCGGTATCGCCACCCTGCTGCACGATCTCGGCTTCACGATCATCGCCACCCGCGGCACCGCCCAGGCACTTCGGCGGATGGGGATCCGCGTCGAGGAGATCAACAAGATCGGCGAGGGCTCTCCCCACGTGGTCGACTGGATCGAGCGCGGCGAGGTCAATCTGGTCATCAACACCCCGGTCGGCACCGGAGCTCGCGCCGACGGCTACGAGATCCGCGCGGCCGCGATCGCGCGGAGGATCCCGTGCATCACGACCATGGCGGGCGGAATGGCCGCCGCCCGTGCGATCGCGGCCGCCCGCCGCGGCGAGCCCGACGTCGTCTCCCTGCAGGAGCTCCACCGGCACGGTCGCGTCACCCCGGCGTCGACATGAGATTGAGCCCGGCCGCCCCGGAGCGGGTGACGGCGCCCTTTGGTGCGCGCAGCGTCGTGATCAGCGCTCGTGATCAATACGGCCCCTACGTCGTCCTGTCCTGCCGGGACCCCGAAGGCCCCCGCCCGCAGCCCGGGCAGTTCTACATGCTGATGGCTGTCGCGCGATGGGGGGGAGGTACGGCCGAGCGACCGTTCCTGCCCCGGGCCTTCAGCGTGCTGCGCTGTGGCCCGGACGCGGAAACCGAGCTCGAGTTTCTGCTCGAGGATGTCGGCCCGGGCACCCACCGGCTGTGCGAGCTGACCGTGCAAGACGAGCTCTCGCTGGTCGGCCCGCTCGGCCACGGGTTCAGCACCCCGCGCGATGGGCGCCGGGCGCTGCTTGTGGGGGGTGGCGTCGGGATCGCTCCGCTGGCTATCTGGCAGGACGAGCTCGGCGCCGGGACAACGGCTTTGCTCGGCTTTCGCGACGCCGCTCACGCCGCCGGGGCGCAGCTGCTGCGCGATGCCCGGGTCGCTACCGACGACGGCAGCCACGGCCACCACGGCCTGGTCACCGAACTGCTCGCGGACGAACTCGACAACGATGATCGCGCGATGGTCTACGCCTGCGGACCACCGGCCATGCTCGACGCGGTGCGGCTGCTTTGCGCGATGCGGGAGATCCCGGCTGAGCTGGCCCTCGAGTCCGGGATGGCGTGTGGATTCGGGGCGTGTTTTGGCTGTGTGGTGGAGACCGACCGCGGTTACGTGCGTCTGTGTCTGGAAGGTCCCGTGCTCGCCGCCGAGCGCCTCACTCCCGGCGCCCTCGCCCACGCCGGACCGAAGCCTTGAGCATGCCGCCGGCGACAGTCGATCTGTGCGGGATCGAGCTCGCGCATCCGATCATCAACGCCTCGGGCACGTTTGACGTCATCGCCGCTCGACGGGTCTTCGGCGACGCGCTGGATGAGCACTTCCCGTTCGCCGCCTTCGTGTCCAAGACGGTCACCGTGGCCCCCCGGCAGGGCAATCCGCCACCCCGCCTGTGGGAGCTCCCGGCGGGGCTGCTGAACTCAATCGGGTTGCCCAACAAGGGACGGCACGGCTACCTGGCCGAGGACCTTCCCGAGCTGGCCGCGCTTCCCGTGCCTCTGATCGTCAACGTGATGGGATTCAGCCGCGCCGAGGTGGGGGAGCTGGTCACGGCGTTCGCGCCCCGCGACGAAGTAGCCGGCCTCGAGCTCAACGTGTCCTGCCCCAACGTCGAGACCGGCATGGTCATGGGCGCCGACCCCGACGAGGTCAGCCGGCTGCTGGCCGCGGTGCGCCCGCTGACCGAGAAGCCGCTGATCGTCAAGCTGACCCCGAACGCCGGTGACGTGCCGGCGGTGGCCAGGGCCGCCCAGGAGGCGGGGGCGAGCGCCGTCTCGCTGATCAACACGCTGCGCGGGATGGCGCTGTCACCCGGCAGCCGTGAACCGTGGCTGGGCGGCGGGACGGGCGGGGTCTCCGGCCCGGCCGTGCGCGCCGTCGCCCTCGCCCAGGTGTACGCCGTCCGCGCTGCGGTCGGGATTCCGATCGTTGCCATGGGAGGAGTTCAGTCAGGCGCCGATGCCCTGGAACTGATCCGCGCGGGCGCGGACGTCGTGGCGGTGGGCACCGAGAGCTTTCGTGATCCCGCCGCCGGCACGCGGATCGCCTCCGAGCTGGCTGCGCTGCGCACCTCCCCGGCCCTGGCCAGGCGCGACTGAGGCTGTACTTGGGCACCGGGGAGCCTCACCTACGCAAACGTGGTCCGAGGCTATAAAACGCCCTGCAAAGAAAGAGTATTCCCGCAACCAGGCTCGACAATGCTCAAGCTCAGGTTGAGGTCGAGTCGACTTTGGCGGCCTGACCTTGATTGCCCCGCTCCAAGATGTATAGTCGCCGCCCATGCCGCCGGTCAGTGAATCGTTCCCGAAGTCCCTTGCCGCGCCGGAGCGCTCGCTCGTGCAACGCATGGAGGCGCTGCAGCGTGCCAACGACATTCGCAGCCGTCGCGCCCAGCTCAAGCGCGACCTCAAAGCCGGCCGGCAGCCGATCCATGAGCTGCTCCTGGCGCCACCAGATTACCTGCTCACCGCCAAGGTCTTTGACCTCCTGCTGGCGGTCCCGAAGTACGGCCGCGTCAAGGCCGGCAAGATCCTCTCCCAGTGCCGGATCTCACCCAGCAAGACGCTGGGCGGTCTCTCCGAGCGTCAGCGAGGCGAGCTCGTGGCGCTGATGCGCCGCCGCTGAGCGCGGACGGCCGCTCGCGACCCTCCGCCCGTGGCCAGGGTGTTCGTGATCACCGGTCCCTCGGGGGTCGGCAAGGGCACGTTGATACGCGGGCTGCTGCAGCGCGTGCCCGAGCTCGAGCTGTCGGTCTCGGCCACCACCCGGGCTCCGCGGCCAGGCGAGGTCGAGGGGCGCGACTATCACTTCCTCACCCCCGAGCAATTCGAGCAGCGCGTTCGCGGCCAGGAATTTGTCGAGCACGCCACCTACTCGGGCAACCGCTACGGCACCTTGCGCTCCGAGCTCGAGCGCCGCATCCGCGAGGGGGTGCCCGTGGTGCTCGAGATCGAGGTCCAGGGTGCGCGCCAGGTTCGCTGCGCGATGCCGGAGGCGCTGGCCGTGTTCATCGCGCCGCCGTCGGCCGACGCCCTGCGGGCGCGGCTGGTCGGACGCGGCACCGATCCCGCTGACCAGATCGAGCAGCGCATGCGGACGGCCGAACGCGAGCTCGAGGCCCAGCCCGAGTTCGCGCGCGTGATCGTCAACGACCGTCTCGAAGAAGCGACAGCCGAGCTCGAGGGGATCGTGCGCGGCGCGATGGCAGGGAAATGACCGCGGACCGCTAACCTTGAGTACCCCTAGGAAGGACTGACCCCTTGATCTCACCCCGTATCGACAAGCTGCTCGAGCACGTTGACTCCGACTACGCGAGCGTGGTCGTGGCGGCCAAGCGCGCGCGCCAGATCAACTCCTACTACCACAACCTCGGCGAAGGCACCTTCGATGAGTTCCCGCCGCCGATGGTCGATACGCGCTCCAAGAACTACCTGACGATTGCGCTCGAAGAGGTCGCTCAGGGCAAGCTGAAGTACCACTACCGGTAGTTCCCGATGGCCCGGCTGCTGGTCGGCGTGAGCGGCGGCATCGCGGCCTATAAGGGTCTTGAGGCTGTGCGCTTGGCCGTCCGGGCCGGGCATAGCGTCCGGGTGATCCAGACCGACGCCAGCACGCGGTTCGTCGGCTCGGCCTCGTTCGCCGCCATCACCGGCGCGCCGGTCTTGCGTGACCAGTTCGAGACCGACCCGCTGCGCGGCGCCTACCCCGGTGAGCCGACCCCGGCGCGAGCCCCGATCTCCCATCTCGCCCTCGTCGAGCGCGCGGACCTGTTTCTGATCGCGCCCGCGAGTGCGAACACGATCGCCAAGCTCGCGGTGGGGCTGGCCGACAACCTGCTCAGCACGGCCGCCCTCGCCGCGACCTGCCCGCTGGTGGTGGCCCCGGCGATGAACAACCGGATGTACGAGCACCCGGCCACGCGGGCCAACCTCGAGCTGCTCACCGGCCGCGGCATCGTGGTCATCGCACCCCGGGAGGGCGATCTCGCCTCCCATGGCGAGCACGGCATCGGCCGCCTGCCCGAGCCCGATCAGCTGCTGGCCGCGTGCGAGTCGCTGCTGGCCGCAGGCCGCGCGGGCGCCAGCGGCGTTGACGCGCCCGGCCCGTGGCTCGGTCGTCGCGTGCTGGTCAGTGCCGGGGGGACTCGGGAGCCGATCGACAGCGTGCGCTACGTCGGCAACCGCTCCTCGGGACGGATGGGCCTCGCCCTCGCCGCCGAGGCGGTGCGCCGCGGCGCCGAGGTGACGATCGTGGCCGCCAACGTCGCGCTGACCCCTCCGGCGGGTGCCAGAGTCATCGGAGTGCAGACCGCGGCTGAGCTGGGTGCCGCTCTTGAGGCCGAGTTCGCCGATGCCGACGTGCTGCTGATGGCGGCGGCGGTGGCCGACTTCCGTCCCCGGGAGCCGGCGAGCACCAAGCTCAAGAAATCGGACCCGCGCACCCTGCTGAGCATCGACGTCGAGCCGACCGAGGACATCCTCAGCGGGCTCGCCGCCCGGCGGCGTTCGGGCCAGGTCCTGGTCGGCTTCGCCGCCGAGCACGGGGACGCGGCCCGCGCCTACGGGCAGGGCAAGCTCGAGCGCAAGGGGCTGGACGCGATCGTCATCAACGACATCTCGCGGGCCGAGATCGGTTTCGACGCCCGCGACAACGAGGTCACGATCCTTATCTCAGACGGCCGGGAGCGCCACGTTGCGCGGGCCGGGAAGGACCAGGTGGCCCGGGTAGTCCTGGATGAGGTGGAGCCGTTGCTGGTGTCACCCGGGCCGCAACGCGAGAAGGAGAGAGACGATCGAGCCATCCGAGCAGACCCCGCTCGCACCACAGGAGTTTGAGGTCTTCACCGCGGTAGCGCGGACCCTGGCTGCGAATGTCGCCAAGGCAGTGGAGGTGCGGGACGAGACCCTCCAGCATCTGATCGTGGCCCTGCTGGCCGAGGGCCACGTGTTGGTCGAGGACTATCCGGGTGTCGGCAAGACGGCCCTGGCGCGGGCCGTGGCCCGCTCGATCGACTGCCAGTTCGCGCGGGTGCAGTGCACCTCGGACCTGCTCCCCGCCGACGTGGTCGGGACCAACGTCTATGACCAGCGTGAGCAGCGTTTTGAGTTTCGCCCCGGGCCGGTGTTCGCGAATGTCGTCCTCGTCGACGAGATCAACCGCGCCTCGCCCAAGACCCAGTCGGGGCTGCTCGAGTGCATGCAGGAGCGGCGCGTCACGGTTGACGTCCACACCCACGAGCTGGCCCGGCCGTTTCTCGTCCTGGCCACCCAGAATCCGATCGAGTATGAGGGCACCTATCCGCTGCCCGAGGCTCAGGTGGACCGCTTCATGATCCGGATCTCGCTCGGATACCCCGACCACGCGGCCGAGGCCGGCATGCTG
>JBAVWI010000336.1:0-7186 GCA_049697735.1 Solirubrobacteraceae bacterium
GCCAGGTGCGAGCGTCAGTGCGCGCCGGCCGTGCGAGCCAGGTGCGAGCGCCAGACCTCCTCGGTGTGGGCGATCGAGCGGCCTCGGAACGCCTGGACGAGGGCGGCCGACGGACCGCCCGGCTCGAGCCGGCAGGCCAGCTGGGCCGCCCGGTGCTCACCCTCCTCGCGGACCAGCAGGTCGATCACAGTCCCGCCGAGCAGGGCGGCATCGCGCAGGCCGGGCGGAAAGCGCGGGCGACCCCCCTCGCGGAGCCGCCGCGCGATCGCGGGCCGAGCGTGCTCAGTCTGGCCACAGAACCAGCGCGCGGCTCCCTCCAGCAGCCATGCCCAGCGCAGCTCGCGCCGCAGACGCAGGGCCCCCATCACCGGATAGAGCTCGCGGTTGTTCTCGATCACGACCCGGCGCGCATACAGCGCCGAGGCGCTCAGGGCGAGCATCTCGCGTGAGCCGGTTACGTTGGAGGCCCGCCCCCTGAGCACGGCGGGGGCGAGGACGTGCAGCTCGTGGGCCCCCGCCCAGCCGGCCACATAGCGGCGCGCTGCCGGCGCGGTGAGCAGCCAGACGAGGGGCAGGGTCGGATTGGTCATGGCCAGCGAGCTCACCCCCGAGTGCAGGACCACTGTCATCTCCCCCGCCGGGCGGGGAAACAGCTCCGTCATCCGCAGCTGGGTGAGCTGCAGCGACTGGAGCACGCGCCGGGCGTCACGGGCGTCGGCCTCGTCGTGACGAGCCCTGAAATCGCCCAGCTGTGACTCAACCCACGGCATCGGCGCTCAGTCACCCCTGACGTGGAGCGACAGCCGCGGCATCGGTCTCATCCGAAGCTCAGTCCGGCCTCGAGCTCGACCCGGCCCTCGTGGTGGACCTGGTCGGGCGCCGACGGGGCGGACCTGGCCGGGCGCCGAGATGGCGGACCCGGCCGGGGGCCGACGAGACGATGAAGACCCGTCGACACCGCGGCCCGGCCGCTTCGGCTTCAGACCAGGACGGGCTGACGGTCTGAGGCGATCGAGGCGATCTCCTCAGAGGCACGGTCGAACTCCTCGTCGGAGAGCACGGGTGTGCCTTCGAAGGGGAGCTCGCGCGTCAGCTCGAGCCATGAACGACAGCCACCGTATTCGTCGCGCACCTTGACCGTCACCGGCCTCGGGATTCGGTACGTGCGCAGCAGAATCACGTGCAGGGGGTGGCGGCGCTTCCACGCCAGACGCTTCTCGGCGTAGTCCGTCGTCCAGACGTAGAACGGCGACAAGGCGTCAACAGCGCGACGATCGGTGACGGTGAAGTGGGCAGCGACCTCGGCCCAGGCCCGAATGCGCACGCGATCGGGCTGGTTGAGCTGATCGCCGCGATAAAGGGCCTGAGGGTGCGGCTCGCCGTCGCTCCACACGCCCTCCTCGAGGGCACGCGACAACTCGGGACGATGCGACTCACGGACCAGATCGGTGCGCTGATGGTCGAACGTGGGGTAGAGGAAGAAGCGCTCGTAGTCGAGCTTGAAGTGCTTCTCGGGTTCACGGATGCCGCCTTTGCGAAGCGTTAAAAGCTGCTCACCTTCGGCGAGCGCTCGCACAGTGACGGCCCATTCTTTAAAAGCAATCGGCATTTGAGATAAAGGGGGGAGACGGTTTTATTTGTAAGCGGAAAGTCCCGCACGCGCCTAAACGGCAACGTCAGCGACGGGACGAGTTGATTGTAGGCGAGTTGCCCGGATTTGGCAAATAAACCTGCAAAATAGCGGTTTTTGCCGAAGCTGAGGAGCAACTGAAGCTACAGCAGTGTAAGCAAACCCGGGCGCGTTGCGCGGTTTCGCTCGCGGCTCACAGACGGACGTCGGCGGCGCCCTCGAGGACCTCGATCAGGGCCGCGAAATCGGCATCTGCGAGGTTCCGGCCCATCGCCGTGGAGAGGACCTCACGGGCGTGCGCGGCGGACGGAAACCCGACCCCGAAGGCCTGGCCCTCTTCCAGGCAGAGACGGACGTCCTTGAGCATGTGCGCGAGCTTGAACAGCGTCGTGTAGTCGTGCCTGCGCATCGGGCCGGCCTTGAGCGCGAGCATGGCCGAGCCGCCCGATCCGGCGCCCATTACCCGTACGAGGGCATCGAGGTCGACGCCCGCGCGGGCGCCCACGACCAGGGCCTCGCCGAGCGCGGTGGCGTTGGCGGCGGCGACGGCGTTGTTGATCAGCTTGACCATCTGGCCCTGTCCTTGCCCGCCGGCATGGACGATCACCTCGCCCATTGCGTCGAGCAGCGGCCGCAGCCGGGCGAAGTCGTCCTCGGAGCTGCCCACCATGAAGGTCAAGGTCCCGTCCTGCGCCTTGGGAGAGGAACCCGTGACCGGAGCGTCGATCAGCCTCAACCCGCGCTGGCTCAGCTCGGCGCCGATCTCCCGCGTGGCGGTGACCCCGATCGTCGAGCAGTCAACGAACAACGTCCCCGCCCTGGCGCCAGTCGCGGCGCCGTCATCGGGCGCGAGCAGCAGCGAGCGGACCTGGTCGCCGTCGACGACCATCGTGATCGCGATATCTGCCTCGGCCGCGGCGGCCGCCGGCGTGTCGGCGACTTGGGCGCCGTGCTCGGCGGCGAACGCCTCGGCGGTGGCGCGGGTGCGGTTATAGACGGTGAGGGCGAAGCCGGCCCGGGCCAGGTTGGCGGCCATGCGCGATCCCATGATGCCCAAACCGAGGAAGGCGACGCGTTCGCTCACGCTTGGAATCATGCCGCTTCGCCCTGGCCATCGTCATCCCGAGCATCTGGACTTCCGTACCCCCCGCCACCTGGGGTTTCGATCCGCAGGCGCTGCCCGGCGGACAGCTCGCCGATTGCCTTGGGCTCCAGCTCTTGGCCGTCGAGCAGGTTGCGCCCCGGTTGCCCCTCGGTGCCCCCGTCCGCGCCCGGCGGGGCGTGCCGGCGGCGCTCGGTGATCAGCGAGTAATGCAGCGGCGCCAGCGCTTCAAGCTCGCGCACGACGCCGTCCCCGCCGCAGTGGCGGCCGCGGCCGCCCGAGCCACGCCGCAGCGAGTACTCGACAACGCGCAGCGGGAACTCGAGCTCGAGCGCCTCTACCGGGGTGTTGAGGGTGTTGCTCATCGCCACGTGAGCGCCGCTGGGACCATCGGCGTCGGCGCAGGCGCCCTGGCCGCCCCCGATCGTCTCGTAGTAGACGACCTCGTCGTTGCCGAGGGTGAGGTTGTTCATCGTGCCCTGGCCGAGTGCGTGGCCGAACGCGCCCAGCACCACGTCGGCGACCCGCGACGAGGTTTCCACGTTCCCGCCCACCACCGCGGCCGGTGACCGCGCGTTGAGCAGCGAGCCCTCCGGCGCGATCACCTCGAGCGGGCGATAGGCGCCGGCGTTGGCGGGGATGTCGGGATCGGTGAGCACGCGCAGGGCGAAGTAGCAGGCTGAACGCGTCACCGCCAACGGGCAGTTGAGGTTGCCCTCGTACTGCTCCGCGCTGCCGGTGAAGTCAAGCTCGAGCTGGTCTCCGCGCTTGCGGGCGTGCAGGACGATCTCCAGGTCGCCCTCGCGCGCCTCGAGCACATCCCGCGCTTCGTAGTCCCCGTCCTCGAGCTCCGCCAGGCAGGCGCGGGTGCGGCGCTCGGCGTAGTCAAGAGTCTCGGCGAAGGCTTCACGGAGCCGCCGTGCGCCGGTCCGGTTGTGCAGTTCCACGGTGCGCAGCGCACCGACCCGGCCGGCCGCCAGCTGGGCGCGTAGGTCGGCGCGGCGCTGGTCGGGGCGGCGCATCAGTCCGCTGAGCTCGGTTACCGCGTCGGCGTCGAGAATGCGGGGCGCGATGACAACGCCTTCGTCCTCGAGGCTGCGGCTGTCGGCGGGCATCGAACCCGGGGTGGGACCGCCGACGTCGGCGTGATGGGCACGGTTGGCGGCAAAGGCAATCAGCTCGCGACCACCGCGCTGGCCCGCGAAGATTGGCGTGATCACGGTGATGTCCGGGAGATGGGTCCCGCCCCGGTAGGGGTCGTTGAGGATCCACGAGCGCTCCGGGCGGTGCTCCTCCTCGAGGACCGCGGCCACGGCGGCGGGCATCGCCCCGAGGTGGACGGGGATGTGCTCGGCCTGCATCACCATCTCGCCGCTCGGACTGAAGAGCGCCGTGGAGGCGTCGCGGCGCTCCTTGATGTTGGCCGAGTGTGCGGAGCGGATCAGGACGGCGCCCATCTCCTCACAGATCGCGTGCAGGGCGCCGGTCAGGACCTGGAGCTCGACGGCGTCGATCACTGCTGCCCTCGCCTGAGATCGATCGTGCCCTGATCATCGACGCTCCCGCTCCAGCCGGCCGGCACGAGCAAGGTCGCCTCGGGCAGCTCGACGAGGGCCGGGCCGGCGATCTCGGTTCCGGGGTCAAGGTCGCCGCCGACCAGCTCGAGCTCGACCTCCTCTCCGCCCAGGCGGGCGGACCGGCGCCCGTGGCGCGCCCCGCTGCCGGCCGTCGCGGCAAGCTCCACGTCGGCGCTGGCCACCGTGGCGGTGACCCGGATCGTGACCAGCTCGAGATCCTGGTCGCCGTCGCGATAGCCGTAACGCTCCTCGTGCAAACGCTCAAAGCCATCCCGGAGCTCCTCGGGCGAAGGGTCGAGGGCCGCCCCGATCGGCAGCTCGAAAGCTTGACCGCGGTAGCGCAGCTCGTAGACCGCTCGCAGCTTGGCTCCGGACTCACCCAGCTCGCCGCGCGCCTGCTCGCCGAGTTGCGCGGCCAGTTCGGCCACGGCCTCGGCAGTCAACCCGTCGCCGGACAGAAAGACGCTGCGCTGCGCGTCGCGCCGGCGCGGCGATACCACCAGTCCCAGCGCCGCCAGGACCCCCGACGCGCTGGGGCAGACGATCCGCTCGATCCCGAGCTGGTCGGCGATCGCAGCCGCGTGCAGCCCGCCGGCCCCGCCGAAGGCGAGCAGCGCATAGCGGCGCGGATCAATCCCGCGCTCCACCGTGACCACCCGCAGAGCCCGCACCATCTCGGCGTTGGCGACCTGGATGATGCCCTCGGCACACTCGAGCGGCCCGAGATGAAGCTCGGCGGCCAGCGACTCGACGGCGCGCTGAGCGGCGTCGCGATCGAGCGCCACGCCGCCGGCCAGTGGCGTGTCGGGCGCCAGGTAACCGAGCAGGAGGTTGGCATCGGTGACCGTCGGCTCCTCGCCGCCGCGGCCGTAGCAGGCCGGGCCAGGCTCGGCGCCCGCCGACCGGGGCCCGACCCGGAGCGCGCCGCCTGGATCGCGCCAACCGATCGAGCCCCCGCCCGCGCCGACTGTGTGCACAGCGACTGTGGGCAGCGCGAGCGGACGCGCTGCGATGCTGGCCGCGCTCTGCTCCTGGACGGCGCCGTCGTCGATCACGCAGACATCGCAGGAGGTCCCGCCCATGTCGAAGCAGAGCGCGTCGGGAGCCTCTGCGGCGCGGGCGACAAAGGCAGCGCCGGCGGCACCGGCGGCGGGGCCCGAGAGGACCGTCCAGGCGGCGTGCCCGGCCGCCGCCTCGAGGTCGATCAGCCCGCCGCCGGACTGCATGATGGCCGGAGCGGGCAGACCGGCCTCGCGGCAGCGGTCTGCCAGGCGGTGCAAATAGCCGGCCAGCAGGGGGGAGAGGGCAGCGTCAAGCTCCGTGGTCGCCGCCCGCTCGAACTCCCTGAAGGTGCCGACCACTTCATGTGAGAGCGAAACGTGGACGCCGGGAAGCTCGTCGGCCAGCGCCCGGGCCAGAGCCTGCTCGTGTTCGGGATGCCGGTAGGAGTGCAGCAGGCATACGGCCACCGCTTCGGGCTCGTGTTCGGCGATCTGTCGGGCAACGGCGGTCGCGGCCTGGCCGGTCAGCTCGCGCAGCGGACCGTCCGGGGTCATCCGCTCGGGGACGCCGACCCGCCGCTCCGTGGGGGTCAACGGGGACGGGCGGGCGGCGCACAGCCGGTAGAGCTCGCGCCGGTCCTGGCGCCCGAGAGCGATCACGTCGCTGAAGCCCTCGGTGGCCAGAAACACTGTCCGCGCGCCCCGGCCCTCGAGCAGCGCGTTGGTGGCCACGGTCATCCCGTGCGAGAACCGGCGCACGTCTGTGGCCGACACGCCGGCCGCCTCGAGTACGGCACCCACGGCGGCCAGCACCCCCTCTGACTGGTCCCGGGGCGTGCTCGGCGCCTTGGCGGTCACCAGCCGGCCGTCGGAGGCAAGCACGGCGTCGGTGAAGGTCCCGCCGACATCGACGCCTAGGAGCATCAACCTGTTTTACACCGCCTCAAGCGCCGCCGGCGGGAACACCGCCGGCGGACCAGGTTCAGGCGGCGATCGCGGGCGCGACCTCTTCGGTCTCGGCCAGGTGCTGGTGAGACGGGCAGTACCCGTTGTGGGGCAGCGGCATCCGCTGGCACGGCGTGCCCTTGCGGGTGCTCGCGCGGCACTGCAGGGGATTGCCGTAGAGGTCGTATCCGTTCTGGGGCACCTTGCGCAGGAATTCGTCCGCGCAGGCCAGATAGCCCTCGATCACGCGCAGCAGTCGCGGCTGGGAGCTCATCGGGAAGTAGGCCCGGATGTCGTTGAACAGCGTCCGCGCGGGACGCGCGAAATAGTGGCGATCGGTGGCCAGCCGCTCGACAGCGCTCTCACATGCATGCAGCACACGCTCGTGATTGGCGTACGGGCATTGCCCGTGCGGGTCCTCCAAGATCTCCGAGGCGACCTCCCGGTAGATCGCGCGACTGAAGCGATACATATTCCGTCTCTCTCCCTCCGTTTCGGCGCTCCGGCCGAGCGGGTCTTTGAAAGCTACGAGCGAGTAATACCCGCGTCGTGTGAACTTTGCCGCGCGCCAGATATTAACTACACATTAAGCTGGAATCTGGCCTTTCAGTCTGTGCAGCTATTTCCACACGACCAGGTCGGGCTCACAGTCGGCGCTGAGCGTGACGTGCACCCCGTCCAGTTCTGGCCTTGAGTTGGGGAAGTCGGTGCGCAGATGGGCGCCGCGGCTCTCTTCGCGAGCCAGCGCGCAGCGGGCGATCAGGCGGGCCAGCGGGTAGGGGTCCTCGACCAGGCGGCGCAGCCCGTCGCGGCTGCGCTCCAGGCCCGCGTAGCGCCACAACGCGTCCCGTGTCTCGGTGGTCAGCGCCGGTGGCTTGGTGCCGGCGGCGGGGGCATCGCCGGCGCCGGCGCTGGTGGCCGGTTCGCCGAG
>JBAVWI010000337.1:0-9296 GCA_049697735.1 Solirubrobacteraceae bacterium
GCTGCCACCTCCGAGCTCGAGAGCCCGACGGCGAGCAGGCCGTCGCGGACGTCGGTGTCAAACGCGCGGCCGATCAGCCACGCCAGCGCGGCCAGCGCGATCATAGGCAGGGCCGAGAGCAGCGCGACGGCGCCGGCGTGGTCACGCAGACGGGCGAGGTCGGTGGCGGAGATGCCGAGCGCGGTGGCGAGCACGAGCAGGGCCAGGAGCAGGTCGGAGTGGCGGGCCAGGCCGCCCGAGGGGGCCACGAGGGCGAGCGCGGCGGCGCCAAGGGCCAGCGGCGTCAGGGCTCGGGGAGCGGCGGCGAGGAGGCGCATATGAGGTTCACAGATTCGGCGCGGGGCGGGGGCAGGGGGTTTGTAGGGTGAGGAAGATGGAATATCGAACGCTGGGCACCACAGGAACCAAGGTCTCTCCGCTCTGTCTGGGCGCGATGATGTTCGGGGAGTGGGGCAACCGCGACCACGACGACAGCATCCGCATCATCCACCGCGCCCTGGACGCCGGGATCAATTTCATCGATACCGCCGACGTCTACTCGCGCGGTGAGTCAGAGGAGATCGTCGGCAAGGCCCTGACCGCAGGCAAGCGTGACCACGTCGTGCTGGCCACCAAGGTCCACGGGACGATGGGCGATGACGCCAACGAATTCGGGAACTCCCGGCGCTGGATCATCAAAGAGGTCGAGAACTCGCTGCGCCGGCTGGGCACCGACTACATCGACCTCTACCAGATCCATCGTCCCGAGGCTGACACCGACATCGACGAGACCCTCGGTGCGCTCACCGATCTGGTTCGCGCCGGCAAGGTGCGCTACCTCGGCTCGTCCACCTTCCCCGCCAGCCAGATCGTCGAAGCGCAATGGGTGGCCGAGAAGCGAGGCCGCGAGCGCTTTGTCTGCGAACAGCCCCCGTACTCGCTGCTGGTCCGGGAAATCGAGCGGGACGTGCTGCCCACCGCCCAGCATTACGGGATGGGCGTGATCCCGTGGAGCCCCCTGGCCGGCGGCTGGCTGTCGGGCAAATGGCGCAAGGGCGCCGAGGCGCCCAGCTCGACTCGGGCCCAGCGCATCCCTGACCGCTATGACCTTTCCAAGCCGGACAACCAGCGCAAGCTCGAAGCCGCCGACGCGCTGGCCGGGCTGGCCGAAGACTCGGGGATGACGCTGATCGAAATGGCGCTGGCCTTCGTGATCCGCCATCCCGCGGTCACCGCGGCGATCCTCGGACCGCGGACGATGGAACAGCTTGAGTCCCAGCTCCCGGCCGCCGACGTCAACCTGTCTGACGAAGTGCTGGACCGGATCGATGAGATCGTCGCACCCGGCGTCAACCTCAGTCCCGCCGACGGCGGCTGGGGCAACCCGGCGCTCACGCCGGCGGCACGGCGCCGCTGACCGGCGGGCTCGACACGCGAAGGTTGTCGAGGATGGCGGCGATGCCGGCGCGGACCTCCGCGCCGGCAACCGGGCCCAGATAGACCTCGGCCTGGAATCCCCGTCGCCCCTTCCGGAACGCAGTTCCATAGCTGGGGCTGCAGTTCGATGGCACCCACGGCGTGTAGGTGGCAGGGATACGAAAGTGACGCGGGCGGTCGGGGAAGGCGCGCCAGCCAATGCTCGAAACCCGCGTGTACTCCCACACAAACAGGAATGCGCCCCCGCGGGGCAGGTTGCGGACTGACGGCCAGTCGCAGGGGCACGACCTCCGGTTGAGCTCGACCTTGAAGTTCGCCATTGCCAGCCACGGGATCGGCTCGACGACACGGGTCCATCGCTGTCTGACCACGTGCCAGCCGGCGGGACTGTGGGAGGTGCCAGATCTAGCCGATCCGCTGACGCCGACCAGCAAGGCAGCGGTGACGAGGACGAGGACGAGGACGGCCCGGCGCATGACCTCAATACGGCTCGTGGCCCCCGATCGGTCCCTGACCGATCCGCGGTCAGAAGGTGATAACGCTGCGGATCCCGTCCTGGCGCTCCATCAGCTCAAAGCCACGGTTGACCTCGTCGAGCGTGATCCGGTGCGAGATGAACGGGTCCAGGTCGAGCTGGCCGCCGAGGTAGAGCTGGACAAGCTCCGGGACCTGGTCGCGTCCCTTGACGCCGCCGAACGAGGAGCCGCACACGCGCCGGCCGGTGATGAGGAGCCGGGGGATGATGTCGAGCGTCTCGCCCTGGCCGGCCACGCCGGCGACCGTGCACAGACCCCAGCCCATCCGGGCCGCCTCCACGGCCTGACGCATGACCGCCACCAGCCCGGTGGCCTCGAAGGTGTAGTCGGCGCCGAAGCCGCCGGTCTCCTCGAGCACGCGCGAGACGACTTCAGGGCCGCCGATCCAGGTGTCGGTCGCACCCTGGCCCCAGGCCAGCGCCAGCCGCTCGTGCGACATGTCCACGCAGATGACTCGCTCGGCGCCCCGCAGCCGGCACCCAGCCACCGCGCCCAGCCCGACCATTCCGGCCCCGAAGACCACGCAGGTCGATCCCTCAGCCACCTTGGCCGTGTTCATGGCTGCCCCGAGACCCGTCGAGAGTCCGCAGGCAAACAGGCACGAGTGATCGGGCTCGGCTTCGGGTGAAACCTTGGCCAGGGCGATCTCGGGCATCACCGTGTACTCGGCAAACGTACTCGTGCCCATGAAGTGACGGATCGGCTCGCCGTCTCTCGAGAGGCGGGTCGTGCCGTCGGGCAGGTAACCGAGGTTCTGCTGCTCGCGGATGGCCAGGCATAGGTTGGTGTCGGGGCTGAGGCAGTGCAGGCACTCGCGGCACTGGGGCGAGAACAGCGTCACGACGTGATCCCCCGGGACAAGGCTGGTGACATCCTCACCAACCCGCTCGACCACGCCCGCGCCCTCGTGCCCGAGCACGGTCGGCGTGTACCCGGAGGGATCGACGCCCGAGGCGGTGTACAGATCGGTATGGCAGACGCCGCACGCCTGCAGCCGGACGAGCACCTCGCCGGCCCGCGGCTCGGCCAGATCGACCTCGGTGACCTTCAGCGGTGCGGCAAACTCCTCGAGTACGGCGGCCCGAATCTTCACTGCGGTTCCTCTCGGCCGGGACGGAGCAACCCTAACGACTGTGCTCACCACCACGGTGGCGGGCTCAAGGTCGGGTGCGAGGACGTCGATGGATGATTGTCCGGATATCTAGATCTGAGCTATTGATGTGCCCCGCGTGAGGTTTCCCGTCGTCGCGAAGCTCGCGTCGACGTTGATCGTTTTGCTGGTTGCCCTGCTGGCAGTGGGGTTCGCGGGCTTGCGTGGGTTAAGCGATCTGCGCGGCAAGACCAGCAGCCTCTATCACAACAACACCCTGGAACTGCAGCGCACGGCCGCCTTGGTCAGCGACACCGACGCGGCGGCGAACCTGGCGCTGCGAATCATCGCTTCCAACCATCAGTCGACGATCAACGGCTTGCAAATGCAGCTGTCGGGCTCGGTGGTGCCGCAAGTCAACGCTGACTTCGCCGTGCTGCGCCAGGTGATAGCGGGTGATGTGCCCGCCGAGAAGCGAGGCATCAACCGAGCGGCCACGCTGTGGGGAGGTTTCGTGGCCCTGTTGCGCACGGGGCCCGTCGACCGTGTCGTCGCAGGCTCAGCTGCGGCGCACGACAATGCGCTCTCGGTAAAGGTGGCCAGGATCTTTACTCCGATTGATCGGCTCGCTCGCCAGCGGATCGCTCTGGAGACCGCCCAGGCCGCCGCCGCCGCCACCGCCGCCCAGCGCGTCTATGACCAGAGTCGCACTTTGATGGTCGTGACCGCATTGGTCGCGCTGCTCGTCGGCGTGGTGTTGGTGGCGCTGCTCACCCGGACCGTCGTGTTGCGGGTGCGCCGCTACGCCGATTTCGCCGCCCGCGTGGCCGCCGGAGACGCCGAGGGGGGCGTCGTCGTGACCGGTCACGACGAACTCGCCGATCTGGGGAGAACGCTCAACGCGATGGTCAACCGCCAGGTCATCCTGCGTGCGCAGGAGGAGTCTCAGGCCGAATTTGCCGACACGATGCAGCTGACCGAGAGCGAGGCGGAAGCCCACGGGTTGCTTAAGCGCCAACTCGAGCGCTCGATCCCGGGCAGCGCGATCGTGGTGCTCAATCGCAACAACAGCGCCGATCGCCTTCAGGCGACCACGCCCATCGCCCGGGATGCCCTGATCGCCGACCGCCTGGCTTCGGCGACGCCGCGTTCCTGCCTGGCGGTGCGCTTCGCCCGCACTCACCGCGAGGGGATGACCAGCGATCCGTTGCTGTCGTGCGAGGTGTGCGGAAAATCCGGCGAGCAGGTCACCTGCGAGCCGTTGCTGGTCAGCGGCGAGGTGATCGGCTCCGTGCTGACCACCCACTCCGTCGCGCTCAGCGAGGCGCAAACCCGCAGCATCAAGGATTCCGTCGCCCAGGCTGCTCCCGTGCTGGCCAACCTGCGCAACCTGGCCATAGCCGAGACACGCGCCGCCACCGACGCACTGACCGGCCTGCCCAACAATCGCGCGATCCAGGACACCCTTAAACGTCTCGTCGCGCACGCCGCGCGTACCGACACGCCACTGGCGGCGATCCTGCTCGACCTTGATCACTTCAAGCAGATCAACGACACCTACGGCCATGGCCGCGGCGATGACGTCCTGGCCGCTCTGGGTGCGGTACTAGAGGCAAACATGCGCGCCTCTGATTTCGCCGGTCGCTATGGAGGCGAGGAGTTCATTGTGCTGTTGCCCGACACCGAGCGCGGCGGTGCACTGACCTTCGCCGAAAAGCTGCGCGAGGCGATCTCCACGATCACCGTGCCCGGGGTCGACCGGCGCATCACGGCCAGCCTCGGCGTGGCGATCCTGCCTCTCGACGCTGCTGACGCGGCCACCCTCATACGCCAGGCCGACCGCGCCCTGTACACCGCAAAGAGCAACGGCCGCAACCGAGTCGAGAGCATCCTCGGCGCCGAACCATCCGGCTTGCCGCTCGACCCAGACGCGAGCGGTCTCGCCCCTGTCTCCGGGTGACGGCTGCGGCTCGTGGCCAGCGGGTCACGGGCTCAGGGGCGCGGCTTGGAGTCGAGCGCGTCCAGCATCAGCTCGAGCATGCGCGGCCAGTGCTCCGGTTCGACCTGCTTGGCGGCGCGCGTGGCTGCGAACAGCAGCCGCAGATCGAGCGTCGTAGCGTCGGCACGCAGCCGGCCCTCGGCGCGGGCGGCGGCGAGCAGCCGCTCGAGCGCTGCCGTCGTGCGCTCGGTTGCCGCCTGCACGTCGGGATGGTCGGCCACCCGCGCCCGGGCCTCGCCCATGAAGGTGTCAGCGGACTGACCCTCGACCAGCTGATGGAGCATCGTGCGCAGCGCCGACCAGCGATCGCCGGAGCTTTCCTGGGCGGTGCGCGCGGCCGCGGCGATCTGCTCCTGGCGCCTGACCACGAGGGCGGCCAGCAGCTCGCGCTTGGACTCAAAGCACCGGTAGACACTGCTCATTCCCGACCCCGCGGCCGCCGCCACCTCACTCATCGGAGCCTCGAACCCGTGGGCGGCGAAGACCTCACCGGCCGCGGTGAGCAGACGCTCGGTCTTGGCCTCGGGGGGGAGTGTCGCCCAACACCCGGCCGCTGCGTCGGGGGCTTCCGCATCGGAGAGCGGAATGATCATTCCGCTAGAGTACCCCGCCGTGTCAACTCCGGGCGCCAGCGAAGAGCGCATTCACCCCAATCTGATCCTCGCCGTCGTGTCATTGGCCGGGCTTGCCTTCTCGATGCTCAGCTCGGCGGTGATCCCAGCCTTGACGCCGCTGCAGCACAGTCTTCACACCAACGAGACCGGGGTGACCTGGCTGCTGACCGGCTACCTGCTCTCGGCTTCGGTCGGCACCGCGATCCTCGGCCGCCTGGGCGACATGTACGGCAAAGAGCGGCTGTTGCTGGTGACGCTGGTCATGCTCGCCTTCGGGACGTTGATCTCGGCGCTCGCGACCTCGCTGGGTCCGATGATCGTCGGCCGCGTTATCCAGGGTGCGGGCGGCGGCATCTTCCCTCTCGCCTTCGGGATCGTCCGCGACGAATTCCCGCGCGACCGGGTGGCCGGAAGTATCGGCCTGTTGTCCTCGATCCTGGGCGTCGGCGGCGGGGTCGGCATCATCCTCGGCGGCCTCATCGTCGAGCACCTCAACTATCACTGGCTGTTCTGGATCCCGCTCGTGTTCTCGGTCGTCGCCGTGTTCGCCACCTGGAGGTTCGTCCCCGAGTCGCCGGTGCGAGTCCCCGGTCGGGTCAACTGGCTCGCCGCGGCGCTGATGACGCTGGGCTTCTCGTGCGTGCTGGTCGCCATCTCGGAGACCATCACCTGGGGTTGGGGGTCGGCCAGGACGCTGGGGTTGCTCGCGGTGGGCGTGATCGGCTGCATGGCCTGGATCGCCGTCGAGGCTCGCAGCCACGAGCCGCTGATTGACATGACGATGATGCGGATTCGCGGTGTCTGGACCACCAACCTGGTTGCCTTCCTGCTCGGCGCCGGCATGTACGCGTCGTTTTTGGTCTTTCCCCAGTTCGCCCAGCTGCCCAAGAGCACCGGGTTTGGCTTTGGCGCCTCGGTGGTCAAGTCGGGTCTGTACCTGCTGCCCTCGGCCTTCCTGATGACATTGCTCGGCACTTTCGCCGGTCGCATCGCGCGGCGGTTCGGCTCCAAGCTCGCGCTGATCGTCGGCAGCGGCGTGACCGCGGTGGCCTTCGCGTTGCTCGTGGTCGCCCATGGGCATCCGTACGACTTGATGATCAGCGCCGGGTTGCTGGGCATCGGCATCGGGCTTGCCTTCTCTGCGCTGGGCAACCTGATCGTGCAGGCCGTGCCGCCGGAGCAGACTGGGGCGGCGACCGGCATGAACACGGTCATGCGAACCTTGGGCGGCGCGCTCGGCGGCCAGGTCGTGGCCACCTTGATCGCCAACCACGTCGCCCATGGCCTGCCCACCGTGACCGGCTTCACCGAGTCCTTCGGGCTCGAGGCGACCTGCCTCGCGGTGGCGGTGATCGCCGGCACCCTGGTTCCGGCGGCCGTGGCCGCGCGGCGGCCCAAACCCGACCTCGCTCGCGACTCAGCTCCGGAGCTCGGAATCGGGCGTCCCCCTGAGCCCGAGTTCGTTCGAGAGGCCGGCTAGCCCTTGCGCCTGGTGGGCGCTCGCGCTGACCACGCCGTCCGAGTAGCGGCGAACTCTGCTCACCCGGCCAACCGGCATGCTCCCGCCGACGGGGGCGACAACTACAAGTGGATCGCACTCTCCAACTGCACGCTGGGCGTGCTCCTGGCCACGCTCGACGCCTCGATCACCCTGATCGCGATGCCGAGCATCTTTCGCGGCATCAAGCTGGATCCGCTGATTCCCTCCAACAGCTTCTACCTGCTGTGGATGATCCTCGGCTTCCTGGTCGTCTCCAGCGTGCTGATCGTCAGCCTGGGGCGACTGGGGGACATGTTCGGACGGGTGCGGATCTACAACCTCGGCTTCGTCATCTACACCGCCGCCTCGCTGCTGCTCACCATCGACTGGCTCACCGGCCGGGCCGGCGCCCTGTTCCTGATCGTCTTCCGGGTCGTGCAGGGAATCGGCGCCGCCTGCCTGCTGGCCAACTCGGCGGCGATCATCACCGACGCCTTCCCGGCCAATCAGCGGGGCATGGCGCTGGGCATCAACAACATCGTCGGGGTCAGCGGCATGTTCGTGGGCCTGATCCTCGGCGGTCTGCTCGCCCCCATCAGCTGGCGGATGGTGTTTCTCATCTCGGTTCCCGTCGGGCTGTTGGGGACCGTGTGGGCCTACCTCAAGCTCGAGGAGCGCTCGCAGCCCAAGCGGGCCCCGATCGACTGGGCCGGCAACCTCACCTTTGCCCTTGGCCTGATCCTGATCATGGTCGCGGTCACCTACGGCATCCGCCCCGCCGGCCACGCCGCGACAGGCTGGGGCAGTCCGCGCGTCCTGGTTTTGCTCGGCGTCGGCACGCTCTCCCTGGTCGGCTTCGCGATCGTGGAATCGCGGGTCGCCAACCCGATGTTCCGCCTGCCGCTGTTCCGGATTCGGGCCTTCACCTTCGGGACCCTGTCCACGTTTTTGTCCGCGGTCGCCCGGGGCGGCCTGATGTTCATGCTCATCATCTGGCTGCAGGGGATCTGGCTTCCCCAGCATGGCTACGACTTTGCCGACACGCCCCTGTGGGCTGGCATCTACATGCTGCCCCTGACCCTGGGCATGCTGCTCGCCGGTCCGACCTCGGGCTTTTTGTCTGACCGCTTCGGTGCCCGACCGTTCGCGACCGGCGGGATGCTCGGAGCGGCGCTCAGCTTCGTCCTGCTCACCCTGCTGCCGATCGACTTCCCCTACCCGCTGTTCGCGGCCGTGCTGTTTCTCAACGGCGTCTCGATGGGCATGTTCGCCTCCCCCAACCGGGCGGGGGTGATGAACAGTCTGCCCCCGGGCGACCGCGGCGCCGGCGGGGGAATGAACCAGACCTTCCAGAACTCGGCCCAGGTGCTCTCGATCGGAATCTTCTTCACCCTGATGATCATCGGCCTGGCGTCGTCGCTGCCGCACACGATGGCCGCTGGCCTGGAGGCCCACGGCGTGAGTGCTCACCAGGCCGCCCGCGCCGCCGGTCTGCCGCCGGTCTCGATCCTGTTCGCCGCCTTTCTGGGCTACAACCCGATCCAGCACCTCGTCGGCCCCCACGTGCTGGGCGCCCTGAAGCCGGCCAGCCACGCCCTGCTGGCTGGGCGCTCCTTCTTCCCACGGCTGATCTCGGCGCCGTTTCGCACCGGGCTGCACGAGGCATTCGCGTTCGCGATCGTCGCCTGCCTGGTCGCCGCGCTGGCCTCCTACTTCCGCGGGGGGCTGAGCAGCGCCGAGCTGCCGCCCCCGGCATCGGGTGACGCAGAGCCGCCGGCACCGGTCCTGACCGGAGGCTGAGAGGGAGCCGGTACTGCTTCACGGCACCGCCGGTTAGGGCCGTGTCGAGCTTCGGCGGGCGCTGCGGCCGTCCGGGCTGGCCAGCCAGCCAGTCCGCGATAGGATCCGCAGGCAAGGGTTAGCCCGCGTCAGGAGGAGGAGCCGTGACATCAGCCGGGAGCGACGTCGATCTCGATCAGGTGCTCGTCACCGAGCGCGAGAACTGGGTTGATGGACCGCCGCACGAGCTTTTCGGCCGTCTGCGCGATGAGTGTCCGGTGCACTGGACCGCGCGGGTGACGGAGTACCCCGACGAGGACGGTTACTGGTCGATCACCCGCGCCGACGACATCCACACCGTCAGCCGCGACTGGCGGACCTA
>JBAVWI010000338.1:0-13252 GCA_049697735.1 Solirubrobacteraceae bacterium
CCGGTCGAGCACCAGCCGGCCGCCTAGCTTCAGCTCAGGCTGATCGTCAAGAACGCTGCCCCCGCAGATGCCGAACACGTACTCACTACCCCGGATTCGAGCCGTAGGCCACGACACGCAGCTGAGCGTCGTGGACCACCTCGACGAGCTCCGCACGCGCCTGATCGTCTCCCTGCTCGCCGTCGTTGTCGCGTTCGGCATCTGCTTCTGGCAGAACCACCAGCTTCTGAACCTGATCAACCAGCCGCTGGCCCAAAACACCCAGCAGCAGGTCCGCGACGGCCACGGCCCGCTGGGGGCGACGTATTCCCTGCAGCGGAGCGCCCACGACGTGGCCAAGCAACTCGATGCCGTCGTCGGCGTCCTCACCCAGCAGCGCCAGGACCTCGCCGCGCGAGGCTCGCTGGCCCGCGCCCACCAGAGCTTGACCGCTGACCTGAAACGCCTGTCTGCCGCCCCCTCGGGCGACCGGCCGGTGACCCTGGGTATCGGTGAGCCGTTCACCACCACGCTGACGGTCACGCTGATCTTCGCGCTCATCATCTCGCTCCCGGTGCTGCTGTTGCAGGCCTACGGTTTCTTCATGCCGGCCTTCGGACCCGAGCAGCGCCGCCGCATGCTGCCGGTCACCTTTGCGATTCCCGTCCTGTTTGTGGCTGGCCTTGCCTTCGGATACTTCGTCGTGCTGCCCGCCGCCCTGCACTTCTTTCAGAACTTCAACAGCGGCCAGTTCAACGTCCTCGTCCAGGCCAGCCAGTACTACAAGTTCGCCGCCACGACCCTGCTCGCGATGGGACTCCTGTTTCAGGTTCCGGTGGCCATCTTCGCGGTCACCCGCGCCGGCCTGGTGACCCCGAAGCAGCTGCGAAGCAATCGGCGCTACGCGGTGCTCGCCTGCGGCCTGGTGGCGGCAGTCCTGCCAGGCGACGCGATCACCATGCTGCTGGAGACCGTCCCCTTGTACCTGCTGTTCGAGTTCAGCGTCCTGATCGCCAGCATGGCGGAACGACGTGACGCCAAGCGAGCAGCCCGCTCCGCGGCCGCGGCCGCGGCCGTCGGGCTTGGCGACGACGCGAACCGGTGATCGGGCCCCGGAAGCGGGCTGAGGATCGATCCAGCCGATTGATCTGGCCGATCGGCAATTGCGTATGTGATGTGAACGGCCGGTATTGGCCAAACCACAACGCAACAGTGCACGGCATACGTGCCCGCGCTGGACAAGGAGCAAGATGAGTAACAAGCTCAATCTCGAAGCAATCGACGTTGACGGGGCGATCCGTGAGACGGCAGGCGAGGCGATGGATTCACTCGGCGGTGACACTCGCGGGCAGTTCCTGCGCCGCGCCGGTCTCGCTGGTGGTGCCGTCGTCGGCGGCGGCGCGATTCTCGGTGCCATGGCCCCGAGCGCGCTGGCCTTCAGCAACGGTGACCGTCCGCCGGCGAAGCCGTTCGGCAAGGGCGACATCGGGATCCTCAACTTCGCGCTGGCCCTCGAGTACCTGGAGTCGACGTTCTACAACGAGGCGGCTGACCATCAGCGCAAGAACCCGTTCCTGAAGACCGCCGATGAGCGCACGTTCCTGCGCACGGTCAAGGACGACGAGAATCAGCACGTAGCCGGGCTCAAGAAGGCGCTGGGCAAGAACGCCATCGCCAAGCCGAAGTTCAACTTCCATGGCGACAACGCCAAGCATGCGAACTTCCTCACGGCAGCCTTCACATTTGAGAACGAGGGCGTAGCGGCGTACTCAGGCCAGGCCTTCAACATCAAGAACCCGGCCTACCTCGCCGTGGCGCTCTCGATCGTGACCATCGAGGCTCGCCACGCATCGGTGATCGGCTTGCTCCGCAACCACTCGGAGTTCGGCATCGCCCCCAGCGGCGCCTTCGACAAGCCCAAGGGCGCGACTCAGGTGCTCAACGACGTCACCGGCCTGAACTACATCACCAAGCTCTAATCGGCTGACCGGGGATGCGGCGCAGCGGCGCCGCCACTGCTGGTTGCGGCGCCTCGGCGAGATGATCTCGCTCGGGGCGCCGTTTTTTGGGCGTCGCGGGGTACGGTGAGCGTCTGCACCTCGCCAGCCCGCAGCCCCGCGTGCTGCTCGACCTCGATCACCGGGAGCATTGATGACGACCACCTCACTCACCGACGTGCCGGTTGCGGTGACCGGCGGCGCGCACGGCATCGGCCGCGCAATCGCTCAGCAGTTTGCCCAGGCGGGCGCTCGCGTGGCGATCGGTGACCTCGATGTGAAGGCGGCGCAGGTGCTCGCCGCTGAGATCGGCGGGGGCGCGATCGGCGTTGCGCTGGACGTCACCGACCGCGAGGCGTTCGCTGCCTTCCTGGACGCCGCCGAGGAGAGCCATGGACCGATCGGAGTCGTGGTCAACAATGCCGGCATCGACTGGACGGGGCCCTTCCACTAAGAGCCAGATCAGGTCAGCCGCCATGAACTCGAGGTCAACCTGTTGGGCACGATCCTCGGCTCTCGTCTGGCGCTGCAGCGGATGCTCCCCCGTCAGCGGGGGCATCTGGTCAACATCGCTTCCGGCGTCGGCCGCGTTCCCCTACCCGGCAGCGCCGTCTACTCGGCGACCAAGCACGGCATCGTCGGGCTCACTGAATCGCTGCGGCTGGAGTACCGCCACAGCGGCATTGGCTTCACCCTGGTGCACCCCTCGCAGGTCAAGACGGCGATGATTGAGGGCCAGCCCCAGCCGCGCCTACTGCCCGTCGTCACCCCTGACGAAGTCGCGCGAGCCGTGCTCAAGGCCGTGGGCCAGGACAAGTTCGAGGTATGGGTGCCCGCCTCGCAGGCCATCAGCGTCAAGCTCGGCAACCTTCTTCCCCGCCGTCTCCGCGAAAGCGTATTGCTCACGCTCGGGGTCGGCCGCATCGCCGGCGAGGCCGATCCCGCCCGGCGGGCGGATTACCACGAGCGAATGTTCGGAAGACACTGAGCGGCTCAGAGGCGACGACCGGAATCGAACCGGTGTAGACGGCTTTGCAGGCCGCTGCGTAGCCACTCCGCCACGTCGCCGAGGTCGCCTAGGGTAGCGCCGGCCGGCGCGATCGCTCAGCTCGTGCGCAGCAGGACGGCATTGCCCGAGGGATCGCGGACCAGTGAGCCGCCGGACGCTGAGTCAGTCTCGACGGGCAGCCCGGCGTCGCGCACGCGTGCCGTCACCCGCTCGAGCTCAGCCGCGTCGGGAAGCAGGATCTCGTAGGAGCGCAGGCCTACGGCGCCCGGCTCGGGGGGCGCGGAGCCGGCGCTCTGCCAGGTGTTCAGGCCCAAGTGGTGGTGATAGCCGCCGGCGGCCACGAACAGCGCTCCGGGGTAGCCCCGGACCATCACGTCGAAGCCGAGGATGCCGGCGTAAAAAGACTCGACCGGCTCGAGTTCGGAGACCTGGAGGTGAACGTGGCCAATCGTCGCCTCGGCCGGCGCCTGTGCCTGCGGGGCGTTGGCTTTCGAGAGCTCGTCGGCGAGGCTGCGCAGGTCAAGGGGGAGGGTGGCCATCTGGAGCTGCCCGTCGACCCGGCGCCATTCGTCGCGTGGTCGGTCGCGGTAGATCTCGATCCCGTTGCCGTCGGGATCTGACAGGTAGAGCGCCTCGCTGACCAGGTGATCAGAGGCTCCGTCAAGCGGCCAGCGGGTCTCGGCCACGCGGGCCAGCGCGTGGGCGAGATCCAGCCGACTGGGGTGCAGGATCGCGAGGTGAAAGAGACCGGTGGCCCGGCGGTTCAAGGGCGGCGCGCTGCGGTCACCGTGCAGTGTCACCAGCGGCCGGGCGGACCCGCCCCCGAAGGCGAGTTCGCCGTCTTCGAGCTCACGCGCGGGGAGTCCCAGCGTGTCCTCGTAGAAGGCCCGCGAGCGGCCGAGGTCAGATACGGTGAGGTTCACAGTCCCCATCCGGGTGGCCGGGGCGATCGCACCCTCGGCGTTGGGGCGAGAGGAGGTGGCCATGGTTGGTGAGTTTAGGCTGGGCATGACGTATTCCTAGACTGTCGCCGCGAACTCGCGGTGATGGCTGACGAGCTCCTCGACCAGCGCGGCCAGCTGGGCTTGGGTTTCGGAATCGATCAGGTGCCCGTCGCTGTCAAACCGGTCTTGAGCCTTGGCCACCGCCAGCTCGGTCTTGAGCACGCGCGCGCCGGCCAGGGCCAGCGCCGAGCGCAGGTGATCCTGGGCCCAAACGGCTCCGTAGTCGGTGATGCTGGCGCCAATCGCCGCCACGGGCTTGCCCCACAAGGAGGAGTCAGACCCGTAGGGGCGAGAGGCCCAGTCGACCACCTGCTTGACCTGGCCCGGCATCGTCGTGTTGTACTCCGGAGTCGCGAACAGGACGGCGTCAGCATCCGTGATCGCCGCCCGCAGACGGGCAACCTCAGCCGGCGGCTGATCGGTGTCCCGGTCCTCGTTGTAGGGCGGGAGCGCCTCGAGGTTCTCGTACAACTCGAACTCGACGCCCTCGGGGGCGAGCTCGGCTGCCGCCCGGAGCAGCGCCGTGTTATGCGACGCTGCCCGGAGGCTTCCCGAGATGGCCAGAATCTTCATCCTGACTAGCTCGCCTTCACGGCTGAGACGCTGACCAGCAGCTTCACCTCGTTGGAGACCAGAAGGTTGCCGTTGGGGAGAGTCTGGTTCCACTTGAGGTCGAACTCACGGCGGTCGATCTTGCCCTCGACCTCGAGGCCAACGCGCTCGTTGCCCCACGGGTCCTGGCCGTTCTCAGCGATGGTGCCGGTGAGCTCGATCGGCTTGGTGATGCCCTTGATGGTGATCTCCCCCTCAAGGCGGATCTGGCCATCCCCGACGGGCTCGGTGCCCGTGGAGTGAAAGGTGATCTGCGGGTGCTGGGCGCCGTCGAAGAACTCGGGCGACTTGAGGTGGCCGTCGCGGTTCTCCTCGCCGGTATCGACGCTGTCCACGGTCACGGAGCCTTCGAGCACCGGGGCGCCGCTGCTGGCGTCGAGCTTGCCTTCGAAGCTGCCGAACTTGCCGCGCACGGTGGCGATGCCCATGTGGCGGACTTCAAAGCCGACGTTCGAGTGGGCGGGATCGACGTTGTATACGCCGGTCGGGATCTGGGTAATGGTGGTGGCTGACATAAGGGCTCCTAGTACGAGGTGGTTGAGCTTGCAACTAAATCATAGCTCGGTTTGGTTGCGGTATCAAGCATCGTGGCGATCAGCGCCGACCCGGTCGGCTCGTGACACCGGGCCGAGTGTCGAGCTACCGGACGGGCGAAACCAGCGCGAGCGGCCGGACTACGAGACCGTGCACTGGGTTTCGATGCGCGCGCCGGGCAGGCGACCCAATAGCCCAGCGAGCTGCTGGACCTCCTCGGGCGTGAAGCGCTCGAAGAACAGGCGCTGAATGCTGCGCACGTGCGAGCACCCGGCCTGACGCAGCTTCTCGTAACCGGCGTCGGTCAGCTGGCCGTAGGAGACCCGGGCATCGTTTGGGCAGGCGACGCGCTCGAGCAGCTTGGCGGCCACCAGCCCATCCACCAGCCGGGTGATCCCCGACCGGGTCAGCATTGTCCGCTCGGCAAGCGCGGACATGGCCAGCCGTCGCTCGGGCGCCTGGGCGAGATACAGGAGCACCTCGTAGTCGCGCGCCGTGATGCCGTGCTCGGCCACCAGCTCGGCGTCGAGCACGCGTACGATCGATGCATGGCTCTGGAGAAAGCCGCGCCAGGCCTCAAGGGCTGCGCCTTGCAGCTGGTCTTGCGTAAGCGCTGCCTCGGGCAACTTATCCGGGATGAGCGTTTCCATGCCCTACATCCTAGTTGACGGATCAACGGTATGGGCAAAATCCCTGGTCAGCCCGGGTAGACTCGGTCCCGCGATGAAGCGCCAAGCGCTGACCGCCCTGATGCGCCGTTGGCTCACAGTTGTCGTTTCGGCCGGCGCGGTCGGGCTTGCCGCCGGCTGCGGCTCGGCCACCTCGAGCTCGTCTCACTCCGCTTCCGGGGGCACCGGCACGAGCACCTCCGCCACCACGAGCGCCTCCACCACGACGAGCGCCAGCAGCACCGGCCCGAGCGCCGGAGCGCTGACCGTCACGCCTGCCCGGGGTGGCCCCACCACCCAGTTCTCGCTGCGCTTTATCGCCCCCGCCTCGTCTGGGTCCTCTGCCGGGTCCCGGGTCAGCTTCACGCTCAGCCTCACCGGCGGGAGCGGAAACTGCATCGGCCCGCGTACGGTCGCCGTCCCGGCCGCCACCAAGGGCCAACCGGTCACGATCGCCGTGGCTCCGGCTTCGCTCGGCGGCACCTGGTGTCCGGGCACCCACAAAGCCCGCGTGGTCGAGGTCCAGGGACCGGTCTGCAACCCCGGCACGATGTGCCCTCAGTACCTGCGCGTAGTGGGAACTGTGGGGGAGACGACCTTCTCGGTCTCGGCCTGAGGCCGAGAATCAGCCCAGGCGCCCGACCACCTTGGCAAAGGCGTTGGCAATGACCTGATAGCCGTTCTTGTTGGCGTGAATGTTGGGTCCGCTGGGCGGTGTCTGGCAAGCCCACGTCCAGCTGCACACGCGAGCCACGTTGAGCGGGATCGTCTGTCCCTCCCAGGCCGTGGGGAGGGTGGAATAGCTGGCGAAAGCGCCGGCCACGTCGGCGGTGCGGAAGCCGGCGCCCACGTCCGCACCGGTCAGCTCGTCGTTGACGTTCTTGAGGATCGCGGGCGAGGCCAGGGCGAGCGCATGCGCGGAGGAACCCGCGGGGCTGAAGTAGGCCCCGAGCACCGGGTCATAGAGCGTCATCCCGGCAAACCGGGTTCCTGCCGGGGCAGCCCGCCGCAGTGCCTGCAGGATCTTGATCGTGTTGAGCTTGATCGTGAGGAGTCCCTTGGCCACGCAGGTGCCAAGGTTGGCGGCACTGATGCACGGGTCGATGTCGTTGGCGCCGATGTCGATCGTGACCAAGGGGACCTCACCCCGGTGGTGGTGGGCGCGCAGAAAGCGCACGGCGGCGGTCAGCTGGGAGCCGCCGGCGCGGCGGCAGTGAAGCTTGCGAGCGTTGGCTTGGTTGCCGTGACCGGTCAGCATGCTGGTCGTCGACTCACCACCGCAGCCGAGCTTGACCAGTTGTAGGGAGGGGATGCCGACGCGTTCGCGAGCGAACAGGTCATCGGCGTAGCCCTGGGTCGTATTGCGGGTAACCCCGTGCAGGTCGGGCTGCATGCCCTGGGACAGAGAGTCACCGAGGGCGACGTAATAGCGGGGGCTAGCGCTCTTCGCCGACGCCGCGCCGGGCAGCGCGAGGGCGAGTCCGGCGATGGCGAGGGGAAGGCAGGTCAGGCTCCAGCGGCGCATCAGTCTCCGATCGGTCAGGACGGTGGGGAGAATCTAGCGCTGTGGTCCCGAGATTTCCCCCCATCTTTGCCGCCGATCGGCCGGTCCTGTCGGTCAACCGTGCGGCGGTGCTTGTCGGCGCGCTCTGCCTCCTAGTGGCCGCCGGACTCAGCGCTGTGCTCGTCCACGAAACGGGGCTGTCGGGCGACGAGCCCTATTACGCGCGTATCGCCGCACACCCCGGCGGTCCGCACAACTTCCCCTATGCGTTCCGGCTCGGGATCCCGTACCTGGTCCACGTGCTGCCGTTCTCCCCAGCCTTCTCGTGGCAACTGCTCGCCCTGTTGTGTGCCGTGTTCGCCGCCGGGGCGCTGTTCGCGCTGCTGCGTGAGTTCGAGGTCGACCCGCGCTTGGCCGCCGGGCTGGCGGTCTGCTTCGTGATCTCGCCGCCGGTCCTGGTCGTCTTCCTGCGCAACGGACGCAGCGTGGATGCGGCCGCGATCATGGTCATCACCCTCGGCTGCCTGTTCATCGTCCGGCGCCAGCGAATCGCGCTCGCCGTCGCGCTCCTGGTCGGCGCGACGATTCACGAGACCTGCCTGTTCCTGATCCCGCTCGCCTACGCCGCCTGGGCGCAGCGGCCCGTCGACCGCGACGCCCTGCGTGACATCGTGCTGGTGGCGGTCGTGCCCGTTCTCGTCTACGTATACATCCGGACCACCGTCGTCGCGGTCGGACAGGCCTACCAGCCGGGCTACACGGGCCCGTTCTTCCGAGCCCGGTGGGACCTGATCCAGCAGGCGCTCGGCCACGGTGCCTGGAAGGTCGAGGTGCGCAGGTTGGCCATCGTCTATGGACCGCTGTGGATCGCGGCTCCTTTCGCGCTGCGCCGCTGCAGGTTTGCCCAGCGCGGGCTGGTGCTCGTCGGCCTGTGCGTGCTGGCCATGACCTACGCGGTCGACTGGGGCCGGGTGATCTTCTTCGCCGCGCCCGTCTTCTATGTCGCGGGGGCCTACGCACTGCGCCATCGCCCGCGGTTGGCGGTGCTGGCCACCGTCGCCTTCCTCGCCCTCGACCTTGGCTACGCCGGTTACATGCAGTTCCAGGGCGTCAAGCACAGCCTTGACTCGACCGGGCCGCCGGCCCGGGGGCCGGTCTACTGAGCCTGGCCTGACGGCGTCGGCGACGTCTGAGCCCCGTCTTCAGCGGACGGGTGTTTCTCAAACACGAGCCGGTGGTGGTCCAGCAGCTCGCGCTGGAAGCAGACCTGATTGGCGCTCACCCCGGACGTGAAGGCCAATCGGAAGTCAGAGCTGGTCAGCCAGCGCGGAATCAGCTGGACCTTGAGCAGCGCCTTTTTCAAGCTGCGAGCGCCGATCCGGGCGTTCCAGCGGCTGATCGTTTCGATGTAGTCAAGGCGCCCCGAGCTGCTGGAGACGAAACGGAAGTACGGCTGCGCGCAGCGGATGACCTGCTCGTGGCCAGACGGTAGCCAGGAGCCGGGGAACTGGCGCCCGAGGAGCGCGATGTACCACGCGTCGGAGTCCCGCGGGGGAACGGCCCGCAGGGCCGCCATGTCGAGCTGTTCGGCGGGAATCATGTTGCGGCCGAACACCATTGTCTGCAGGTAGAAGCGCCCCCGGTCGGGCAGCAGGCTGGCGACGCGGGCGAAGAAGTCCCGGTAGATCTCCTCCTGTCGGCCGGCCTCGTAGTCCTCGGGCGAGCAGAAGTGCTCAAATGCGCCCAGGCTGGCCGCCGCGTCAAAGCCTCCGAATTGGTCCCGGTCGACGGCCCGCGCGTCCTGGAGATGAACGTCGAGGCCGTGACGGCGACAGGCGTCCAGCTGCGCGGTAGACAGGGTCAATCCGACGCCGATGCCGCCGCGTTCACGGACAAAGGCCAGCAGGGGTCCCCAACCGCAGCCGAGATCAAGCACCCGTCGGCCGGGACCGATCCCGATCTGCTCGGCGACATATTCGTGCTTGTTGCGCTGCGCCTGTTCGAGGCTGAGCGAGAAGTCACCGTCGAACTTGGCACCGCTGAAATCGGGCAGCTCACCGAGGCTGAGCCGGATCACCCGATCCGTCAGCGAGTAGGTGAAATCAAGGTCTGAGCGACTAGCCATGCCTACGTCGACGCCACCCGGGCGCGGAGCGCAACGACGTGAGCAACAGTCTTGCAGGTGCGGCATGGCACCACGGCGAGCCCCAACCAACGCCGCGCTGGTGCACCGGCCGTGACTCCGCACGACGAACCCGAATTGGGTGTAAAGACCGGAGGTGGTGGGTAGGTTCGGCCCAGAGCAGGCTAATCAGGCCGCTCTTGTGCCGCACCAGTTCGGGACTGCTCGCGGTATCCGGCCAGGGAACAAGGGAGAAGAACACATGCAGACCTGTCGATTTCGAACGCGCGCCCGCGCTCTGCTGTTAGCCGGATCGCTCGGCCTGCTCGCTGCCGCCGCCATTCCTGGACTGGCCCAGGCCAGCCTGACGGTTGGCAACTTCTCCTACGGGCAGATGCAATCGACCACGGTCGGCGCGCCCGGTTGTGGGACCAACGCGGCCGGTGAGCCGGCGATCCATGTCTCGCGCGCGAACAACGTCTTTCTCGGCTCCGAGCTCGGCCTGGGAGGCGGCAGCGTGCTGTGGCGGGGCCTGGGAGCGGTCGGGGGCACCGGTGCCTCCGGTTGCGGGCTGGAGTTTCGGGGCCAGCCCAATGCGGTCAGCGGAGTGGGTGCGTCAGGCGGTGACATCGACGTCGCGATCGCGAGCGCCAAGAACGCGACCGGGAACTACAACGTCTATGTCTCGAGCCTGAATCTGGCCTCGGTCAACGTCGCCACCTCCACCGACAACGGCACGACGTTCTCTCAGATCCCCGTGCAAGCGGGGCTGCCGCTTGACGATCGTGAGTGGATCGCGGCTTTCGGCGCCAACACGTCGTTGCTCAGCTACCACGACATTGCCACCAACAACATCGACGTGCTGCGCTCTGACACCGGTGGCGGGCCGTACACCCAGACCTCGCGGGTCATCCCGGACACGGACTACAAGGCCCAGAACAACGAGCTCGGAAATCTCGTCATCGACCACCGTAACCTCCCCAACACGACGGGTGGGTTCTACGCCTATCAGTCGTTTGTGGCGCCATCGAATTCCGCGGGCACGCACTACAACGAAGCGTTCCTGGGCGTCTCCTCAGACGGTGGTCACACGTGGACAGACCGGGCGATCCCGTGCAGTACCGAATCACCATCGACCGATCTGAACCACAACTTCCCCAACGTCTCGGTCGACCCGGCAGGCAGGCTCTGGTACGCCTGGTCTGATGACTCGACCATTCGCACGGCGTATTCGAGCGACCACGGCAAGACCTGGGCCTGCTCAAAGCCGGTCAGCACCGGCAGCGCCCAGGCGATCTTCCCGTGGCTGGTGGCAACGTCCAAGGGGGTTGACCTCGTCTACTACGGAGCGCCGACGACGACCAACCAGACCTGGTACGTGCACTTCGTGCAGAACACTGCGGGTACCGTCAGCGGCTGGGGCACCCCGCAGCGATTGATGTCCGTGCACCAGGGTTCTGTCTGCGAGAGTGGCGTGACCTGCACGACGGGCCGCCAGCTGTTCGACGACTTCGGCGTCGACACCGACAGCCTCGGCTTTGCCCACATCGCGTTCTCACACGACAGTCCCAGCCTCGGCGGGCCTGGCACGTACACGGGTTACGCCGTCCAGACCGGCGGCACCACAATCGGCCGACCAAACAACTAGGACAGGCCGGCGGGCCGGCCTCAGGGCCGGCCCGTCACCCGTCTCCGGGGTCCGCCTCCGTGGAGGCTTCGTAGGCGATCTCGGCAAGTAGCGACGACATGGCATCGAGAGCCGCCTCCTGCCGAGCGACGGCGTAGGTGTGCGCGAGGTCCCGCGGATCGTTGTAGCCCACGATGGTTTTGTTGCCGCCCTCCCAGACGAGCAGGCGGAGAGGAAGCTCGATTCCGATCCGTGGGTCCGCTTGCATCAGCGGTGTGCCGGCGCGCGGGTTGCCGAAGACCAGAACCACCTCGTCGGCCAGTTCCATGCCGGCTTCTCGGGCCGCTGAGGCATGATCGATTTGCGCGAACACCGTCAGACCTCGATCCGCGATGGCGTCAAGCAGGGACCTCAACGTCTCGGGGTATCCCGACGAGCTGACGATTGTGTGCATCACATTCCCCGGCTGATGCGGCAGGGCACGATCCGTGGACTCCGCATGCCTCCATGCTCGAAGAGACCCGGGTGAGTCGCCATCACCCCTATCAGGTGATTGTCCCGGCGGAACTGAGACAACCCGCACCACGGCGCCGAAGTTGTCAGTGTCCACCTGTGAACCCCAGGACGGAGGTCGACGTGGCGATGATTGACAGGGCTCGTCGGGACGAGCTACTCGGGGCATGAGCGGGCTGTCGCGGCAGGCCAGGACGGCCGTGGTCACCGGGGCAGGCAGCCCGAGCGGGATCGGCTTTGCCTGCGCGCGCATGCTCGCCCAGCGAGGTCTTCGCGTGGCCCTCGGAGCCACCAGCGAGCGCGTACACGAGCGCGTCTCCGAACTGCGGGAAGAGGGTCTCGACGCGATCGGCTTTGTCGCCGATCTGACCGATCCGCGCGCCACCACCGGCTTGGCTGACCAGCTCGGCGACGTCTCGGTGCTGGTCAACAACGCCGGGATGACGAGCGTCACCGACGGCGGGGAGACGGGGACGCTGCTGGAAACCGAGCCGCCGACCTGGCAGGCCTCGATTGAGCGCAATCTCACCAGCGCCTACCTGGTCACGCGAGCGTTGCTACCCGGCATGCTCGCCGCGGGCTGGGGCCGGATCGTCAACGTCGCCTCAGTGACCGGGCCGGTCGTGGCCTATCCCGGTGACGTCGCCTACGCGGCCGCGAAGGCCGGCATGGTCGGACTCACCCGGGCGGTGGCGCTCGAGGTGGGACGATTCGGCGTCACGGTCAACGCCGTCGCTCCCGGGTGGATCGCCACCGGCTCGGCGACCGAGCAAGAAAGCGTCATGGGCACCGCGACGCCCGTGGGGCGACCCGGGCGACCTGACGAGGTAGCCGCCGTCGTGGCTTTTCTGGCCAGCCCCGAAGCCTCCTACGTGACCGGCACGATCATCGTCGTCGACGGCGGTAATACCGTCCAAGAGGACAAGACAGGCCCGCTGTGACAGCCCACCGGCGGGCCCGGGACGCCGATCCTGAGTGGTTACCTAGTGGACGATGCTGGGCTCGAACCAGCGACCTCCGCCTTGTCGAGGCGGATTCGCGTGGTCAGGACGTGACAGGACAGGTCAAGAAAGCCGGTAGATGCAGGCGATTCCGGTGCCGGCCTGACCTGAGATTGCACAGCGATACGGCCGATTTCGATCCTGAGGGACGCACTGAGGACGCACCCGTTCGGGTGGTAGTCGTCGCCTACGGCAGCCGTCCGGCTATCGCGTCGACGAGTTCCTGCATCTGCGCGACGACGAGGGCCGCCAAGTCGGCCTCACGATCTGATGCTTCGCGATCCGCGGCCTCGAGCTGCGCCTCGAGTTGCGCGCCCGCAGCGCCCGCGGCGACGAGGGCAACGTAGTCGTGCTCGGTCTCGTCGAGTGCTTGCGACCGTTCGACTGCTCCGCCGTCGAAGTCGGAATCCGTCGTCTGGCGGAGCTCCCTGCGTAGCTCGACGAACGCGACCAGATAGCGAACTCGATCGCGACGCAGGTTGGCGGCCAGTTGGCTCGACCAGGGCCCGGACATGGCCCCAATCTGGCAGGGGCGCCGGTCAGGATGTGTGTTCTGAGCCCGCCTGCTCGGCCCGGCGGTCCGCGATGATGCCCTCGCCGGCCTCGACGATGATCGGCGGTTCACCGTCGACAAGCTCGCGGATCTCGCCGTCGCTCATCGCGTCAATCCGGGCGAGGGCCT
>JBAVWI010000339.1:0-4219 GCA_049697735.1 Solirubrobacteraceae bacterium
CGCTGGCTCACAGTCCGCCCGCGACCCGGAGGCGACCGTCGGACCGCAGCGAGAGCGGACCGCGAGGACGAAGCCGGCAGCGGGCACCACAACTAGGCGCTGTCGTCGTCCTTGGCCCGCGCGGCCCGGGGCTCGAGCACGAAGCTTTCCACCGCGATGTCGGGTTCGAGGTGATTGGCGCTCATGAAGGCGAGCACATTGCGGCCGGTGAGCCTCTCGACCCCGGCGACCAGCTCCGGTCCCATGGTCTGCTGGTAGGCCTGGCGCATCTCCAAGACCAGCTCCTTGCGGTCATCAGAGACCAGGCTGCGTTCGCCTTTGCTCAGCGTGTCGCGTAGCACGACGGTGACCAGATCGTCATCGATCGACGTCCAGGCTTTGGTCGGCCCGCGGCCGGTGTAGGTGTGCAGCAACCCCACGACCAGATTGGAGATCTGCGCCGACAGGGACTGCTCGGAATGCGGTGACTCGGTGGTGCCGGACATTGCCGGCTCCTGTCTCGTCTTCCGCCTGAGCACAAGGACCCGGGAAAAAGCAGGCTTGAAGACGGTGAGAACCGTTCCACGGGGCCAGCGTCTCCCTCCAGTTCGACCCCGGTCGCCCCGCGGAAACTCGCCTGACAACAACGCTAGCGCAAAACAGCGGCGCTAACTCTGGGCAGGCGGGATGCGGTGGTACGGTGCTGGGCGCGGTGACTGACGGCCGATCAGCTGTCAGCCTGACTTCTTGCCGCCCTTTCGGCCAGCTGCCGCTTTCTGAGCACGGTTACCACCACTCCCGGCTCCGCTGCTCTTGCGGCTCTGACTGCTTCCCTGTCCACTTCCGGACCGCTTGCCTCCCTTGCTCGAGGCGTCAGGCGTGTTAGCGATAGCGGCGGCCCTGGCCTTGCTCATCCCCTTCTTTCGAAGCCCCTCGTATTGCTTGTCGTCCTTGATACTCGGCCCGTGATCTTTGGCCATAAACCACCCTCCCAGCTCGAGTTGATCGACTGGTACCCACCCTACCCCCGAGGGCCCGGTCCGACACCCGACCGCCGTCGGGGCCGGCGAGCGCCGCGTCGACCTGATGATTTGAGCGTGGTCGCGCGCGAAGGATCTGGCGCGGGGGTTCGGACCGGGGATCGCGTTGTCATGCCCCGCCCGGCTGGGCTGCTTCGTACATATCGGACAGATCCAGGCGTCAGGATTCATCTCTTCAGCTACGGCGCCTGCGCCACCCTGAGATGCTCGATGCCCCGTCTTTTGCCCCACCGACGCTCTGACCAACCGGTGCTGCGGATTCCGCCGCGGCGGATCCTGCCCTCCAGCGCGAGCGCCTCGCTGTGGTTCGAGCAGGCCCTGGCCGGCGAATCGGATAAGCAGTCCGGGCCCAGCGAGGGCCCCGGCCTCGAGCCGCTTCGCGCCCACGCCGATGTGTGCATTATCGGCGGCGGCTTCACCGGCCTGTGGACGGCCTTGGAGATCAAGCGACGACGCCCCAGCGCCGAGGTCGTGGTCCTCGAAGCCGACCTCTGTGGCAGCGGCGCCAGCGGGCGCAACGGTGGTTTCGTGCTCACGTCGTGGTCGAAGTTCACCAGCTTGCGCAAGGCCTGCGGCGAGGCCGATGCGGTGGCATACGCCCGCGCGGTCCAGGCCGGCGTCGCGGCCATCGGCGACTTCTGCCGGGCCCACGCGATCGAGGCCCACTTTCGCAATCATGGCTGGCTGTGGGCGGCGACCAACGAGGCTCAGATGAACTCCTGGCGGGAAGCACTCGAGCGGCTCGACGCAGCGGGCGAGAACCCGTTTCAGTCTCTGCGTCCCGAACAGGTGCAGGCCATGACCGGCTCAGAGGTCCACCGCGGGGGGGTGCTCGATCCTGCCGCCTCCGTCGTCCAGCCGGCCATCCTGGCCCGCGGTCTGCGAGCGGCAGCGCTCGAGGCGGGTGTGAGCGTGTGCGAGCACACCCCTGTGCTCCAGTTAGACGGCGGCAGCCGCCCCGTCCTCACGACGGCGCGCGGGGTCATTCGCGCCGAGCGGGTGGTGGTGGCACTGGGTGCGTGGGCGGCGGCGATCGCGGAGGTTCGGCGAGCCCTGGTCGTGATCGCCTCAGACATCGTGGCCACGGAGCCGATCCCCGACCGTCTGGCCGCGATTGGCTGGCGCCCGGACCTGGCCATCTCGGACTCCCGGCGGCTGGTCAACTACTACCGCCAGTCCGAGGACGGGCGGGTGGTGTTCGGCAAGGGCGGCGGTGGCGTGGCGCCCCGCGGTCACATCGGACCCTCGTTTCTGCACGAGTCGCCCCGCGCCCGCGAGGTAACCAGGCAGTTTCACTACGTCTACCCGATGCTGGCTGACGTTCCGGCACCACGCTCGTGGCGTGGTCCCGTGGACTACTCGCTCAGTGGCCTGCCCTTCTTCACATTCCTGAGGGGCGAGCCGGGGGTCCTGGTCGGCGCGGGCTTCTCGGGTAGCGGCGTCGGTCCCTCGTTCGTGGCCGGCCAGATCCTCGGTGCGATGGCCCTCGACGAGGATGACCACCCAGGGCCCGAGGGACTGTGCCGGATCCCGGCGGGCGCGATGCCGCCCGAGCCGTTGCGCTTTGCCGGGGCAGCCCTGGTCCGGGCTGCGGTGGGCGGCAAAGAGTCCGACGAGGATCAGGGTCGCGCCGCCGGACGGCTGACGCAGGCAGTCGCCGCCCTGGACCCCACGAGCTTCGTGGACGCGGGATCCAGAGCGGCGGGCCGAGACGAGTCCTAGGCCTAGGCCTCGCCAGGGTCGTACTTGAACGAGATCCCGAGTCGCACGCGGTAGTTCAGGACACCGCCATCCTGGATAGTGAGGTCCTGGCGCACGACCTCGGCGATGCGCAGCTCGCGCACGCTCTTGGCGGCTGTCTCGATGGCAACTCGCGCTGCCGCCTCCCAGGATTCGCTGCTGACCCCGACCACTTCGGTGACGCGATAGACACTGTCTGCCATCTGCTACCTCCAGAGACGTTGGATCCAGTCCGAGCGCCCACTCTCTCACTGCGCGGGGTGCGCGTGGGGAATTTGGGCTCGCCAGCACAACCAGACCACGTGTCCGCCCGGCGCGTCCTGACGGGCTGCGCGCCACGGGCCGGCGTGGCCCTCGGGCCATGCGACAGGTGATTCCAGCCGGCGGGGGTCATAGTCCAACGCGTCGCCGAGCGCCTTGGCCAGGGCTTCCTTGCTGCACCACAGGGAGATCGTCTCCTCGTCGCCCGCGATCCGCAGGGCGAGTTCGGTCGGGGTTGAGATCGAGGCCGCGAACCCTGGTGGGCAGGCTTCGATCCGCTCGATGTCGACTCCGACTGGCTGGTCGTGCCAGGCGAGCACAGCGAAGGGAAAGCGGTAGGAGCGGCTGACAAAGCGCGCGCCGGCTGCCCGGTCCAGCGCATGGCAGCGGGCGTTCAGAGCTGCGGCTTCCTCGCGTTCATCGGCGCGGATGATCTGGATCTGCGGCGCGCCGTGAACAGCTGTCACTCCGGCCCTCAAACGGCCGTGACCGGCGCCCCGTGCCATCGCGTATGCGCGGGCAGGTGTTCACCTCGCATGACCACCGAGCGCCCGCCGACCGCGCAGCCGGCCCCGAGAGCGGAATCCGGGAGCACGGCGCTCGCCGGCCCGACCGTGGCGCCGGCGCCGACCACCGCCGTCCCTATACGCATCAGGCGGTCGTGGAAGAGATGGGTCTCAATGCACGCGTTGCGATTGACGACGGCTCCGTCAGCGAGGCTGACGAGATCGAATTCGGTGATGGCCAGCGTCTGGCACCACACATCACGGCCGACCTTGGCGCCCATCATCCGCAGGTAGATCCCGACCAGCGGGGTGCCGAGCGCCGGCCCGAGCAGCCACGCTACGGCGAGCTGCTCCTGGCAGCTGTTGACGATCTCGTCGCGCCAGATGAATGCCGACCACAGGGGGTGCTCGCCGGGCCGGTAGCGGCCGATGATGAGCCACTTGACGGCGACCGTGAAGAGAGCGGCGACGACGCCCGCCGCGAACAGCACGGCGGGCGCGACGAGGGCCGTCACCGCGACCCCGGCGCGGGTGCTCACAGCGTCCAGGGCCCAGAAGACGAGCGTCCCGAGCACGACCGAGACGGTGGCCGGGAGCAGGATCCGGATCAAGTCCATCCCGCCGCGGGCCAGCACGAGGCGCCGGGGTGGATTGGTGGTCCGGGCTGGATCGGGCCGCTCGGCCACCCGCGGC
>JBAVWI010000340.1:0-16015 GCA_049697735.1 Solirubrobacteraceae bacterium
GGCGGGGCGGTGAGCTCCTCGTCGATGATCTCGTTGCAGAGATCGATGCACTCATCGCAGATGTAGACGCCGGGCCCGGCGATCAGCTTCTTGACCTGCCGCTGGGACTTGCCGCAGAAGCTACAGAGAAGTTGTTCGTTGGAGTCGGTTGGACGTGCCATGGATCTCCTCCCAGGAGCTCGGCTGCAGACGCGCTCGCGCGCTCTGAACCCTAATGCTTCCCTCGGGTGCGCGAGAACACTCTCAGTGCTCCGAGATCACTCGATCGATGATGCCGTACTCGCGAGCTTCTTCGGAGCTCATGAAGTAGTCACGCTCGGTATCGCGTCTGACGGCCTCCAGCTCCTTCCCGGTGTGCTTGGCAATGATCTCGTCCAGGCGCCGGCGCACATCAATGATTTCGCGGGCATGGATCTCGATATCGGTCGCTTGCCCCTGAAAGCTTGAGGAAACCTGGTGGATGAGGATCTTGGCGTTGGGCAGCGCCATGCGCTTGCCGGCCGCGCCGCCCGCCAGCAGCAGGGCGCCCATGGACATGGCGATGCCGACGCAGATCGTCTGCACGTCGGGCTTGATGAACTGCATCGTGTCGTAGATCGCCAGCCCCGCGTAGACCGAACCGCCCGGGCTGTTGATGTAGATCGAGATGTCCTTGTCGGGATCCTCGGACTCGAGGTGCAGCAGCTGAGCGACGATCAGATTGGCGATTTGGTCGTCGACGGGCGTGCCCAAGAACACGATTCGCTCGTTGAGCAAACGGCTGTAGATGTCAAACGCGCGCTCCCCGCGGGAGGTTTGCTCGACCACCATGGGTACGAGTGGGCTCATCGTCCTCGCTTCTTTCGCTTCCTGCGCCGGATTCCTGCCGACTGTAGCAACCGCTCGTGCGCGCCCCGCTCGGCATCCAGCCTCGCCTGTTCGGGCCGCGCACGAGTCATCCGGTGCGCGCCCCGCTCGGCCTCCAGCCTCGCCTGTTCGGGCCGCGCCCGAGACCGGATTCTCAGCTGCCGGGCGTCCAGATCTGGCCTGGGCCGGCCTCCGAATCCTCTTTACCCGGCGTCCAGAGCTTCTCGCGGGCCTGAGCCTGATCGACGGTGATCGGCTTCGCCTCGCGGACGAGCAGCTCGACGGCCTGGCGGCTGGCGACATCCTCTCGCAGGGAATCGAGACGGCCGGCCTTGCGCAGCTGCTCGACGAGCTGCGCCGGATCAGAGCCATCGCGCTCGGCGACCGGCCGTAGCGCCTCGACCAGCTCGTCGTCGGTGGGCTCGATCTGCTCAGCGGCGACGATCGCCGCCAACACAGCCTCGCGACGCAGGGCGGCGGCCGCATCGGGCTCAGCGTCATGGGCCAGCGACTCCTCATCCTTGCCGGCGAGTCTCAGATAGGCGTCCTTGGAGATGCCCTGCCGGGCCAGAGCCGACATCGTCTGCTCCAGCACCTCGTGCGCACGGGCGTGGATGAGCTGGTCGGGCAGTTCGATCTCGGCCTCGTCGGTCGCCGTCTGCAGGACCGCCTCCTCAAACTCGCGCTCGATGGCTTGCTCATCGGCGTTGCGCAGGCGGGTGGCGATGTCCTCGCGCAGCTCGGTCAGCGAGTCAAAGCCGCCTGCCTCAACGGCGAAGTCGTCATCGAGCTCGGGCAGGCGCTTGGCCTTGACCTCCGAGACGGTGACGTCGAAGGTGGCCGCCTGGCCGCCGAGATCGCCCGGGTAGCCTTCCGGGAAGGTGACCTCAACGGTTCGCTCGTCACCCGCCGAGGCGCCCACCAGCTGCTCCTCAAACCCGGGGATCAGGCGCTCGGAGCCGAGCTCGACCAGCTGATCGCGGCCCTCGCCGCCGGCAAACGGCTCCCCGTCGACCTTGCCCAAGTAGTCGACGACCACGTGGTCGCCTTTCTCGGCCGCGCGTTGCACGGTCTCCAGGGTGGCGACCCGGTCGCGCAGGGCCTCGATCTCGGCCTCGATCGCCGCGTCGTCGACGTGCGGCTCGCGCCGTCCCACCTCCAGGCCCTTGTAGGCGCCAAGCTTGGCCTCCGGGCGCACGCCGATCTCGATCGAGAAGGCCAGCGGCTCACCTTGAGCGGGCAGGTCACCCACGTTGAGGTCGGGATCTCCGATCGGCGCGATACCGGCGCCATCGATTGCCTCCACGTACCAGCCCCCGAGAGAGGTGCGCAGCGCCTCGTCCAGGACTGCCTCGCGCCCGAGGCGGCGGATCACCACCGTCGGGGGCACCTTGCCCTTGCGAAACCCGGGGATGCGCAGCTGCTGGCCGAGCTTCTTGGCGGCCTGCTGGACGCGGCGCTCGACCTCCTCGCCCGGAACCTCCGCCTCTACCCGCACGCGGGACTCGGGCAGCTCGGTGACGTTGGTCTTCATCGCGCTCATCGGTGCCAGACGATAGCTTGGCCTGGTGCCCTGGCGGCTTTCAGCGCGACTGGTCACCGGACCCTTCGCCTTCGCCCTAGCCGGTGCGATGGACCTGACGAGCTTTGCCTGGGCTAGCGCGCGCGAGAGACGGCGCCATTACCATGGGCGCCGATGAAGGCCGCTTCGCTTTCCCGGCGGCGCCGCACCGGTGTGCTCGCGCTCCTGCTCGTCGCCGCCGCGGCGGTGCTGCTGGCTGCCCTCTTGGTCCCCGGCGGCGCCCGGGCCTCAAGCGCCCAGGAGATGATCCTCCAGGACGACACGGCGCTGATCTACTCCTCGCCCAGCCAGGTTTCCGCCAACCTGCAGATGCTCAAGAACATGGGCGTCGACCGCGTCCGCGTGTCGGTGGTGTGGAGCCTGATCGCCCCCAACTCGGCCGCAGCCAAGGAGCCGGCCTTCGACGCCACTAACCCGGGGGCGTATCCGGCCGGGGTCTGGTACCGCTGGGATTACATCGACCTCGTGGCCAAAAAACTCGGGATCAAGGTCTACTTTCAGCCCACCTCTCCCTCCCCCACATGGGCCACCGGTCCGGTGGTCCGCGGCCAGGGCTACCGGTGGTCAAGCAAGATAAACGGCAAGCTCTATGGCCAGTTCGTCCAAGCCGTGGCCACCCGCTACAGCGGCACCTACCCGGCGGCCAACCTGGCCGGCAAGACCGCGCCTCTGCCCCGCATCGGCTACTGGGGGATCTACAACGAACCCAACATCGGCGGCTGGCTCACCCCCCAGTACGTCAAGGTGCGCGGCCGCTTCGTGGTGGCTTCGCCGGCTATGTACCGCAGCATGCTCGATGCCGCCTGGAGCGCCCTCATCAAGGCTGGCCACGGTCGCGACACGATCCTCATCGGCGAGACCGCTGCCTACGGCGCCCCCCATCCGGACTATGGGTCGAGCACCGATCCGCTGACCTTCATGCGCGGTCTGTACTGCGTCAGCTCGCGCTTCACGCCGCTCACCGGCCGGGCGGCGAGCACCATCGGTTGTCCGAAGTCCGGTTCGCGGGCGGCCTTTGCCCGGGCCCACCCCGGGCTCTTCTCGGCCACCGGCTGGGCCCATCATCCCTATGACTTCGTGCACGCTCCGACCTATAAGCGCAGTGACCCCAACTCGGCCAGCCTGTCGGGCCTCGGCCGCCTCGAGCACGGCCTGGACAGCACCTTCCGGGCCTATCACAAGCGGGCCGGGATCCCGATCTACATCACCGAGTGGGGCATCCAGAGCCGCGGTCCGAACCCGTTCATCGCCTTTAGCCAAGCCCAGCAGGCCGAGTATCTCAACGAGGGCGAGTACATGGCCTTCCGCAACCCCCGCGTGCGGTCCTTCGCGCAGTTCCTGCTCGTCGACGATGCCCCCAACACCCAGGACCCGCTTGGCTCTCGGGCCTATTGGTCCACGTTTGACAGCGGGCTGCTGTTCTATGGCTCAAACCAGCCCAAGCCGGCCTATTACGCCTTCGAGCTCCCGCTCTGGCTGCCCCGCGCCCGTCACGGCAAGCACGTCTACGTGTGGGGGCAGATCCGTCCTTCTACCGCGGCGCGCGTCGCCATGCTGCAGTTCCAGGCCCGGGGCGCCAAGACGTGGAGCAACCTCCAGCAGGTCACGGGCACCGGTCCGGAGGGTTACGTGAGCACCCACGTCGCCCTGCCCTCAGCGGGATCGCTGCGCCTGAGCTGGACGAGCGTCGGGCAGACCATCTACAGCCGGACCGCCTCGGTCACTTAGCGCTCGCCGGCGGTGGTGTCGCTTCGAGCAGCGATGGCTCGTCGCGGACCAGGTTCCCCAGCTCGCGCAGGGCCACCGGCAAGGTCGTCGTGTCGTAGGTGCCCGAGGCCTTGACGTCGCCGAGCACGCTCAGCGCGCGCTCGACGACGGCCTCGTTGCGCTGCCGCCACGCGGTCAACGCGCCCTCGCTGCCCAGGCGTCCATCGGCCGAGAGCAGCACGTCGCGGGTCAGCGCTCGGTGCAGGCGGTAGAGGTCGTCGCGCAGCGCAGCCCGAGCCAGGGCTTGCCAGCGGTCGGCGCGCGGCAGCTCGAGGATGCGGTCGCGCAGCCAGTCAAGACCGAGCTGGGAGCCCAAGGCAAAGTAGGCGGCCATGACCACGGGCTGGGGGCGATCGGTGCGGGCGGCGTCCTGGACGATGTCAAAGACGGAAAGCAGCGCCTGCATGCTGGCCACCCGCCGGGCCAGCGCGTCGGGCACACCGGCCTGGAGAAGCTCTTCGTGGCGGGCAGCGAAGGCTTCGCGGTCAAGCTCCCCGAGAACGTTGGGGAGCGCCTGGGCGAGCGTTCGGGCACCGGGTAGAAAGCCGCGCGTGGTCGCCTCGATATCGAGATCGCGGTGGTGGGCGCGGACCAGCCAGCGGGTGGACCGCTCGACCAGACGTCGGCCCTCGATCAGCATCGCGAGCTGTGTCCCGGCTTCGATCTGGTTGTCCAGTGCCTCGACGTCGGCCCAGAACTCGCGCATCTCGAACACTTCTCGCGCGACCGCGTAGGCGCGGGCCAGTCCCGAAGCGGATGCACCGGTCTCCTCAGCGAGGCGAAAGGCGAAGGTTGTCCCAGCGCGGTCGACGAGCTGGTTGGCCACCACGGTGGCGATGATCTCGCGGCGCAGCCGGTGACGGTGCATCTGCGCGTGGTAACGCTCGGCGCCAGATGACCGAGGCGAATTTTCATGGGGCGAAGGCCCGGAGCCGGCCGAGCCTGGGCCGAGGGGTTCGGGGAAGTAGCGCTCGAGATCGTGGGCCAGGTACGGATCCTCGGGGAGGTCCGAGTCCAGCAGCGCCACGTAGAGGTTGATCTTGGTATAGGCCATGAGGGTCGCCAGCTCGGGGGCAACCAGGCCGCGGCGGGCCGAGCGACGAGCCGCGATAGCCTTCCCGTTGGGCAGGAACTCGAGTTCGCGGTTGAGGCCTGCCACCTGCTCGAGCCTGCGGATCAGACGCTCGTGCACGCCGAGCATTGACACCGCCTGGGCGCCCGCGATGCTCATCGCCTGCGTCTGCGTGTAACTGGCGTAGAGCACGCCCTCGGCCACCGCCCCGGTCATCTCCTCGAGCAGTTGGTTGCGCTCGTCGTCGCTCATCGTGCCCGCCGCCACCAGACCTCCGAGCAGGATCTTGATGTTGACCTCGTGGTCCGAGCAGTTGACCCCGGCCACGTTGTCGATCGCGTCAGTGTTGATCCGTCCCCCGGCGCCTGCGGGGCCGCCGGTCAGCGCGTACTCGATCCGACCGCGCTGGGTGAAGCCGAGGTTGCCGCCTTCTCCCACCACTCGGCAGCGCACCCTCGCACCGTCCACGCGCACCGCGTCGTTGGCTTTGTCGCCCGCGTCGGCCTGGCTTTCCTCGGCCGATTTGACGTAGGTGCCGATGCCGCCGTTGAAAAGCAGATCGACAGGGGCCCGAAGGAGCTCACGGATCAGCTCCTCGGGGGAGAGACGATCGGCCGTGATGGCCAGCGCTGCCTGCACCTGGGGACTGACCGGAATCGACTTCTCAGCCCGCGAGTGAATGCCGCCTCCCTCCGAGACGAGCCGCGGGTCGTAGTCGTTCCACCCCGAGCGCGGGAGTTCGAACAGGCGCCGGCGCTCGGCGTAGGCCGCCGCCGGGTCAGGATTGGGATCCAGGAACACGTGCTGGTGATTGAAGGCGGCCAGGAGCCGAATGTGGGGCGAGCACAGCATGCCGTTGCCGAACACGTCCCCGGACATGTCGCCGACGCCGACCACCGTGAACTCGTCGCGCTGGACGTCGGTGCCGAGCTCACGGAAGTGGCGCTTGACGGACTCCCAGGCCCCGCGCGCGGTGATTCCCATCTTCTTGTGGTCATACCCGTGCGAGCCGCCGGAGGCGAAGGCATCCCCGAGCCAGAAGCCGTACTCGGCGGCCACCTGGTTGGCCAGGTCAGAGAAGCTCGCCGTCCCCTTATCGGCCGCGACGACCAGGTAGGGGTCGTCCTCGTCGTAGCGAATCACCCGCGCCGGCGTCTGGACACGATCGCCGACGTAATTGTCGGTGATGTCGAGCAGCCCTCGCAGGAAGATCCGGTAGCAGGCGATCCCCTCTCCGAGCAGGAGATCGCGGCTGCCGCCGACCGGCGGGCGTTTGACCACGAAGCCGCCCTTGGAGCCGACCGGCACGATCAGGGCGTTCTTGACCATCTGGGCCTTCATCAGCCCCAGTACCTCGGTCCGGAAGTCCTCGCGCCGATCTGACCAGCGCAGCCCGCCGCGGGCGACCTTGCCCCCGCGCAGATGGACTCCCTCGACTCGGGGCGAATACACGAAGATCTCAAACCGCGGGCGCGGCAGCGGCAGCAGACTGAGCTCGGTCGAGTCCAGCTTGAAGGACAGGTGGGACGGGGGTCGCCCCTCGGCGTCCCGGCAGAAGTAATTGGTCCGCAGCATCGCCTGCGCGACCGAGTGCAGGCTGCGCAGGATCCGATCCTCGTCAAGGCTCGTGATGGCGTCGATCGCCTCCGACAGCTGCACCGAAAGCCGCGTCGCTCCGGCCTCGTCCTGACGATCGGGGTCAAAGCGCGCCTGGAAGAAGCGCACGAGCAGCCTGGTGGTCTCGGGGTTGGCGATCAGCGTGCGCTCCATGTACGCGTCCGAGAAGCCGATCGCCGCTTGGCGCAGGTAGCGCGCGATCGCCCGGACGATGGTGATCTCCCGGCCCGTAAGGCCGGCCGCGAGGACCAGGCCGTTGAGCGCGTCATCTTCGAGCTCGCCCGCCCACACGGCCAGGAAGGTCTCGGCGAAGATGTCGCCAATCCGCTCCAGCGCGGATGGTGGGCAGCTGAGCCCGAAGTCGTAGATCCAGACCGCGGGCGCGCCGCTGGGCGTGATCTCATAGGGGCGCTCGTCGCTGACCTTGGCCCCGAGATGCTCGAAGGTCGGCAGGACATCCGACAGCGAGACCCGCGGGGTGCTGAACAGCTTGCAGCGTGTCACTCCGCCGTCCTGCTCGCCGGACCGGTACAGGGTCAGGATCGGGCGCCCGGTCCGCGTCAGCGGCTGGATCCGCTCGATGTCCTGGACCGCGTCCTGGGCGCTCCAGTCGACTCGGTAGGCGGTGGGGAAGGCCGCGCCAAACCGTGAATACAGCTCCCGTCCTCCCTGTTCGCCGTGCGCCACGATGAGCGCCGCGCGCAGGTCATCGCTCCATGCTCGGGTCGCTTCCGCAATCCGGGCCTCAATCGCCGCCACGTCGTAGTCGTCGGGCACACCCTCCGGGCAGTGGACGACGTAGTTGACGCGCACGAGGACAGATTCGGAGAGCTGCGGACGCCAGTCGACCTGCTCGCCGCCGAATTCCTCGGCCAGGATCTGCCCCGCGCGCTCGCGGTTCTCGGTGTTGAACCGGTCGCGCGGTAGGCACAGCGTGCAGGTCACGAAACGGTCGAGCTGGTCGCGGCAGACGAACAGTCGTACGCGCTGGCGCTCACCAAGGCCGAGGATGCCGATCGCCATCTCGAACAGCTCCTCGCCGGAGATCTGCACGAGCAGATCGCGGGGCAATGCCTCCATGATGTCGACCAGGCCCTTGGCGTCGTGGCTGTCGGGTGGGAAGGCCGCGCGGGCCATCACCGACTCGACCTTCTCGCGCAGCAGGGGGATCTCCCTGGGGCTGGTCTTGTAAGCGGTGGTCGTGTACAGCCCGAGGAAGCGCCGTTCGCCCACCACTCGGCCGTCAGGGCTAAAGCGCTTGACACCCACGTAGTCCAGGTAGGCCGGCCGGTGCACGCGGGCACGGGAATTGGCCTTGGTCAGCACGAGCGGATGCGAGGACTGGGCCATCGTCTGACGCTTGGGATCCAAAGGCTTGCGCGGAGTGGCAGCCGCCCCCCGCAGGATGCCCAGGCCGGAGTTGGGGACAGCCCGGATTTCGGCCTCGGCGACGTCGTACTCGCGGTAGCCCAGGAAGGTGAAGTGGTCGTCGCGCAGCCACTCCAAAAAGGCGCGGGCCTCGGCTTGGTAGTCCCCGGGGCCTGGGTCTGTGGCCAGCTCCGCGGCCAGCGCGGCGGCGCGGGCACGCATCGCGGACCAATCCTCCACCGCCGCCCGTACCTCCTCGAGCACCAGCTCGACCCCGGCCTGGAGGACAGCGAGCCGGTCCGGGTCCGACTGTCGAGCCACTTCGGCGTGGATCACCGACTCCGCGACCGCATCGGGGGCGACCGCGGCTGGTGAGAGCACCTCGGTCAGTTCGCCATCGTGGTCGCGCACCACGCGCATAACCGGATGGATGATCAGCTCGATAGCGTAGCCCTGGCGGCTGAGCTCCATGGTCACCGAGTCGACCAGGAAGGGCATGTCGTCAGAGACGATCTCGACGACCGTGTAGGCCGAGCTCCAGCCGTCGCGCTCGACCGTGGGGTTGTAGACCCGCACCTTGGGCTCGCCCCGCCCACGACGGCGACCGGTCTGCCAATGGGCGACCAGCGCGCCGCACAGGTCGAGTGGGTCGCGATCGCCGAGGTCGGGGGCGGGGACCCAGTGGTAGTACTGGCGCACGAACTCGGCGTGAGCAGCCTCGGGCTCGTCGGGGAGGCGCTCGCGGACGCACTCGCTCAGGTCATCGATCAGGTTGCGTTCGAGGTCCCCGGCCTTGACGGCCATCTCTGACAACAGCTCCTTCTCCTCGCGGTAGCGACCAACAACGCTACCCCTCGGGACGCACGCACGCAGCGACTGCGACGAAAATGGCAATAGTGCTTCCGAACTGGCCATCGGACACCGTCGCCGTCCTCTGCACCGTGGGCGAGGAACCCCACGCAATTCCTGTCTCGGCCGTGCACCGGGCCGACGAGACGCGCCTCCTGCTCGGCTTGGCCGAACGTCGCGGGTCTCTGCGGCGGCTGCGCCAACGGCCTCAAGTGGCGGTGGCCTTGATGGCCGCAGACCTGGCCGTGACAGCCCTTGGACACGCGCGAGTGCTCCAAGAGCCGCTCGTCAAGGGCGTGGCGGCGGTGCTGGTGGAGGTCGATGCCGTCCGTGATCACCTGCAGCCCACCTTCGAGATCCAGGCCGGAGTGCAGTGGCGCTGGACCGACGGCCAAGCTGCCGAGCGCGACCAGGGGGTCCGGAGCGCACTGGCTCGGCTGGCCCGCGAGCTCTGACGACGATCAGGCGCCGATACCGCGGGTGACGGCCGCGACGGTGCCGGCCGGATCGGCCACCGTGACCAGGAGGCGTCCGAAGCGGGCTGTCGGATCCAACTCGACGCGGATCGCGGGGCCACGGCCGTGCACGGCGGCGAAATCGGGCCGGCCGCCGGTCGCGCGCCATACGCCGTAGGCGACCACTCCCGGGATACCCGTGCCGGGCGCCCGGATGCCCCGCAACGCGCCCCACGGATCGGGCTCGACGGCGATCGCGGACACGGCGGCCAGGGGCACCCGCGCGCCGCTGTACATGGCGGCCAGCTTCTCCAGCCCGGTGAGACACACCCACAGCTCGTTGCCGTGAATCGCCAGGGTGGCCATGGCGCTTGAATACCCGTCGCTCAAGCTGGTCAAGCGAATGCCGATGTTTACCTCATGACCGGCATCCCGCTTCGGCGTCTCGTCGCTCTGATCGCCGTACCGGTGGTGCTGATTGGGTGCGCGGTGTTCGCGACCGCCACGATCGAGCGCGACGCCGCGGTGTACGCCTACGAGCAGCAAGCCGCGGGTCAACGGCTGCTGACGGCAGTGCTCGACGAGGAGACCGGCTCACGCGGCTACTTCGAGAACCGCGAGGCCCGCTTTCTGGCGCCCTGGTACCAGGGCCAGGCCGACTTCGCCGCCGCCCTGAGCGCCTCGCGCGAACTCGGCGCCGGCGACACACCGCTGCTGCAGTCCCTGTCCGAGCAAGCCTTGGCGAACGAGCAGTGGCTGACCGCGGTCCGCCGCGGTATCCAGCGGTTGATGCTCACGGGAAGACGGCCCACCGTCGCCGACGCGGTGGTACAGAAGGCGATGGTGGATAACTTCCGCGAGCTCAACCGGCTCCTGGCGGTCCAGCTGGCCAGCCGCCGCGACAACTCCCTGTCGTCGGCTACCTGGCTGGCGGTGGGCCTCGCCGCCGGGCTCTCGATCCTGCTCGTCGTCACCGGCCTGCTGATCCTGCGCCGGTCCAACCGGCGCGAGGGCGGGCGCCTGCGCCGCCAGCAGGAACTGCGTGAGTTGCTGCAGGTCTCCGCCTCCGAGGAGGAGTCTCAGGGCCTTCTCATTCGCCACGTCGAGCGCGTGGTACCCGGGGCAGGGGCGGCGATCTTCAACCGCAACCACAGCGACGATCGGCTCGAGGCAGCGCTGAGCCAAAACGCCGCCCTGACTCCGTTGCGAGACGTCGAAGTCGTCGAGCTGCGGCCGCGTTCGTGCCTGGCCGTACGGCTCAGCCGAGCCTTCGAACGCCAGCCGGGCGAGGACTCGCTGATGCGCTGCGAGGCGTGCGGTAAGGTCGCCGGGGCGGTCCTGTGCGAGCCGCTGCTGGTCGGCGGCCAGGTGATCGGCTCGGTGCTGGTGGCTCGCGACCACGCGATCGATCCCGCCGAGCGCGCTCGCGTCCGGGACTCGGTCGGCCAGGCGGCGCCAATCTTCGCCAACCAGCGCAACCTCGCCGTGGCCGAACAGCGCGCGGCCAGCGACCCCCTGACCGGACTGCCCAACCGCCGCGCTGCGGACGAATCGATCGAGCGGATGGCCGCCCACGCCGGGCGCACGGTCAGCCCCCTTGCGGCGGTGCTGCTGGATCTCGATCGCTTCAAGCAGGTCAACGATCTCCATGGTCACGACCGCGGCGACAAGGCGCTGGCCATGGTCGGTCAGATCCTTTCCGCCAGCCTCCGGGCAAGCGACTTCGCCGCCCGCTACGGCGGGGAGGAGTTCCTGCTTCTGCTGCCCGACACCGACCGCGACGGCGCCGTCGAGGTGGCCGAGAAGCTGCGGCGTACGATCGCCCAGACCGAAGTCCGCGATGTCGGAGCCCTGACCGCCAGCTTCGGGATCGCTGTCTTGCCTGACGACGCTGCCGACCCCGAGCAGCTCCTGCGCAAGGCCGACCGCGCGCTCTACGCCGCCAAGGCCGGAGGCCGTAACCGGGTCGAAGTCGCCGTCTGGACGAGCGGGCCAGACCTGGGCGGCGAATGGCCGCCGGTCTCAGATCAAACCGAAAACTGACCCTCGGGCCCGCCGGTGGGCCGAGGTCACAGGATCGAGGCCGACCCAGGATTCTTCACGTGCCCGGCGGAAAGGTGTAGCTCGTATGGGGCGGGACCCGGGGCCCCACCTCGAGGACGATTTCACTGTGGGCGGCCAGCGGCACGCTGCCGGGAGGACCGGGGCGGAGCCGTCCGGCGACGAACACGCGCACGGGGTCATTGGCCGGGGCTCGAAAGGACGCCGCCCGGCGCCGGGACAGCGGCTCGCCCCAGGCTCGAAAGACATCGGCCAGGGTCAGGTGTGCTGCTGGGCGCACGAGGATGAGGCCGGTCGGCTCGAGCGTGACAAGGGCGCCGTAGCAGCGGGCGCGAGCAATCCGTCCTGCCTCGCGGCTTACCGGTCCGCGCACGCCGATCCCAGCGCCCAGCACGACGACCCGGTTGGCGCCAAACAGCTCGATATGAACGCCGCGCCGGGGCCCCAGCCGCGGCCGGCAGGGACCGAGCACGGGTCCGCGGACCGGAGGATGAAAACGCCGTCCGGATCCGATCGGCCGCGCTTGCCGTAGAAGCGCAGCCGGGATTCCGGTCCTGGCCGTCGGAGCGGTCCCGCCACCACAGCCGCCCAGGGCGGTCAGGGCCAGGCCCAGCGCCGCGAGCGTCCACGCGCGCCCTTTCACCCGCCGGACTCTACGCGGCACGGGGCAGTTCCCGGCGCCGTCACTTGCCTTCCCTCGCGCGCCGGACGCGTAGCCTCCATGCCGTGCCGGATCCACCCACTGAGCACCCCCGGGCTCAGGCCCCCGGCGAGCCGCCTCGCGAGCCTCCCCGCCGCGCGCCAGGTGCCTACTTGGCCCGGCCTCTGTGGCAGCGCTTCGCGCTCTCGCTGTTCGTCGCGGCCGTGCTGGTGGTGGCGATGGTGCTGTACGTCAACGGCCACAACACGAACTCCCCCACCTCCACCAACCCGGCGGCCGCGGTGCAGGCCAACCGCGACGCCGAGATCCTGATCGCTCAGGACCAGGCCCCACGTTCCGCGATTCTGGCCCGCGGCGAGTCCCCGGCCGCCGGCCTGGAGCGATCCGTCCACGCCCGCATGGCCGCACAAGTCAAGGCCGGCAGCATCGACGGGGAGCTGCACCCCGCCCGCTGTCACGCGGTTGGATCACCGACAGGCTCGCGGCGGGCGTTTTCCTGCTCGATCGTCGCCGGGGGCGTGACCTATCCCTACCTCGGGGTGGTCGACACCGCCCGACGGCGGATCACCTATTGCAAGCGCGATCAGCCGCCGGTGGCATCTGCCAACATTCCGGTCAGCGCGCGCTGCCGGGCGTGAGCGTGCGAACGATCTTCCTCACACCCGGTGCTGTTCGGGGTTGGCGACCCGCTCTTCGAACGCGGGGTCGTTTTCGCCCGCCGTCTCGCCTGGCGTCCCGCGGTCGGCCACCGCCTGGCGCTCGGTCGCCGGTTCACGGTCGCCGTCGACGCGCTCGCGCTCGCGCTCATCCACCCGCTCACGATGACGGTCGTGCTCGTGTTCGGCGACCGCTCCAGTCGCGGCACCCGCTCCCACAGCGGCGCCGGTACCGACCCCCCGCCTGCGCCGACCGGTCCGCTCCCCGGCGTAACCGGTGTCCGCCACGACCGTACGGCGCCGGCGCGGAATCAGTGTGTTGAAGAGCAGGATCGCCGCCGCGATCCCCCACGCGATCTCGGTCCAGCCATTGGCGGCCGCGAGCCCAAGGGCGTCGCCGCTCGAGGCCGCGATGATGGCCGCGGCGGCGAGGGCGATGCCGACAATGAGGCTCATCGTCTTGGCGAGCAGATGCTGAGCGGCACCGAACAGGAGCAGGCCACCCCCGATCGCCGTGAGCATGCCCGTCCAGCCGTTGGCGCCGAAGATTCCGAACAGGACCTTGCTGTCAACCGGAGCTTTTCCGTTCGGGAAGTTGGCGAGCTTCGGGAACGTGTGCTGCTTGTAGATGAAGTAGAGACCGGCGGCGAGCAGGATGGTGCCGAGCACCAGAGCTGGCCCGCGAGCCAGGCTCAATCCCTTCTCGGTCCGAGTTTCGTTGTCATTGACCATGCCAGCGACCTCCTGGGTCAGCACGCAATAGCCCAGACCAAGCACGACCCGACGGTCGGTTAGCTGGGGCGGTTAGTGGGGCCTGTCCGACGGATGTCCCTCCTTTTGAGGTGGACTATTTCGTCGGCGTGGACAGCCTTCTGGGGCTCTTTCTACCCGCAAGGCCGGATCCACACACGGGCCAGGTCCGCGTGCGGACGCCGCGCCAGTCAGGTCATAAAGCGCACCGAGCGGCGTTTCGCTGCCCTGGGATCCGCCGCGGTGCTGTGCGAGGCCCGCATTGGAACACGAGTGGAACACGACATTGCGCGACGCGAGCGGTCGGCCACCCGCTGCTCGGTTGCTTTCAAAGCGACGCCCCCAAGGGGTGCATTTGCGAGCCGCCGAAAGGAGGGGCGCGTGCAGACGGCTGACAACACGTTTTGGAAACGTAGTCGTAACGCGTGTGCCTAAAACTGGTCAAGTGTTGTGATTGACACAAACGACTGACCGGGGGGTCTCATGTCGGGCACATCTGCTGCCAACGCTGTGCTTGCTGTTGTCGTGTTCGTAGTCATTGTTGGGCTACTCGCAGCGTCGATCGGAAGGCCAGGGAGCCCCTGAACTATCTGACGAGGGCACCCGCGCAAGCCGCGGGGCGTCACGATCGAGCAGGTTCGCCAACGTAGGGGGCGAGTCCCTCCCGCATCCAATCCGGGATCGGGGTCGTGGCGTTTGGTTTGCGCTCGGCCAGCCTCGTCAGGTCGACCCGGACGTGGCGTAGGGTTCCGTCGACCAGCAGCTCTCCGTCGCGCAGGACCCGATAGCTGTGGTGCCGGAACCCTACGATGGCACCCACCTCCTCCCTGGCAAACCTCGCCGCATACGTCGAGCAGTGATCAACCGCGCGGAATAGGCCTTCCGGAACTCCGTGGCCTCACCAGGGAATGGTGTCGCCGTCCTGACCGGTGAACGTTCCGGTCGGACCGCCCTCCTGCAGCGCGAGGCGAATCGCGTCCCTGCCGCCTTCCTCAACCGGGAGTACCCCTCTGTGGTTGTTGAGGTCAGCGGCGACGAACCCCGGCGAGATCGCGTTCACCCGAATTCCTTCGGACTCGAGAGAGATCGCAAGGCCGACCGTGATCGCGTTCACCGCGGTCTTCGAGGCCGAGTAGGCGCCAAACATCGCGCGGTATCGATTCCCGGGCTCGGAGGCAGCGGCGAGCGAGCCAACTCCGCTTGAGACCATGATGACCCGGGGAGATGGCGCCTCGCGCAGCAGAGGAAGCACGGCCTGTGTGACCGCGAGCGCGCCGAACACGTTGGTGTCAAAGATCTCGCGCAACTCGTTGAGCGAAACCTTGCTGAGCCGACCCGACTGCGCCTTCTCCTCGAACGTGTTTCCCGGCATCTCCTCCCAGGGTGTCGCGTGCGAGATGCCCGCATTGTTGATGAGAACGTCGAGCCGGCCGAACTCCTCGCGGACCCGGTCCACGGCGGCGGTAATCGAGGCCTGATCGGTGACGTCGACCTGGATCGCGTGCGCGTCGCCGTCGATGCCGTGTGCCGCTGTCTCACCTTTGGCGAGGTCGCGCGAGCCGACCAGGACGGTAAGGCCGTGCTTGGCGAGATTCTTGGCGATCGTGAGTCCGATCCCCTTGTTGGCCCCCGTGATCAGCGCAATCTGGTTGTCATGCATAGTCAGATCCTCCGGGCGTCCGCTAGGCAGGCCGCTGTCGCTCCGCCGCGTGAAGCCGGAGCGATCGATCGATCTCACGCTCCCTTGCATCAGGCTCCCGGCTCAGTCCGTTCTCGATCTCTGCCTTGGAGTGATGCCAGCGCAGATCACGCTGTTTAGCCTCGATGACGTCAATCGTGGCCAGAGCGAGCGCCCTCGCGCCACCCATGCCGCTGCCCAAATTGAACGCATCCTCTGACCAGGCGTAATAAGCGGCGAGCGTCCCGATGCGTGCCATCTCGTCATCCGTGAAGGATGGTGCCCGCTCAGCGAGGTCATCCTCTCCGTGCATGCGCAGCATTGAGGCCAGCGTTTCTCGCGACGGCCGCATTGCCATATTCACAAGCCTAGTCTTTACGGACTGAGCCGAGTACGGACAACGCGTAGGCAACGAGCGTTTGAGCGATCCTTGTCAGGGTCGAGGGCGAACGTCACTGGGCCGGGCGTTACCGCGCTGCTAGTGGCTGCGCGGCCTCGGGGCCTCGGGGGCGGGGGGCGTCGACGAACGAGGCGTCGTCGCCGACCGGCACGCGGTTCTGGATGCGGGGCAGGTGCTCGCCGAAGAACAGCGTCGCGGAGAGCTCCCCGCGGGTGCGAGCGCCCGTCTTCTCGAAGATCGACTTGATGTGATC
>JBAVWI010000341.1:0-5716 GCA_049697735.1 Solirubrobacteraceae bacterium
TGACGGGGACCCCGCGGCAGCCAAGGCCGTCGAGCTGTGGGCGGAGCGCCTAGGGATCGGGATCGCCAACGCGATCAACACCTTCGATCCAGAGGAAGTGGTGATCGGGGGTGGCGCCGCCGGCGCCGGCGATCTGCTGCTCGAGCCCGCCCGCCGGGTCGCGGCGGGCTTCATCGTGCCTGGTCTCGGAGGCCGCACGACAATTCGCATCGCTCGTCACGGTGTCGGAGCGGGAGCGCTCGGAGCCGCTCTGCTCGCCGTCCACGAACTTGCCGCCGATGCGGCACATGACCCGACCGCGCGAGCCGCGGCCAGCCTGGAGGTGGGATCGTGATCGTCGCCTGTGGATTTGACCACGCCGGATACGTGCTGCGCCCGCGCCTGCTGGCGCTGATCGAGGCCGACGGTCACGAGGTCCTGGACCTCGGGGCCGACTCCGCGCAGCCGATCGACTACCCCGACAAGGCGCTCGAGGTCGGCCACGCGATCGTGTCGGGCCGGGCGCAGCGCGGGGTCATCGTGTGCGGCTCGGGAGCAGGCGTCTCGGTTGCAGCCTGCAAGATCGAGGGCGTGCGAGCGGCCACCATCCACGACACCTACACGGCCCACCAGGCGGTCGAGCACGACGGCGTCAACGTGCTCTGCCTCGGCGGCCGGGTGGTCGGGGTCGAGGTCGCGGCCGAGATCGTGAGCACCTTCCTGCGCGCTGAGATCTCTGAGGACGAGCGCCACGTACGCCGCCGTGCCAAGGTGCAGGAGATCGAGCGCACGGGTGGCAAGACCGATCATCTCGGCTAAGGGCCGTCATATCTGCCGTGGCTGATCGGATTCTCATCGTTCGTCATGGCGAGACCGAGTGGAGCGCCGCCGGCCGGCACACCGGTCGCACGGATGTGCCACTGACCGACACCGGACGGGAGCAGGCCGCTGCCCTCGCCCATCGTCTGGCCGGCGAACGCTTTGCCCTCGTTGTCTGCAGTCCGTTGCGCCGGGCCCGCGAAACCTGTGAGCTGGCCGGCTTTGCCGGCGTGGCCGAGACGTGCGCGGACCTCGTGGAGTGGGACTACGGCGAATACGAGGGCCTGACCACGGCCGAGATTCGAGCCTCTGCTCCGGACTGGAACCTGTGGTCTCAGGGCTGTCCAGGCGGCGAGCTTCCCGCCGATGTGGCCGGCCGGGTCGACCGTGTGCTGGCTCGGTTCGAGGCCGTCGAAGGGGCGGGGCTGGCCTTCGCCCACGGCCACGTCCTGCGCGTGCTGACCGCGCGCTGGCTTGAGATGGGACCCGCCGCCGGGGCGCGCTTCAAGCTGGCCACGGCGGCGGTGGGAACGCTCGGCCACGAGCGCGAGACGACCGTGATCGAGCGCTGGAATGCATAGCGAAGGCGCGGCAGCCTCATGATCAAGGGGGTGACAGAAGTCATGGCCGATTTCCGCCGCCCGGCACTTACGCGCGGCGTCTCGCGCACCTACGCTGGCGAGCATGAAGAACTCAGTCGAAGTCCCCACAGAAGGACCGGTCATCGAGGTGCGCGATCTGCGCAAGGCCTATGGCGAGATCGAAGCGGTGCGCGGCGTCAGCTTCGAGGTCGCGCGCGGCGAGGTCTTCTGCCTGCTCGGGCCTAACGGGGCCGGCAAGACGACCACGGTCGAGATCCTCGAGGGCTACCGGACCCGGACCAGTGGTGAAGCCGTGGTACTCGGCATCGATCCCGCCACGGGCGCACGGGCCTTGCGTGAGCAGGTCGGCATCGTGCTCCAGCAATGCGGCGTCCAGAGTGACCTTACGGTCGCCGAGCTGGTCGAGATGTACGGGCGCTACCACGTACGCCGCCGGGGCGTGGACGAGGTGATCGCGCTGGTCGAGCTGACCGAGAAGCGCGACGAGCGAGCCAAGCAGCTGTCCGGGGGCCAGCGCCGTCGGCTCGATCTTGCCCTGGCCCTGGTCGGCGAGCCCGAGCTGATCTTCCTCGACGAGCCCACCACCGGCTTTGACCCTGCCGCCCGCCGCCAGGCGTGGTCGACGATCCGCTCGCTGTGCGAGCTGGGCAAGACCATCATCCTGACCACTCACTTCATGGACGAAGCCCAACATCTCGCTGACCGCGTCGCGGTCATGCGCGATGGAGAAATCATCGCCATCGGCCGGCCCGACGAGCTCGGGGGCCGTGACGTGCGCCCGGCCGAGATCCGCTTTTCGCTGCCCAGCACGGTGGCTCCGGGCGACCTGCCCCCGTTGCCGGTGCAGTCTCGCTCTTTGGACGGCGACCGCGTCGTCCTCCAGACCCGCGAGGCCGTCCTGGCCGTAAACCTGATCACCGGCTGGGCACTGGAGCGGGAGATCGAGCTGCATCACTTCTCGGTCACCCAGCCCTCGCTCGAGGACATCTACCTCGAGCTGACCGGCCCCAGCGAGCAAAATACCCAGCGCCAGGAGGTAACCGTATGAGCGCCATCCCGCACACCAACGAGCACGCTTCGACTCTGCGCCGGGACCTCGGGCTGGTCGGGTGGCAGATCCGCTACGAGCAGCGCGCCTACTGGCGCAACCGGGGCCGGGGGATCTTTACGTTCGCGTTTCCGATCATGTTCCTGGTCATCTTCGCCAGCCTGGACAAGGGCCAGCACATCTCGACCCGGGGCGGGATTCCCTACGACGACTTCTTCGTTCCCGGGATCCTCGCCTACGGCGTGATCGCGACCACGTTCGTCAACCTGGCCATCAGTACGGCGATCCTCCGCGACGAGGGCGTGTTGAAGCGCATGCAGGGCACGCCGCTCCCGCGCTGGGCTTACGTCGCGGCCCGGATCGGGTCGACCTTCGCGATCATGATGGCGATGACGGTGGTGGTGATCGGCCTCGGAGCGTCGGTGTGGGGCTTGAGCTTCCGCGTCTCCGCGCTCCCCGGCCTGATCGTGACGCTGCTGCTGGGAACTGCAGCCTTCACGACGATCGGGATCGGGATCACTCGCTTCATCCCCAACGCCGAGGCGGGGCCGGTGGTAGTCAATCTGGCCGTGCTGCCGTTGACCTTCATCTCGAACATCTGGTTCCCGACCGACAATCTGCCCACTGCCCTCAAGGACATCGCCGACGTATTCCCGATCAAGGCCCTGGCCAACGGGCTGCAGTACGTATTTGACCCCCGCCACGGTGGCGCGGGACTCAACGGGTCTGATCTGCGCACCCTGGCCATCTGGACGGTGATCGGGGTCTTTTTGATGCTGCGCTTTCTGCGTCAGCCCCAGGGCGAGGTGGTATGACTTCTGGCTCGCAAACGAGCGGGAGCCCGAGCCGGCCACGGCGCCAGGGGTCCACCCTGAACAGGCCGATTCCGCGCGGAGTCAGCCTACCCTGGCTCCGCGCCCAGCCCCGGTTCATGACCCGGGTCGGCGCGGCTGTCGTGTGGCTGGCCTTCCTTGTCTTCCCGCTGATCGACGCAATCGAGAACCGTGGACCCGAGGCGATGCACCTGGCGGCGATCGCCGGGGCGACCGCGTTCGTGGCCATCTACCTGTGGCTGGTGCTGATCTCCTTCGTTGAGCGGCGTTCGCTGCTGCCGCTCGTGCTCGTGGCAATCCTCGTGCTCGATGCCGGGGCGCTGACCCTCGTCGATCGCCCGGGGTGGGCCTTCTTGTTCACCTACTGCGCCGCCTGCGTGGTGCTGGTGGCGCCGCCGACGATGACCTTTGCGGCCGTGCTCGGCTGCACAGTCGCCGCGGTGGGCGGCTCGGTGCTGGGCGGCGCGCCCGGCACGGCTCTGGGGGCCGGGGCAAGCACCCTCGGGGTCGGGCTGCTGATGGTCTTGATGCGTGATCTGCGTATCCGCAACACGGAATTGATGGAGGCGCGGGCCGAGCTGGCCGAGGTCGCCGTAGCCGCCGAGCGCGAGCGCTTCGCCCGCGATCTGCACGATCTCCTCGGCCACACTCTCTCGGTTGTCACACTCAAGGCCGAACTGGCCGGCCGGCTGCTTCCCGATCAGCCCGAGCAGGCGGCGGTCGAGATGGGGGAGGTAGAGGCGGTCGCGCGCCAGGCGCTGCGTGAGGTCCGCCAGGCGGTCAGCGGCTATCACCAGCCGACGCTCGACGGCGAGCTCGCCGGGGCTCGGATGGCACTGGCTACAGCCGGGATTGCGGCCGACGTCGAACGGGCGGCGGTGACCTTCGCGCCCGAGGTCGAGGCGGTCCTCGCCTGGGCGGTGAGAGAAGGGGCGACCAACGTGATCCGCCACAGCCACGCGTGCCGGTGCAGCCTGCGGATCAGCGCGCACCTCGGATCGGCAGCCGTGGAGGTGGTCGATGACGGTCCCGGCGGTCTTGCTTGCGACGGTAGTGGTCACGGGCTGGCCGGGCTGGCTGAGCGGGTGCGGGCCCTCCGCGGGGACATCGAGGCCGGACCGGCGCCCGCCGGCGGATTCCGGCTCGCGGTTTCGGTGCCGGTCACCGCGGGTGGGGTGTGATCCGGGTCCTGATCGCCGAGGATCAGGGCATGGTCCGCGGGGCTCTGGCCAGCCTGCTCGGGCTGGAGCCAGACATCGAGGTTGTGGCTCAGGTCGCGCGCGGTGACGAGGTGGTCGCCGCGGCCCAGGCGGCCACGCCGGATGTTGCCCTGCTCGACATCGAAATGCCGGGGGCGACAGGACTCCAAGCCGCGGAGGAGCTGGGCCGCGAGCTACCCGCCTGCCGGGTGCTGATCTTGACCACGTTCGGCCGTCCGGGTTACCTGCGCCGAGCGATGGAGGGCGGGGCGGCGGGCTTCCTGCTCAAGGACGCGCCGGCCAGCGAGCTGGCGGCTGCGATTCGCCGGGCTATGGCGGGGGAGCGCATCGTCGAGCCCGGCCTCGCCGCTGACGCCCTGTCCCAGGGCGAATCCCCACTGACCCCGCGCGAGTACGAAGTTCTGGCCGCCTCCCGCGAGCACGCGACGGTCGCCGATCTGGCCGCGGCCCTGTTCCTGTCTCCGGGAACCGTCCGCAACCACCTGTCCTCGGCGATGCAGAAGCTCGACGCCCGCAACCGGGCCGAGGCGATCCGGCAAGCCGAGGAGCACGGCTGGCTCTGAGTAGCACGGCCGGCTCTGAGTAGCACGGCCGGCTCTGGGGGGCACGCCCGCCGCTAAGAAGGCACCGACCCGAGTGCGGCTGAGAGGATTCGAACCTCCACGCCCGTGAGGGCACGGCGACCTGAACGCCGCGTGTATACCAGTTTCACCACAGCCGCTGGCTGGGGTGCAACTTAGCAACTGTGGGCCGTCTCAGCGCACGCGGATCGCGCGGCGAAGCAGCGTCCTGTGCTTCTGGCGGACGACGATCGCGTAGTGGCCGGTGGCGGGCATATGGCCGTGACTGCGGAGCACGAACCGCCGTTCGGCCTGGGCCAGCCGGGCGAAATGATGACGCGCGACGATCCGTCGCCCGTGGCGAAGCTCGACCTCGAGATCGGTGAGGGTCCCATGCGATGTGCGCAGCGCGAGCAGCAGCCCGTGGAGACGACAGCAGCCGGCGCCGCGTCACGCCGGGTGCCGAAGTGCTGTCAGTGGGAGGCTCGGACACGGTGGCTCCAGAAAGCGGTGTGAAGCTATCAGGCCCATCCGGCGTGATTGTGAACTTGCCGCTAACGACGACCACGCTAAGCTCAGGGCCGTTGCCCTGCGGCCGTTTTTGGTCGCGGAGACGCAGCGGGCCCCGCCGCTATCGTCCAGGGGACTAGGACGC
>JBAVWI010000342.1:0-3018 GCA_049697735.1 Solirubrobacteraceae bacterium
CCGGGCGCGGTCGCCAGGGGCGCACGTGGAGCGCCCCGCCGGGCCGGGCGCTCCTGTGCTCGCTGATCGTCCGCGACCCGCCCCGGCTGCTGCCGCTCGCCACCGGGGTCGCCGTGGCCGAGGTCGCCGGTGCGTCGGCTCAGGTCAAGTGGCCCAACGACGTTCTTCTCGGCGGCGCCAAGGTGGCCGGGATCCTCGTCGAGGGGCGCCCGCAGGAGCACTGGGCGGTGGTCGGGATCGGCATTAACGTCGCCGTGAGGGAGTCTGACTTCCCGGCGGAGCTCCGCGACCGGGCGGCGACCCTGGGCCTTGACCCGGCCGAGATCGAGCCTACGCTGGAGCGGTTGCTGCGCTCGCTGGAGACCTGGCTCTCCGCGGGCAGCGAGGCTGTGCTGGGCGGCGTGCGCGAGCGCGATGCCCTGTTCGGGCACCCGGTCCGCTGGGCGGCCGGCGAGGGCCGAGCGGACGGGATCGACGCCGACGGCGGCCTGCGTGTGGTCCTGGCCGACGGCGGGGTCCAGACGCTGACCGCGGGCGAAGTCCACCTCCTGCCCGCCTGACCGTCTGCCAGGATCGAGAGCGATGACAACCGCTGTCCCCGAGACCTTCGCGTCCACCGTCCAGGCTCGCCTGCGTTCGCTGACCGACGAGCCGAGCGCGGACTTCCGGCCCGGTCAGCTCGAGGCGATTCACGACCTCGTCGCCGATCGAGCCCGGGTCCTGTGCGTCCAGCGGACCGGGTGGGGCAAGTCGGCGGTGTACTTCATTGCCACCGCGCTGCTGCGCGAGGCCGGCGGCGGACCGACGCTGCTCGTCAGCCCGCTGCTGGCGCTGATGCGAAATCAGATCGCCGCCGCCCAGCGCTTGGGCCTGCGCGCCCACACCGTCAACAGCACCAACCGCGAGGAGTGGGACGAGATTCGCGCCCGCCTTGACGGCGACACGATCGATCTGCTGCTGATCAGCCCCGAGCGCCTCAACAATCCGCACTTTCGCGAGGAGATGCTGCCGCTCTTCGCCAGTTCGGTGGCCATGCTGGTCATCGACGAGGCGCACTGCATATCCGACTGGGGTCACGACTTTCGTCCCGACTATCGCCGCGTGAGGGACATTCTCGACGTCCTCGGTCCCGACGTAGCCGTGCTCGCTACCACCGCCACCGCCAACGACCGCGTGGTCGGCGACGTGGAAGAGCAGCTCGCCCGCCCGGGTGGGCCCGCGCTGCGCTCCTACCGCGGTCCCCTGGCCCGGACCAGCCTGCGGCTCGAGGCGCTCGAGCTGCCCCAGCCCGCCGAGCGACTCGCCTGGCTGGTCGAGAACCTGGGCGGCCGGAAGGGCGAGCGGGAACCGATAACCGGATCGGGGATCGTCTACACGCTGACTAAGCGCGATACCGAGCAGGTCGCTTCGTTCCTGACCGCCAACGGCGTCGCGGCAGTCGCCTATAGCGGTGACCAGGACAACGCCGACCGGATCGCGATCGAGGAACGCCTGCTGGCCAACCAGGTCAAGGCGGTTGTCGCCACGAGCGCGCTGGGCATGGGCTACGACAAGGCCGACCTGACTTTTGTCGTTCACTACCAGGCGCCCGGTTCGGTCGTCTCCTACTACCAGCAGGTCGGTCGCGCCGGGCGGGGAGTCGATCACGCCGACGTCGTCCTGCTGCGTGGCGGCGAGGATCGCCGCATCCAGGACTTCTTCATCGAGCAGGCCTTCCCGGACCGGCAGCGCGTCGCGGCGGTGCTGGCCGAGCTCGAGGCGGCCGGAGAGGCCGGGCGCAGCACGCGTGAGCTGATGGCCGTGGTCAACCTGGGAATGGGCCGGATCGAGGCGATGCTCAAGATCCTCGACGTCGAGGGGGCCGTGCGCCGCGCCGGCTCGCGCTGGCAGCTCGTACCGGAAGCCGACTGGAGCTATGACGGTGACCGCTACGCCCAGGTCACCGCGCTGCGCCGCCGCGAGCAGGAGGCGATGGCCGCCTTTGGGACCGACGGTCGCTGCCTGATGCGCGTTCTCCAGGAGGAGCTGGACGACGGGTGGGTGGGGTCCGGTTCTCGCGACTGCGGACGGTGTTCGGTGTGCACCGCCCCCCGCTTCGCCACGCCGCCGGCGCCCGAGCTGGTCGAGCTCGCCGCGCGGCATCTGCGCTCGCGTCCGATTGAGCTCGAGGTCAAGAAGATGGCCCCCGACGCCGCTGGGACGATGCGCAAGATCCCCGATGACGCACGCACCGAACCGGGGTGGGCGCTGGCTCGCTTTGGGGACGGAGGCTGGTGGCCGGCTGTCGCACGCGGGCTTCAGTCAGCTGAATTTGAATTTGACGTCATCACCGGTCTGGCTGACCTCGTGCGCGGCGCCCCTGGCTTGCCGGGATCGGTGACCTGGGTGGCGGCCGTGCCCTCCGCCGCGCTCGGTGGGGTGCTGGACCGGCTCGCCGAACGCCTGGCGGCCGAACTGGGGATCCGCGCGGTAGCGCTCGTCCGCCGCACCGAGGCTCGTCCCCCTCAGCGGGAGATGGCCAACGCCGTCCAGCAGGCGGCCAACGTTCGCGGCGCGTTCCGGGTCATCGCCACGCCGCCTCCTGGGACCGGGCTCCTGCTCGATGACCGGCGCAGCTCGGGCTGGACCCTGGCCATGGTCGGCGGGCAGCTTCGCCGTGCCGGCGCCGAGCGTGTCGTGCCGCTCGCGCTGGGGACACTGATGTAGATGGGTGTCGGGGCGCCGGCTCAGGCCGCCGCTTCGGCGTCCTGGTCCTGGTCGGCGTCGCCGCGGACGTCCAGGTCCTTAACCTTGGTCTCGAGCGCCTCGGCGCTGTCTGGCTTGCCTCCGCCGCCGTTGGAGCCCGACCCGGACTTGCGCCGCCGGCGCTTGTTGCCACGCCGTCCCTTGGGGAAGTTGCGCAGCAGCTCGCGGGCCAGCGCGGCCGGCTTGCGAGCCATCCGCGTGCTGGCCCCGCGCAGGGCCTCCTCGGCCTCCGGCGTGTGGGCCAGTGCGGCGGCGAGTAGGGCAGCCGAGAGA
>JBAVWI010000343.1:0-1929 GCA_049697735.1 Solirubrobacteraceae bacterium
GTTGCCACCGCTGCTCGAGCTGCCACCGCCGCTTGCCTTGCTGCTGCTACTGCTGCTGCTGCTCCCACATGCGCTCAGCGCAAGGATGGAGGCCACGATGAGCCCACCCCGCCACGCCTTGCCGAGACATCTCATAGACGTCCTCCTCTAGGTCGAATCCGGGCTCTCGGGCAACCCGGTGCGGCGCAGCCTAATGGTGGCTTCGGACCGCAGCAAGCGCGACGCCCCCGGATGGCCGTCTCAGGGCCTCCCCCCTAACAAGAAGTCAATGACCCAGATGAGCTGTGGATAACCCGGGGCCCGGTCAGCCGGCCAGCTGGACAAACTTGAACGCAATCAGGTTCCCGCCCGCCCCGCCGGCCGAGCGGGACCCGACATGGGCGAACACGAACGGGGCGATGCTCGGATCGCCGCCGCTGATCGAATAGGCGCCGAGCGCCGAGCCGCTCGTGCGCTTGAGGCTGCGGAAGTCAGCCACGACCGCGGCTAGGTTGTTGGCCGCCGTCCCCGCCTGGGCAAGGGTGGCGAGGACCGCGCGCACGGCCTCGTACCCGAACACGGCCTGGGGAGCTGGTGCGTGCCCGTAGTCGGTGCGAAAGGTGGAGGCAAAGGCCGGCCCGTCGCCGGTGAGGTCCTTGGGCAGAAATCCGGGCGAGGACAGGGTCAGGTGAGCTTGGGCGCCGGCGCTGAGCCCAGCGACGAACGAGGAGTCATAGAGACCCGAGGGCACGAACAGCTTGGCCGTCGGGCTGACGCTGGCTGTCTGGTCCAAAAAGCGGGTCGCGACGGGTGCGTTGGCGACACTTCCGCCGTAGAACACCGCGCCGGCGCCGGCCGCGCTGGTGGCCAGGGTCACGCCGGCCGACTTGGCTGCGTTGCGTACCTCGAGCGCAAGGGCGGCGCCGTAGAGCTGGCCGTCATCGGCCACGAACAGGCTTGTCACGTGCTCGGCCCCGAGCTCGGAGACGACCGCCTTGGCCTCCTGGCCGGAGTTCGGGACCACCCGGGCAAACGTCTGCTTGTAGGTGGCGTGGGCGGGATAGAAGGTATCCGTGGTGGTCGACAGCGGTGCAATCGGCTGGGTCAGGTAGACGGCCGTGTCGGCCGGGCTGACCTCGAGCAGCCCCTGCTGGTTGAGGATCTCAACCGAGACCTGAGAGGTTCCCGGAACGAGCTCGCCCAGGTAGGCGATCGACTTCTGATCCTCGACCGCCGTGCGGGCGTTGTCAGACAGCTTGGCGCCGCTGAGGACCTTGAAGTGGATCGTGTAGGAGCCGACCTTGCCGCCACTCTGTGCAAAGGCGAGCTTTTCGGCGCTGAGGATGTCGGAGGCCGGCTGGCTATGGGCCCCGCCGGGGGGCTGGCTGGCGTAGATGGTCAGCGTCTTGCCGCTCACCGTGACCGCCGAAGTGCCCCCGGTGGTGGCGGTACCACAGCCGGCCAGGGTGAGTGCCGCCCCCAGAACTGTGACCAGGGTCCGCGGGGCCCGACGGCGCAGGAGCGGACTCCGAGCGAAACGCTCTACCACGAGAGCAGGGAGGTGCTCTAGTTCCGCCGGCCAGGCAGGAACGGAAGCACGTTGCGGACGCCGATCGCGACCAAGACCATGACGAGCGCGAGCCCGATGGCGTCAAGGCCGCTGACGTTCAAGGACCAGAGGATGATCCATATGCAGAGGCCGACGGTGGCGGTGATGATCAAACCCATCGGTCGGGCATCTTACCCAGCCTGCCCGACCGAGACGCGCCTCAACCGGCCAGTGCCGCCGAGAAAGCCGCGACCAATTCCTCGACCGCGCGGACGGGATCGTCTGACTCTCCGGCCGCCCTGACCAGCCGGCTGCCGATGATCACGCCGTCGGCGCCGGCCGCAGCGGCCGCCGCGGCCTGCTCGGGGGTGCCGATGCCGAACCCGACTGCCACCGGGACC
>JBAVWI010000344.1:0-6939 GCA_049697735.1 Solirubrobacteraceae bacterium
GGCCGGCACCATCCGGCCGGTGGTCAGGCCGGCACTAGGTCGGGCCGGTGCTCAGCGAGCCAGTCATCGAGCGCCCGTGCCTTCTCGGTGTCCTCGTAGACCTCGTAGTCGGTGAGCTTGCCCCAGCGCAGGTGACCCCAGATCACATAGCGGTTCTCGTAAACCATCTCGCCGCCTTCGTCCTTGAGGTAGTCGGTGCCGCGCACGCAGACGGTGGAGCGCCAGGGCCAGCCGGCCATCACGACCTCGTCCGGGAAGACCTGGAGGCCGACGGCGACTAGCCGCTGCAGCCACTGGCGAACCTGGGCCTTGCCGCGGAACTCGCCGGCCCATGAGTTATCGCCCGGGAAGCGGAACCTCACATCGCTGGCATCCATCCGGAGGGTGGGCTCGATGTCTCCGGCCCGACTCCGGGCCATGTTGTGCGAGATGAGCCGCTTGGCAAGCCACGAGAACACGTCTGGCACCTCCACTAGATTGATCGCTCTAGCGAGTATCGTATCGGATTCGGTGTCACGCGAGCCGGCCGATTCCGCGCCACGCGAGCCGGGACGATTCCGCGCCACGCGAGCCGGCACATCACAAGCCAACATGAGCACCCCCATCCCCATCCCCACGACACGCGAGCGGATCGTCGAGGCCAGCGCCGAGCTGATGCGCCGACAGGGCTATGCGGGCACCGGGGTCAAGCAGATCGTGACCGAGGCCAAGGCGCCGTTCGGGTCGCTGTATCACCACTTCCCCGGCGGCAAGGAGGAGCTCGGCGCCGAGGCGATCCGGGTTTCCGGCGCGCTCTATGAGCTGCTGATTCCGGCCGTCTTTGACCCCGCGCCCGATCTGGTCAGCGCCGTGCGCGCGTTCTTCGCCGGCGCCGCCGACCACCTCCGCGAGACCGACTACGAGGATGCGTGCCCGATCGCCACCGTCGCGCTCGAGGTCTCGAGCAGCAGCGAGGCGATGCGGATCGCCTGCGCCGAGGTGTTCGAGAGCTGGATCGCGGCCGGGCTGCCGCGCTTCACCGCGGCCGGCCTATCCGCGCCGCGGGCGCGGGAACTGGTCATCGCGATGATCAGCGCCCTGGAGGGGGCGTTCGTGCTCGCGCGGGCATCACGCAGCACCGAGGCGCTGGCCACGGCCGGTGAGCTGATGGCCGCAGCGGTGCAGCGGGCGCTCGTAGACGAGCATGCATGACGCGACAAACCTGGCCGTGGCCGTTGAGTCCGTCGCAAATCGGGGGCTCAGCGGGCGTCTGGCGACAAACTCGGCGGCAGGATCCGGGTTTGTCACCTTTTGCAGGTCGCCCCGCGATCGGAGGCCGAGGTGCGCCAGGCGGACCGGCGGAGGCCGAGGTGCGCAAGGCGGCCTGGCGGAGAGCGAGCTGCGCCAGGCCGGCTAGCGAGGAACGCGGCCACCCGCGGCGCCGGGCTCTGAGGCCGGGCCGTGGGGGGCGGCGATGCCGAGGACCCGCATGGCCTTGAGGCCCAGGGAGAGCTTCTCGCGACCGTCGGTGGAGGAGACGTCGAGCCCGGTGAGCTCACGGACACGCTCGAAGCGGTAGCGGATCGTGTGACGGTGGGTGATCAGCCGGGCGGCGGTGGCGTTGACGTTGGCGTCACAATCCAGGAAGGTGGCCAGGGTGCCCAGCAGGTCGGTCTCGTACTGCTCGTCGTAGACGACAAGTGGGCGCACGGTCTCCTTGTAGAAGCGCTGGAGCTCGGCCGGATCGCTCATGTAGGGCAAAAGCAGCTGGTAGGTGCCCGTCTCCTCGTAGGCCAGCTCGGCGCGCTCGGCGTCACCCTCGACGACGTTGAGGGCGAGCAGGGCCTCGTTGTAGGCGCGCTGGAGGTCGAGCGGGTCCTCGACGCGCCGGCTGCGACCGAGCGCGAAGGAGAACCCGGGCAGGCCCGACTCGAGCTCGCGCAGGATCGCCGACGAGACGCGGCGGCCGGTCTCGCCGTCGCGGTCGGGGATCAGGACCACCGCCTCGGCGGCATCGGGACCGGTGGGAGCAGCGATCGAACCGGAGGCGATCGAGCGGGCGCCGCGCGTGGCCATGGCCAGCAGGCGCCGGCGCCAGTCGTCCTCGGTGGGGTTACGGGCGTGGGCGCGAACCACGGCCACACTCGCGCCCTGATCGAGGTTGGTGCCGAGCTCCTTGCCACGCGCGATGAGATCGTCACGATCTTCGATCCGGCGGAAGAGCACGGCGCGCTGGAAGCTGGCCGCAGCCTCCTCCGAGGCTCGTTCGGGCGCGCGGACGCGCTCGACCTCGGAGGCGATCAGAGTGGTGACGAGGCGCAGGACAGCGCTGTCGGGGGTGCGCTCGCGGGTGCGCATGCGCAGCTGGCCAACGGGGGCGTCGGCGACCTTCAGCTCGACGGTGATGACATCGTCGGCGTCGCGCATCAGCGAGCGCTCGTCGGCCGGCGAGCGAGCCGCGACGGCCAGCACGGTGGCCGAACGGTCGATCAGGATCAGGCTGGCGTCGAGTGCTCGGGCGGCGGCACGGAGGATCTCGGGCAGCCCGGCTCCCGCCTCGACGGCATCGGTGATGGCCGCGAACGCGCCGAGATCGGGGCCACGGGTTTCTTCGCGCTCGGCGCTATCGGCCAACTCGGTCACTCCGGCGCGCGGCGCTCAGAACAGGCGCGGCCACTCGAGGATGACCAGCGCCCCGAGCAGGACCCCGACACCGACGAGCGCGGCCAGCACGTAAAGGGACAGGACGACCACGGCGACCCGCTCGAGCGGACGGCGGTAGGCGGTGATGGCAGGGGCCAGCACGAGCGTGGCAAAGGCCGCGAGGCCAAATACGCCCAGGCACGCACCGACCAGGTAGGTGACGGATTGGTTGCTCACCGCGAACGCTTAATTGTGCCCGAAGGCGGGGGTGGCTGGACTCCTGTGCCCGATACGCCCGCAAATTGCGGGAATGCTCACGAATTCGCCGCCGGGGGCTCGACCCCTCCGCGCACCGGCTCGACAGCCCGCACGCGCGGGTAGCGAGCCCGCAGGCCCTCGGCGGCGGCGCGAGCGTGCACGACCGCCGTCGGGCCCCAGAACACTCCGATCACCGTAGGCCCGGAGCCGCACACCAAGGCTTGATGGGCTCCCACCTCGCGCACGACCTCGAGGGCGGCCTCGATCTGGGGCCGCAGCGAGAGAGCTGCCGGCTGCAGATCGTTGACGATCAACGACTCAGGCGGCCGCTGACTCGGCTCCGCCAGCCAGTCTTCCAGCCCGGTCCGGAGCCGATCCAGCTCGGAAGCCGCCCGTGGCAGACCGAGCCTGTCCGCCTCGCGGTACACGTCCGCGGTGGACAGGCCGAAGTCCTGGGGCAGGACGAGCAGGGCATGCTCGGCCAGAGCAGGGGCAGGGGACAGCACGTCACCCGCCCCGGTGCCGAGCACCGCCCCGGGATGGAGCCGGCTGGGAACATCGGCCCCGAGCTGCGCGGCGAGCTGGGCCACCGCCTGATCGGACACCACGGCCAGTGTTGGGGCGTAGCGCAGCAGCGCGGCCGCGTCGGCCGAACCACCCCCCATCCCGGCGGCGACCGGAATCCGCTTGACGATGTCGACGCGCACGGGTGGCGCCTTCCAGCCGGCAGCGCGCAGCCCGGCCAGTGCGTCGACGACAAGGTTGGGACCCCGCACCCCGGCGCATAAAACCTCGTCACGGCTCGAACGGGAATCCGATACGGCCAGCGAGTCGGCCAGGGACACGGTCTGAAACAGGGTCACGAGCTCGTGGCGGCCGTCGTCGCGGAGGGGGCCGAGGAACAGCGACAGGTTTACCTTGGCCGGCGCGGTTAGAACCGCGATCTTCACGTCTGGAGCCTTGCCGCCAGCTCGCGGAACTCCGCGGCCGAGAGCCGCTCGGCGCGCTCGTCGGCGGGGTGGCCGAGCTCGACGAGCGCGGCCCGGGCGCGCTCGCGCACGTCAGCGCCCGGGATGACGCCGGCCAGGGCCAGTGATCGCGCCAGCGCCTTGCGGCGGTGGGCAAAAGCGCCATGAACGAGCCTCGACAAGGCCGGATCGGAGCCCCGGCGGACCCGGTGCAGTCCGAGCAGCACCGAGTCGACGTTGGGGACGGGCCGGAACACCGTCCGCGAGACCGGGCGCAGGACCTTGACCTCGCATGCGAGCTGGGCCAGCACGGAGGGAACACCGTAAGCGCGAGTCCCGGGCCGGGCGGCGAAGCGCTCCCCAACCTCGCGCTGGACCATCACCACCCAGTCGGTCAGCGTCGGTAGCTCGGCGATCGTGCGCAGGAGCACGGTGGCGGCGACCCCGTAGGGGAGGTTGGCCACCATCTTGACCGGAACCGGCGCCAAGGCAGCCATGTCGAGGGTGACGGCGTCGGCCACATGGAAGGTGACGTTGTCAAAGCCAGCCAGCGTGGCCCGCAGCTGCTCCTCGAGACGCTGGTCGAGCTCGACCACATGGAGATGGCCGACCGCCGGGGCGAGCCGCTCGGAGAGGACACCTAGGCCGCCCCCGACCTCGAGCACGACATCGTCCGGGCTAAGACCCGCAAGGCGCTCGATGACCCAGAGAATGTTGCGGTCGGCAAGGAAGTTCTGCCCCAGCTCGCGCTGGCGGGCGGAACGGACGCTCACCATTGAAAGACGGCGGCGGCGCTGGCCTCGATCGTCCGCTCGAAGTCGGCGTACTCGACCCGGCGCTCGAGCGCCAGCGCCGCGGCGGTGTGGACGACATTGGCGGGCTGGTTGGGCTTGCCGCGAACGGGCTGGGGTGAGAGGTAGGGCGCGTCGGTCTCGACCAGCAGCCGCTCGGGTGGCACCCGCAGGGCCGCGTCACGAAGGTCGGCGGCCTTGGGGTAGGTCGAGTTGCCCGCGAACGAGAACCACCACTGGTCGTGGCTGAGGCATTCCTGGATGCGGGCGGACATCGAGAAGCAGTGCAGGATCACGCGCAGGCCGCCGGCCTTCGCGTCGAGCAGCTCGAGTGTCTCGTCGTCGGCGGCCCGAGTGTGGATGACGAGTGGCTTGTCGGTGCTGCGGGCGAGCTCGATCTGGGCCACAAAGGCGCGGCGCTGGTCCTCGGCGGGGGCGTAATCGCGGTAGTAGTCCAGGCCGGTCTCGCCAATCGCGATGCACTTCTCGTGGCTAGCCAGCGCCTCCAGCTCGGCCAAGTCGGCGTCGTCAAAGCCGGTGGCCGAATTGGGATGGCGGCCGATCGCGGCGTAGACCTGGGGGAAGTCCTCGGCCGCGGCCAGGGCGGCGCGGCACGAAGTCCCGTCGGTCCCGACGGTGACGATCCGGGTCACGCCGACCGCTTCGGCGGCTGCGACCAGCTCGGCGTCTGGCGGTTCGCAGGCGTCGAGGTGGGTGTGGCTGTCGATCATCAGACCCGCTTGGGAAACAGCGGCTCCAGCGCGGTAACCGTGCGCCCGCCCCCGCGGAGTCCGAACTCGGCGCCTGACAGCGACAGGTCAGGCGCGCCGAGCGCGCCGAGCAGCTTTTGCGCGCTGGTTGGGATGTAGGCCGCCAGCAGGACGCTGATCACACGTACGGCCTCGGCCAGTGAGGCCAGCGTGCGGTCAAGCTCGCCGGCCGCGCCGGGATCCTTGGCCAGCTGCCACGGGGCGCGCTCCTCGACGTAGCGGTTGCAACGTCGCACGCGCTTCCAGATCAGCTCCAGAGCGGTCGTGACCTCAGCGGCCTCGATGAGGTCGATGACGTCGTCGGCGAGGCCGGCGAACTCGCTGCCCAGCGCGGCATCGGTCTCCACATCGGGGATCACGCCGTCGCGGTAGCGGCGAATCATGGCCAGGGTCCGGCTGGCCAGGTTGCCGTAGTCGTTGGCCAGTTCGGACTCGTAACGCGCGGTGAACGCGTCGATCCCGACCGTCCCGTCAGAACCAAAGGCGACGTCGCGCATCAGGTAGAAGCGCAGGGCATCGGTGCCGAAGCTCTCGAGCACCTCGAACGGGTCGAGCACATTGCCCAGCGATTTACTCATCTTGCGTCCGTCGGCCCCGAGCAGGAAGCCGTGGACAAAGATGTGTTCGGGCAGCGGCAGGTCGGCGGCCATCAGCATGGCCGGCCAGAACACGGTGTGGAACTTGAGGATGTCCTTGCCGATGATGTGGAAGTTGGCCGGCCAGAAGCGCTCGGTCAGGTCCTCGCCAGGCCGCGCATAGCCGAGGGCCGTGTAGTAGTTCAGCAGCGCGTCGAACCACACGTAGAAGACGTGCTCGTGATCCCAGGGCACGGTCACGCCCCATTTCAGGTGCTTGCGTGACAGTGAGATGTCCTGGAGGCCGGAGCTGATGAACGAGTGGGCCTCGTTGAAGCGCACCAGCGGCATCACGAACGCCGGCTGCTCGGCATAAACCTGCTCGAGGCGCTCCTGGAAGGCGGAGAGCTTGAAGAACCAGTTCTCCTCCTGGTGGCGCTCGAGCACGATCTCGTGGATCGGGCAGCGGTTGCCCTCGGCGATCTCGTTCTCGACCTTGAAGTCCGCGCAGCGCGGGCAGTACCAGCCTTCGTACACACCCTTGTACGTGTAGCCGTGGTCGTGCACACGCTGGAGCACCTCCTGGACGCGGCGCTGGTGCTCGTCGTCGGTGGTGCGGATGAAGAAGTCGTTGGAGACGTTGAGCTGGGGCATCAGCGCCTTGAAGCGCTCGGCGTTCTGGTCGGCGAGCGCCTGGGGCTCCATGCCCTGCGCAACGGCGGCGTCGGCGACCGGCTCACCGTGCTCGTCGGTGCCGGTGAGAAAGAACACGTCCTCATCGCGCTGACGCATGTGACGAGCGATCACGTCGGTGGCGATCGACGTATACGCGTGACCGAGGTGCGGCTGGGCGTTGACGTAGTAGATCGGGGTGGTGATGTAAAAGGACATTGGCCTCGAGAAAAGGCTATCCGCGGCTCTAGTCCCCGCGGTCTTCGGTCAGCGCGCGGTACAG
>JBAVWI010000345.1:0-2785 GCA_049697735.1 Solirubrobacteraceae bacterium
CCAGCCATGGGCGCCGGCCGGCGCGTCGAGCGAGAACGAGTCGTGGCTGTCGAGGTCCACGGCGTGGGCGTCGATCCAGCCCGCCCGGCCGGGCTTGGCCCGCACGGTCACCCCCTCGCTGATCGCGAACGGCAAGGCCAGGCCGCTGTTGTAGTCGGTGTGCTCGCCGATCAGGTTCACGCGGCCGGGCGCAAACGCGGTCACGTGGTTACGCACGGTGTACCCTCCCGCTCATGGTCGGCGTCATGCTCAAGCCCAGCATCTTGTCCTGATTGTGATCGTCGCGCGGCTCGTCTCGACACGACGTCCGCCGGGATCGGCCGGTCGCGCCGCCTGAGACGCCGGGGTAGGGGGTCGAATTGATGACCGTGCACTGGGGGATCCTTTCTACTGCCCGCATCAACGACAAGTTCATCGTCGGATGCGCGCAGTCCGACGCGGCGACGATCAGCGCCGTGGCAAGTCGCGACGGAGAACGGGCCCGCTCCTACGCCGACGAGCACGGGATCGACCGCGCGTACGGCAGCTACGACGCGCTGCTCGCCGATCCCGAGATCGAGGCCGTCTACATCTCGCTGCCGAACGCGATGCATCTTGAATGGACACAGCGGGCTCTGCGGGCGGGCAAGCACGTCCTTTGTGAAAAGCCGCTCGGGCGCCGGGCTGACGAGGTGGCGGCTGCCTTTGATCTCGCCGAGGGCCAGGGTCTGCTGCTGATGGAAGCCTTCATGTACCGCCACAACCCACAGACCAAACGGGTCGCGGAGCTGATCCGTGCCGGGACGATCGGGCGACTGCGGCTGATCCGCGCCGCGTTCAGCTTCGGGCTGCAGGACAGCACCAATGTCCGCCTGAGCGCCGGACTCGATGGCGGGGCTCTGATGGATGTCGGCTGCTACTGCGTCAGCGCCGCGCGGACCCTGGCCGGGGAGCCCGAGCGCGTCACCGCGCAGCAGGAGCTGGGCGGCGACGGCGTCGACGTCGTCTTCACCGCCACGATGTCATTCGCCGACGAGGTCGTCGCCCACTTCGACGCCGGCCTGATGCTGGCCACCCGCGATGAGCTCGAGGTGGTGGGCGAAACCGGATCGCTGTTTCTCGACGATCCATGGCATTGCCGGACCCCGGTGATCGAGGTGCGCACTGATGGTGGCGTGGACCGCATCCGCCTGCCTCGGAACGACTCCTACCTGCTCGAGGCAGAAAACTTCAGCGCCGCTATCCGCGGTGAGGCCGAGCCGCTCCTCGGCCGCGCCGACGCCGTCGGCCAGGCGGCGACAATCCAAGCTCTGTATGCCGCCGCCGAGGCGGGCGGCACTGCGGTGACCCGGCATGGATGACGAGCTCCAGCGCCGCCTGGCCTCCAACGATAGCGTGTTCCGGGACGTCAACGAGGGAATTGAGCGCGGCCAATGGCCGGGCGAAGACGCTGACCCCGTGCGGTTTCGCTGCGAGTGCGCGCGGCTGGGCTGCAATCTGCTCGTCGAGGTGACGCTGCCTGCCTACGAGCAGGTCCGCTCTCATCCCCGCCGCTTTGTGATGATCGAAGGCCACCAGGTGCCCGAGCTGGAGACCGTCGTGCAGCGCGAGCCGGGCTACGTGGTGGTGCAAAAGCTCGACGAAGCCGGCGAGCAGGCCGAGGCAGCCAACCCCCGCTCCTGAGCGGGCGGACTTTCAGGCGGGCCGTCGGGATCGCCTCGACGCCCGGCACGGGAGCCAGCTGTCGGGCGATCCGTTCAACAGTCGCGGCTTGACCGTCCCCGCCCGCCCGTCCCCGTCCGCTCGCGAGCTGGGCGCGTTGATGAGCGGAAAACGCATTCGCACCTCGACCCCCCCGCCGGCCCGGGGAACGACGGCAAGCTCGTCGGACACCTGCGAGATCAGTGCCAGCCCGAGGCCCAGGCCGGGCCGGTCGGGCCGCGCCTCGAGGCCACGTCCGTCATCACAGATCAGGATCCATAATTCGTCAGACACGACCGCGGCGGTGACGTGGACGCTGCCCGGGTCGCCCCGATAGGCGTGCAGGACGGCATTTGTCATCGCCTCGGAGGCCGCCAACCGCACGGCGTCGACCTGCTTGCGGTCAGCCCCCGCGGTGGCGGCGAACTCGCTCAGAGCCTGCCGCGCGCGGGCAACTGACTCGGGCTCGGCTGGATAGGTGATCGAAAGCGTGTTGGCATCGGCCGGCATACCGACGGGTTTACCCCGTCGCTGGCAAGCTTACGCCTGCATTCCTGGCCCGGCAAACTGAGGGTCAGGTGAGAGCGTCGCCGGTCCGCGAGCGACGACGTCTCAGTCGGGGCAGCGGCAGCCGTACGGAGGCCCAGGAGCGGGCCGACCGGCCGTGCAGCATCGAGAGCTCGCTGTGGGCTTCGAAACACTGCGGATCGACCCCAAGGGCGGCGCAGAAGGCCGACGTCGCGTCTGCGTCGCGTCCCGCGGCCAGGGCCACCCGGCCGATGGCGAGGTGCGGTCCCGCCTGGCCAGGCTCGAGCTCGAGCGCACGCTCGGCGGCCTGGCGAGCCTCGGGCAGGCGATCATCCAGTACGGCCAGGCAATCCGCCAGCCGAGCGTGTGCGCGCCATGATTGCGGCGCGCATTCAGTGGCTTGCGCCGCCGCCGCCGCGGCCTCCTCGTCGCGCCCGAGCGCCCCGAGGACGAGGCTGACCTGCCGGTGGGGAGCCTCTGCGGTGGGGTCGAGACGGCAGGCGGCCTGCGCGGCCACGAGCGCGGCCGGGGCGCGGTCCTGCCCGAGCTGCGCCTGCGCCATCAGGCACCACGCGTG
>JBAVWI010000346.1:0-5309 GCA_049697735.1 Solirubrobacteraceae bacterium
GGTCAGGGCCGGTCAGCGACCGCAGCGCGCGCGGCGGCCGGGGCCGGAGCCGGACGGCCGTCGAGGCGCAGGCGAGCGAGACGGAAACGTCGGAGAACTGTGGCGCTGTCGGTCGCGGCGGCGGTTCGCCCGGCGACGAGCAGGACCTTGGATGAATGGACAGAGTGGATCATGGCCGGAACTGTCGCATCTACCGTCGGCCATGGCATTGGCCACAGGGCCAGACTTGCCCGCTTCGGCTACGCCGCGCGGCCCTCACGGTGCGATCAAGAGCCGGACAGGCCGTCCTTGAGACCCGATACGGCCATCCTGGCCTCCACATTGCCCGACCCGCCGTCCCCCGGCCGAAGTCCGATCGAGAATTTGTCGCAAGTTACCACGAATCAAGTGGTATGGGTGGCGAAGCTCCGGTTAAAAGCGCTATGATGAGCGTTAAGGGCACGGCCGCTAGGCCGAGGGCGAGCAGGGTTCGTGGGTCACCGGGGTTCGTGGTGTCAGCGGACCTCCTTGGTCGCCCAGCACGGATAGTCACATCAGACGCCACGGAACGGGTACCGATGACACCACCAACGAATGTTGCCGCCGGACGCATCTCGGTCGTTGAGCGACCGCGCAGCCGACACGCCGCCGCCATCGCGCGAGGCATGCTCGCCGCCAACCACTGGTCGCGGATCCGGCTCTTCAGCGACCTCATAGTCCTGTACCTGGCCTCGAGCGGCGCCGTATTCGCCGACGCCAGCATCCGCACGACCAGCGCTGATCGGCTGATGGCCATCGCCTTCCCGATCGTGGTCACCGGCATGATGCGCGCTCGCCGGGGGCCCGACCAGCGGCTGCACGTGTCCATGCTCGACGTGCTCGCCTACGTACTGGGCGTCGTGTCACTGGCCACGATGCTGCTCATCTCCGTCGATTCGATCCTGGGCGACCCCAGCCCCCTTCACCTCGCTCCCCGGCTGTGGATCTTCGGCGTCGTGTACCTCGGCATCAGCCGAGCCATGCTCGTCTCGATCCGCCGGCAGGCGATCCGCAGCGGGTCGGGCGCGCGGCCAACCTTGATCGTCGGGGCGGGGATGATCGGAACCCACCTCGTCAAGCGACTCACCGAGGAGCCCGGCTACGGCTTGCGGCCTGTAGCCCTGCTCGATTCAGATCCCCTGCCCACACTGAGCGGGGGCGATCCGTCGGTTCCCGTGCTCGGCGGGACCGACGATCTCAGCGCCACGATCGACGCCACCGGCGCCCGGCACGTGATCCTGGCCTTCACCGCCGAGCCCGACCACGTGCTGGTGAAAAAGGTCCGTGAATGCGAGGAGCTCGGCGTGACCGTCTCGCTCGTGCCGCGTCTCTACGAATCGATCAACGAGCGTGCCACGCTCGATCACGTAGGTGGTTTGCCCCTCCTCACCCTCCACACCGTGAATCCCCGCGGCTGGCAATTCGCCCTCAAGCACAGCATCGACCGCACCGCGGCCGTGCTCGGGCTGATCCTGACCGCGCCCCTCCTGCTCGGGATTGCCATCGCCATCCGTGTCTCGTCTCCCGGCCCGATCTGGTTCCGCCAGCGACGGGTGGGACGGGACGGGCGTGAGTTCGATGTCCTGAAATTCCGGACCATGCGCGTGCTAAGCGAGCGCGACCCCGAATTCGCGCTCCCCGCCGGGGTGGCCCCCGGCGGTATCGAAGGCGTCGACCGCCGCACCCGGGTCGGGCGGATCCTGCGCGACCTCTCGCTCGACGAGCTTCCGCAGCTGATCAATGTTCTGCGCGGCGACATGAGCATGGTCGGTCCCCGACCGGAGCGCCCGGAGTACGTGAGCCGTTTCGCCCGTGATGTCTCTCGCTACGAAGACCGCCATCGCGTCAAGTCGGGGATCACCGGCTGGGCCCAGGTCAACGGCCTGCGCGGACAGACTTCGATCGCCGACCGGGTGGAGTGGGACAACTACTACATTCAGAATTGGTCACTGCGCTTGGATCTCCGGATCATGGCCTTGACGCTGGCTGAGATGTTCCGTCAGCGAGACAGCGCCAATCACCTGCCCGGCGTGCAGGCAGCCGTCGAACGCGCGACCAACGAGAGGTAGGGCTGGGAAAGAGCCTCGCCTCCGCCGTCGCGGCCGCGTCGGTGCCGTCCTGCCAACCGAAAATGCGTCCCTCCCGTTCCCGCCCGCGCGTCCTGTACCTGATCGACTACGCCTCCAGCACGGGGGGCGCGGAGCGCTTCGCCGTCGGACTGGCCACCCATCTGCCTCAGGACCGGTTTGAGCCCTGGCTGTGCGCGACCCGTAGCTGTGACGAGATCTCGGCCCGCGCCCTGGACGCCGCCGGGGTCCGGCACTTGACGCTTGGGCGCCAGGCCAAATGGGACATCCACCGCCTGGGCGGACTGGCGTCGCTGCTGCGACGCGAGCGCTTCGACATCCTCCACACGCACAAGTTCGCCTCCAATGTCTGGGGTACGGCGATCGGCAGCGCCTGCCGGGTGCCAGTGATGGTTGCCCACGAGCACAGCTGGGGTTACGAGGGCGAACCCGGGCGGGCATGGCTCGACGGCCAGATGGTCGGGCGGTTGGCGACCAGGTTCGTGGCCGTTTCCAGCGCCGACGGAGAGCGGATGGTCAGCCACGAGCATGTCGACCCCGGCAAGGTCGTGGTCATCCCCAATGGCTATATCCCGAGCCCGGTTGCCACCGACACGGATGTGCGCGCGGAGCTGGGCCTCGACAGCCAGGCCCTGATCATCGGCATCGCCGCCGTTCTTCGCCCCGAGAAGCGCATCGATCTTCTCCTCGCCGCGCACGTCAAGGTGCGAGAACAAGTCCCTCGGGCCCACCTGGTGATCGCCGGCGACGGTGAATGCCGGCACGCGCTGGAGACACAGGCCCACGCCCTGGGGATCGAAGACGCCGTACATTTCCTGGGCGCGCGCAGCGACGTCGACAGCGTCCTGCGGGCCGCCGACGTGGGCGCCTTGTCCTCAGATCGTGAGGGCTCGCCGCTGCTGGTCTTCGAGTGCATGGCCAACAATGCCCCCATGGTGGCCACCGCGGTCGGCGGCGTCCCGGACGTGCTCGAGCACGAGCGCACCGGACTACTGGTGCCGCGCCGCGATCCGGCCGCCCTCGCCTCGGGGCTGATCCGCCTGCTCACCGAACCCGAGCGCCGCCTTGCCATGGCCACGGCCGGGCGTGATGCCCTGCACCGGTACACGATCGACGTGATCGCCGGACGCTTTGGCTCCCTCTACGATTCACTCGTGGACGGACGACGATGACGGCACCAGCGGCGAGCTCAAAGCGGGCCGATGCGGGCTTCTGGTCCAACGCCAAGACCTTCTTCTTGCCGGTCGGCCCCCAGATCCGCCGCGAGGGCGTTCGGGGCTATCCGATCGATCTGCGGATCAAGGCGCAAACGCCGCACGCGGCGCCCCCTCGAGGACCCGGGCACCTCCACGTCGCCACGACCCAGTACGGCCTGGCCTGCTTCGAGCACTGGCTGGCCGGCGAGGGACCAGACTGGCTTGCATCGGCGCTGGCGGTAGGGCGTCACCTGGCCGACATCCAGTCCCCCGACGGCTCGTGGCTGCATCCCGATCCGTTCCCGCACACCTTCGTCCTCTCCCCTCCGTGGGCTTCCGGGATCACGCAGGGTCAGGGCGCCAGCCTGCTCATCCGCCTGTATGCCGAGACCGGGGACCCCGACCTGGCCACCGCGGCCCGTCTGGCCCTGGCGCCGCTGCTCACCCCCCAGGCGCAGGGCGGCGTACGGGGCGAACTCGGTGGCCTGCCATGGCCCGAGGAATATCCGACAACTCCGCAGTCCCACGTCCTCAACGGAGCGATGTTCGCCCTGTGGGGATTTCGTGACGTCGGCGTGATCCTTGACGACGCCGAGATCCGGGCACACTTCGAGCACGGCGTCGACTCGCTGGCCGCCAACCTGCACCGCTACGACACCGGCAGCTGGTCCCTGTATTCGCTGTTTCCCCACCCGATCCTCAACCGGGCCAGCTCCTTCTACCACGACCTGCAGATCAATCAGCTCACGGCCATGCAGATCCTGGCCCCCCGCGCCGAGTTCGCGGCCATGCGCAACCGCTGGGCGAATTACTCAACCTCGCAGTATCACCGGTCCAAGGCCTTTGCGCTCAAGGCCGCCTTCCGGATCCTTGTACCCCGCAACCGCGCCCTTGCCCGGGTGGCCCCGTGGACTCGGGCATGAGCGTCGCGGCCTGTCTGGCTAGGAGCGATATCCCTTGAGCAACCGCTTGGTGCTCTGTTACCACGCGCTCAGCGCGACCTGGTCGGCAGACCTCTCAGTCACCCCCCAGGCGTTTGAGCGCCAGCTCACGAGCCTTGCGACCGCCGGCTGGACGTTCACCGGCTTCAGCGAGGCGCTGCGCCGGCCGCCGGAGCAACGTACAGTCGCTGTGACCTTCGACGACGCCTTCCTGTCGGTCAAGACATACGCAGCCCCCGTGCTCAAGGCACTGGGTGTCCCCGCGACGGTGTTTGTCCCGACGGATTATGTGAGCCGCGGCGCTCCGCTCGCCTGGGAGGGCCTCGATCACTGGCACAGCACACCGGACGCCCACGAGCTCACTCCGATGAGCTGGGACGATCTGGGCGAGCTCGCCGAGGCCGGCTGGGAGATCGGCTCGCACACGCGCACGCACGCTCATCTGACCACGCTTGACGAGGAGACGCTGACCACCGAGCTCGGTCAGTCCCGCGAGGAATGCGCCGCGCGGACAGGACGGTTGACCACCTCGGTGGCTTATCCGTACGGAGACGTGGACGAGCGCGTCGTGGCGAGTGCGCGACGCACAGGCTACGAAGCCGCGGCCGCGTTGGAATGGCCGTCGTCGAAGTCGAGCTCGCTGCGCTACCCGCGGGTCGGCATCTACCACGTCGACTCCTGGCCGCGATTCAGGCTCAAGACCGGCCGGCTGTCGCGCACCCGGTACGGGTCCATGCTCCTGGCCCGGCGGGGATGACGGCCAAGCCCCTGCGGCTGGCCGTCTACTGCGACTACTCGTACCGCGTCGCGGGCGCGGTCACGACCGCCGAGCTGCCCTTCAGCCTCTTCGTCGAAGGCCTTAGCCCTCACTGCGAACGCCTGGTCGTGCTCGGGCGGGAGGATCCGGCGCCCGAGCCCTTCCCTTACCGGCTGCGCGCGTCGCGCTTCGTGGCGCTGCCCTATTACTCAAGTGGCGCTGACTTGGGCGCCGTTCTGCGCACCATCCCGGCGGCGATCGCCCGCTTCTGGCGCATCCTGGACGATCTCGATGTCGTGTGGGTCCTGGG
>JBAVWI010000347.1:0-6449 GCA_049697735.1 Solirubrobacteraceae bacterium
CGCTCGACGGGCGCCCTGCCCGAACGACAAAGACGGCCGGCGCAACGTTGCTCGCTCACGGCTGATTCACACGGCCTGACGAGTCCGCACTCGAATGGTCGCAAGTCGTCACTCGTTCAGCCGCTTCCTATCGCGCGGCGGACGATCGCACTCGGGAGTACGAGGCCGCCAGGGTGAAGTACGGCGGGTGGGATTCGAACCCACACGTCCCGAAGGACAATGGCTTTTGAGGCCATCGTGTCTACCGTTCCACCACCGCCGCGGGGGGAGCGAAGTCTAGGCCCCGGGTCAGCCGGAGCCCACCACGAGCCCCGGGTCAGCCGGAGCCCACCACGAGCCCCGGGTCAGCCGGAGCCCACCACGAGCCCCGGGGTCAGCCGGAGCCCAGGACGAGCCCGAGCAATTCGCCGGCCAGCGCCGGTGGTGCCGCCAGCAGACCCTCGGGTTCATCGTCGACGGCCGGCAGCGGGTGCAGTTCGAGCCCGGCTCGGGCGCAGATCAGCCCGCCCGCGGCACTGTCCCACGGCTTCAGTCCCCGCTCGTAATAGGCGTCGTAGCGCCCGCAGGCAGTCCAGCAGAGGTCAAGCGCCGCCGCCCCGAAGCGCCGGATGTCGCGCACTCGGGGCAGAAGCCGGGTAAGGGTCTCGGCCTGGCGGGCCCGAACGGGGCTCTCATAGCCGAATCCGGTGGCCACCAGCGCCGTGTCCAGATCGTCGCGCAGCGGGGGGTTCAGCACCGCGCCGTCGAGCTCGGCCGGCCCGGAGCGGGTGGCTGAGAACGTCTCCTCCCGGACCGGATCGAGCACGACTCCGGCCAGCACGCCGGCGGCGTCCTCGCAGGCCACGCTGACGGCGAACTGGGGTATCCCGAACAGGTAATTGGTCGTGCCGTCGAGCGGATCGATGACCCAGCGCAGATTCCCGCTCCCGGTCGCTCCCCCCTCCTCGCCGAGGATCGCGTCCCCCGGCCTGAGCGTGCCGAGCACGCGGCGGATCGCCTCCTCGGCGGTCACGTCAGCCTCGGAGACGAGGTCCGTCGGGCTGCTCTTGGCCTGGATGTCGAGCTTGACGCGGCCGAAGCGTGGCATCAGCTCCGCGGCCGACGCGCGCGCCGCCTCGCGGGCCACGGCCAGCAGTTCGGACTCCAGGGCGGGATCGCTCATGGCCATGCGTTCTACACGATGACCCCGGCCGGCGGCTCATGCTCAACCCCGGCCTGTGATCATGCCCAAGCCATGGGTGTCGCCGACACAGTCGCCGGCCTCGCCGGGTTTGAGGGGCGCGGGGCGGGAACCGACACCGAGCGGCGGGCTGCGGCGTGGCTCAGTCGCGAGCTCCAGGCCGGCCGGCGCGAGACGAGGCTGGAAACCTTCTGGTCGCGACCCAGCTGGGCCCTGGCCCACGCCTGGCATACCGCGCTCGCCCTGACCGGCAGTCTGGTCTCGGTGGCCTCGCCCAAGGTGGGGGGCGCGCTGATCTTGATCGCGGTGCTCTCGCTGTCGCTCGACGCGCTGACCGGCGTCTCGCTCGGGCGCCGCCTGACCTTTGAGCGCGCCAGCCAGAACGTCGTCAGTCCGGCGCCGGGTACCGGCCGTCCGGTACGGCTGATCGTGACCGCCAACTACGACGCCGGCCGGATGGGCCTCGTGCACCGCCCCGCTCTGCGCGTCCCCGCGGCCCGTCTGCGCGCCGTCCTCGGCCCGGTGGCACTGGGTTGGCAGGCCTGGCTGGCGATCAGCTTCATCTGGCTGCTGGCCATCGCCATCGCCCGCGATGGGGGCGCCACCGGCCAGGGACTGGCCGTCGCCCAGCTGATCCCCACCGGCGGCCTCGTCCTGACCCTGGCGCTGCTGCTCGAACTGGCCGGCTCGGCGTTCAGCCCGGCCGCCGGGGACAACGCCAGCGGGATCGCCGTCGCGCTCGCACTCGTCCGCGCGCTCGATTTCTCCCCGCCGCGAAACCTCGAGGTAGAGGTCGTGCTTCAGGGAGCCAGCGACGGCTCGATGCTCGGCCTGGCGCGGCATCTGCGCGCTCGCCGTCGCGAGCGCGGCGCGGCCAACACGATCGTGATCGGCGTCGGCGCCTGCGGCGCGGGTGACCCCTGCTGGTGGACGAGCGACGGGACGATGCTGCCCCTGCGCTTCGCGCCCCACCTGGCCGGCGTCGTCGCCGCCGCGGTCGGGCCTGGGACTGGGCTGGCTGCCCGCCCCCACCGCGGCCGTGGGGTCTCCCCCGCCTTCCCCGCTCGTCGGGCCAGGCTGCCCGCGATCACCGTCGGGCATCTCGACGAGCACGGCCTGGTCCCCCGGTCGCATCTCCCCTCCGACGTTGCCAGCGCTCGCGAAGACGGGGCGACCGACCGGATGCTCGAGCTGCTGCTGACCGTGGTCGATGCGATTGACGCCGACCTGGAAGGCTCGGCTAGCGGTAGAGCAGCTTCATCCCGAACAGCTGCGTGATAGTCACGAAGTGATAGCCCCGTGACTTGAGGGTCGTGATCTCGCGGGGCAGCGCGGCCAGGGTCTGCGCGCGATTGCCGCCCCCGTCGTGCTGGAGGATGATCGCTCCGGGGCGGGCGTTGGCGATGACGTTGCCGTAGATCGCACCGATGCCCGGCGTGGCCCAATCGCGCGGGTCGATATCCCACTGGATCGCCTTGAAGCCCAGCGACGTGGTCGTCGTGAGCAGGCCGGGGCCGACCGCGCCGTATGGTGCCCGAAACAGGCAGGGCGTAAAGCCGCGGGTGGCCTGCTTGATCGCGGCGGCAGTCGAGCTGATCTCCGCGGCCGCGTGCGGACCACCGGCCGCCACGTTGGCGTGGTTCCAGGTGTGATCGCCGATCATGTCGCCGTCGGCGAGCATCCGCCGTTCGATCGCTCCGCCCTGCCCGTAGGTGGAGATCTGCCTCCCGATCTCGAAGAAGGTGGCCGGCACCGAGTAGCGCTCCAACACGGCGAGGAACTGGGCTGTCTGATACCAGGGTCCGTCGTCGAAGGTCAACGCGATCATGCGTCCGCTGCTCGGCCCGTGATTGACGAACGGGCTGCCGCTGTCAACACAGCCGACCAGCCGCGGGGTGTGCAGGAGCGTGGAGGCCGGACGGGGGGGAAACAGAGTCACGCAGCCATGAGCGCTGGGCGGTGCCGGCGTGCAGGGTGGCGATGGCAGCGTGCTGAGCACCTGCCAGCGCAGCGGTGCGTAGCGCAGGCCGACGACGGTGGGGTCAAATGAGGCGGTGAGACCGTGTGAGCCGTCGCGGATTACCGTCGCGGGGATGACGCGCGCGCGGCCCAGGCCGGCCTGCGTCACCGGCTGGTAGGCCAGCCGCGCGCCGAGGTCCCTGGCGCGGGCGCCGATCAGGCACACCCGGCCGGCAACCCTCCCGGTGCTGTGACGTTCGAGCAGCAGACACAGTGACCGCCCCGCCGCGTCCAGCGCCCCGGGCGAGAACGCAGCCGTCATGGTCAACCTCCACACCACCTGCTGGCCATCCTGGGCGAGGGAGGAGGACTGCACGGCCAGCGGGGGGGGTCCAGTGCCAGCGGCTGCGGCCAGCGGCACGGTGGCGCACAGCACAACGACAAGCAGACAGAGGACGAAACGAGCGCGCACCCGTCGGCGGACTATAAAGGTGCGTCCCGTCCATAGACTGCACGCACAGTGTCAGGCCCTGTCTGCATCGTCGGCGGCACCGGCGCGCTCGGTTTCGGCCTCGCGGTCCGCTTCGGCCGCGCCGGCGTTTCGGTTGTGATCGGCTCCCGGGACGGCGGACGCGCTGAGGAGGCGGCCGCCAGGGCGGCGGCGCTCATTCCCGACGGCTCCTTCGCGGGCCGCGAGAACGCGGCCGCGGTTGCCGACGTCGAGCTCGTGATCCTCAGCGTCCCCTTCCGTTCCCAGTCCGAGACCCTGACCAACCTCAAGCCGGCGCTGAAGCCGGGGCAGCTGCTCGTCGACGCGACCGTGCCGCTGGCCGCTGCGGTGAGCGGCAAGGCGACCCGGACCCTCGGGGTGTGGCAGGGCTCAGCCGCCCAGCAGGCCCAGGAGATGGTGCCCGATGGGGTGACGGTGATTTCGGCCTTTCACACCGTCAGCGCCGCGCTCCTCACCGACCTCGAGCACGACCTCGACGAAGACGTGCTGATCTGCGGTGACCGGCGCGCCGACAAGGACAAGCTGGCCGAGCTCGTGGAGCGGGTCGAGGGTCTGCGCGCGGTCAATTGCGGACCGCTGGAAATGGCCCGCATCGTCGAGCAGCTGACACCGCTGCTGATCTCGATTAACGTGCGCAACAAGGCGCGCGCCGGGATCCGCGTCACCGGTCTGAACCGGTGAGCGCCGGCTCGGTGGTGGTGCTCGCCGGCGGCACCGGAGGCGCCAAGCTGGCCCGGGGCATGCTCGACGTGGTCGGCCCCGGCGAGCTGACCGTGATCGCCAATACGGGCGACGACATCGAGATCTACGGCGCCCACATCTCACCCGACCCGGACCTGATCTCCTTCTGGCTGGCGGATCGGATCGACGCCCGGGGCTGGGGGCTGGAGGGAGACACGTTCCACGTCATGGACGGGTTGCGCGAGCTCGGGGTCGAGGTGTGGTTCAACCTCGGAGACCGCGATCTGGCCCTCGGCCTAGAGCGCCGGCGGCGGCTTGATGAGGGCGCCCGTCTCACCGACGCCCAGGCCGCCCTGACCACCGCCCTCCAGATCGATGCCACCGTCCTGCCGATGACCGATCGCCCGGTCCGGACTCGCGTCATGGCCGATGGGCGCTGGTGGCCCTTGCAGGAGTTCCTGATCCGGCAACGGGGACAGGGCGAAGTGAGAGATGTCGATTTTCGCGGTGTTCGCGCGGCGCAACCGACGCCCGAGACGCTGGCGGCGCTCGCCGGCGCGCGGGCGATCGTGATCGGACCCTCAAACCCGGTGATCTCCATCGGCCCGATCCTCGCTCTCCCGGGGGTGAAACAGGCGCTCCAGGCCAGCCCCGCGCCGGTCGTCGCAGTAAGCCCCTTGGTGCAGGATCAAGTCGTCAAGGGTCCCACCGCCGCCTTCATGCAAGCCGCCGGGTGGCCGGTGTCAAGCGACGGGATCGCCGCCGCCTACACGGGCTTGCTCGACGGCCTGGTCGCCGATCAGCGCACCGAGGCCCTCCCGGCGCTCGAGACCAGCGTGCTGCTGGACACCCCCGAGCGCCGCCACGACGTCGCCGAACAGACCCTCGCCTTCGCTCTCGGGCTCGCGTGATGCCGGTGGCCAAGCCGTTCGCGATTCTGCCCATCAAGGCCTTTGACGAGGCCAAACAGCGCTTGCGAGACGCGCTTGGCCCCTTGCCCCGTGCCGCCCTGGTCCAGGCGATGTTCTCCGACGTCCTCGTCGCCCTGCGCCGGAGCACGCAGATCGGGGGCGTGCTGGTGGTCTCCGGCGACCACGGGGCGCAGCGGATCGCCGGGGGCTACGGCGCCGTCGTGGTCGACGACGATCAGCGTGGACACAACGAGGCCGCGGATCGCGGAGTCGCCCGCGCGCTGGAGCTGGGTGCAGAACGCGTACTGCTCGTCCCGGGCGACTGCCCGCTGTTGGATCCAGGCGAGCTTGACGCGCTGATCACCGCGCACGCCGACCCGCGCTCGGTGGTGATCGTGCCCGATCGTCACGGCACCGGGACCAACGCCCTCCTCCTCTCCCCGCCTGATGCGCTCAGGCCCGCCTTCGGCCCCCTCAGCCGAGCCCGGCACGAGCAGAAGGCCGAGGCGGCCGGGGTCCCAGCGGCCACCGTAAGCGTGCCCACCCTGGCCCTTGACCTCGATACGCCCGAGGATCTGCTTGCTGTCCAGGACGCGCTCAGCAGCGGCCACGGCGGCGCGGCGCACACGCGGGGCATGCTTGCCCAGTTGGCGAGGATCCGGGAACGGTTGTGATCTGCGCGCGGGCGCTGAGCGCAATCCCCGAGATCGCGGCCGGCGACGATCTCGCCGCCCGCCTGGCGGCGGCGATGCCGCCGGACTCACCCGCAGCCACCGACGTACTCGTCCTCGCCCACAAGGTGGTCTCCAAGGCAGAGGGGCAGACCCGCCCCCTGGCCAATGTGCAGCCCGGCCCCGAGGCACGGCGCCTGGCGGTTGAGCTCGACAAGGATCCCCGTCAGGTCCAGGTCATCCTCGACGAGTCCAGCGAGATCCGCCGCGCCGAACGCGGTGTGCTGATCGCCGTCACGCGCCACGGCTTCGTGTGCGCCAACGCCGGCGTCGACGCCTCCAACGCCCCCGAGGTGGAGACGGTCATTCTCCTCCCCACCGACCCCGACGCCTCGGCCCGCCGGCTGCGCCGTGGCCTCGCCGAACTGTGCGGTGTCGCCCCTGCCGTCTTGATCACCGACTCCTTCGGCCGGGCTTGGCGCCACGGCCAGACGGACGTGGCGATCGGCTGCGCCGGCCTCGAGCCGCTGGACGAC
>JBAVWI010000348.1:0-3053 GCA_049697735.1 Solirubrobacteraceae bacterium
GCTCTCGCTCGTGCTCCCGCTGCGCGCGAACCTGGCCGCCCTCGAGCGCTTCGCCGCCGCCGTGACGACCGTCGGCTCGCCGCTCTACGGGCAGTACGAGTCGATCCCCATGCTCGCCCGCCGCTTCGGTGCCTCGAGCCCGGATCGCGCGCGAGTGACAAGCTTTCTGCACCGTTTCGGCGCCAGCTCGGTCCGCATCGACCGCACGGGACTGTTTGCCGATGCGACCATGCCGGTCGCTACCGCCCAGCGCGTGTTCGGCACCGCCCTGGGTCGGTATCAGTCCGGGCGGGTCACGCGCTTCGTCGCCCCCACCGGCTCGGTCTCCGTGCCCTCGGCGCTGGCCGGAGCAGTCACCGGTGTCGTCGGCCTCGACACCCGGCCACTCTTTGGGTCCCGGGCGGCGCCGGTGGCCACCACCGGCCAGTTCGCGCGCGCCCCGGCGAAGTTCAGTCGCGACAACACCTTCTCGGGTTACCAGCAGCGTTCCGGGACCGGGGTCGGATGTGCTCCGGCGCTTGCCCAGCGCGGCTTCACCCCCAACCAGTATCTGACCGCTTACGACTACGCCCCGCTGCAGAGCGCCGGGCTGACAGGGCAGGGCGAGCGGGTGGCGCTGATCGAGATCGACGGCTTCCGCTACAGCGATCTGAGCTCGTTTGCCAGTTGTTTCGGCCTGCCGATCCCCGCGGTCAGCGGCTTTGGGGTCAACCTCAGTCATCCCTTGGCCCCCGGCGGGGAGAGCACGCTCGACCTGGAGATCCTCGACGCCGCCGCCCCCGGTCTCAAGGCGGTGGACGTCTATGAATCCCGCGCTCGAGCCTCTGACGTGCTGCGCTCCCTGACCGCCCCGCTGCAAAACGGAAGCCGGGTGCCCCAAGTGATCTCGGCCTCGCTGGGAACCTGCGAGCCGGCTCTGCAGATCTCCATCGGCACCAGCGGCATCCGCGCCGCCGAAGGCGCGCTCGCCCTGGCCGCGGCGAGCGGCATCTCCGTCCTGTCCTCCAGCGGTGACGCGGGCTCGAGCTCCTGCATCGGCCGCTCGGGCCCGATCGATGCCCTCGCTGTCAGCTACCCGGCGTCCTCCCCGTGGGTGACTGCTGTCGGCGGGACCAACGTCGAGCTCAACGCCGCCAACCAGATCAGCGCGCAGATCGTCTGGAACGACGCGCCCTACAACCTGTCGGCGGCCGGCGGCGGCCTCAGCGGCCTGTTCAGGCGTCCGGGCTATCAGAAGGGCTTCGTGGCCCAGGGCCAGCGCGGCGTTCCGGATGTCTCGATCCTCGCCGACGTGCTCCCCGGTTATGACATCTATTGCACCGCGGCGGACTGTGCCAAGGCCAGCGGCGGCAACCCCTGGATAGCCGTCGGCGGCACCAGCGCGGCGTCGCCCCTGGTGGCCGGCGGCTTTGCCCTCGTCGACCAGACGCTGCGCGCCCACCAGAAGCAGAGCCTGGGAGTTGCCAACTCGCTGCTCTACCAGATCGCCCGCACGAACTCGGCGGCCGGCGTGTTCTCAGACGTCACGGGCAGCGACAACGATCTCGGGCCCTACCTGCCGGCCGGCAACCATCGCCCGCTGGGCTGCTGCTCGGCCACGCCCGGCTATGACCTCGCCACCGGCCTGGGCAGCCTCGATCTGGCCAAGCTCGCCCTGGTTGCGACTGCCACTCAGCCGGCCATCGCCAAGATAGGGCTCTCGCTACCGCGCCAGCGACCGCTGGCCAGCCATCGCCTGCTCGCCCGGCTCTCGTGCTCGCGACGGTGCATCGTCCGCGCGGCGGCCCGGATCTCGATCTCGGGTGGACGCGGGATCGCCGTCACCTCGATCCGGCAGCTCTTGCTCAAGACGGGCGCGCGGACCGCGAAGTTGGCTCTATCCACCGGTCAGCTGAGCCGGGTGCGGTCGGCCCTGCGTCGCCACCGGCTCGTCTCCGCGCACGTCTTCGGCGAGCTGCTCGACTCAGGCGGCAATGTCGAGGCGATCACAGTCGTGCGGACCTTGCGCATCCGTCACTGACGGGCGCTGGCCACTCGAACCGATACCGGCTCACGACTGGTCCGCGGCGTGAGCCATGGGCGGGCAAATCCGCGTAACTACGGGCTGATCCTGTGATAATCTTAGTCACGCAGACTAAGATCTTTAGAGACAGCAAAGACGGGGAAGTTCATATGCAACCAGACCGCTTCACAATCAAATCCCAGGAGGCGCTTGCCGCCGCCCAGCGGCTGGCTGATGAGCGCCGCAACCCACAGACCACTCCTGAGCATCTGCTCGCGGTCCTGCTCGAGCAGGACGTCGGGGTTGTTGTGCCCGTGCTCCGCAAGCTTGGCGTCGAACCGGCGATCGTCCGTGACGCCGTCAACCAGGCCCTCGACAAGCTGCCCAGGCTGACTGGTCCCGGGAGACACGAGGAACCCGCCGGCGGCTCGGGCGAGCTCAGCCAGATCATGCGCGCCGCCGAGTCCGAGATGCGCGAGCTCAAGGACGAGTACGTTTCGACCGAACACCTGATGCTCGCTCTGGCCGCCCATCCCGGCGCGGCCGGCGATGCCTTGCGCGCCGCCGGCGCGGCCCATGACGACCTGCTCGCCGCACTCAGCGAGGTCCGAGGCTCGCACCGCGTGACCGACCAGAGCCCCGAGGACAAGTTCCAGGCCCTGGAGAAGTACGGCCGCGACCTGACCGAAGCCGCCGCCCAGGGCCGGCTCGACCCGGTGATCGGCCGCGACGACGAGATCCGGCGCGTGATCCAGGTCCTCTCGCGCCGAACCAAGAACAATCCTGTGCTGATCGGCGAGCCGGGGGTGGGCAAGACGGCGATCGCCGAGGGTCTGGCCCAGCGCATCGTCTCTGGCGACGTGCCGGAGGGCCTTCAGGACCGGCGGGTGATCTCGCTCGACGTCGGGGCCTTGATCGCCGGCTCCAAGTACCGGGGCGAATTTGAGGACCGGCTGAAGGCCGTCCTCAAGGAGATCGCCGACGCCGAGGGCACGATCATCCTCTTCATCGACGAGCTGCATACCATCGTCGGTGCCGGCGCTGCCGAGGG
>JBAVWI010000349.1:0-10178 GCA_049697735.1 Solirubrobacteraceae bacterium
GGCCCGGTTGTTGTTGAGCACCAACATCCCGGCCAACGTGCCCACGTCAGGTGGCGATCCCCGCGCCCTGTCGATCAACGTGCAGGAGCCTCATCTGGTTCTGGCCCGATAGGTTCGGCTCGGCGGCCGGCCGTTCGGCGGCCTCGGTTACATTGCAGCCATGCGTTTAGGAAGGCTCAAGGCGCGCGTGAGCGGTCAGTTTCGGAACCTCGCCCTGCGCGTGATTACGCCGTTCACCGACCAAACGAAGTCTGACGCGCTCGTGAAGACTGTGCACGAGTTGGAACGCCGAGTGCAGCAGCTCGAATTCAGCCTGCACCAGCAATCCGAGCGAGCCGAGCGCCTGGAGATCGTGAGCCAGGACCTTGTGACGGCTGCTGACGCGCTGCGGCAGAGAACCGAGCGGGACGATCGGGGCCCGGGGACCGACGTCCCGTCCCGGGCGACTTGAGCCCCAAGCGCCAGGCGCAGCCGACCCGGACGCCCGCGCGGACCCCCCGCTTGGCTCCGACGATCGTCAGCCTGGTAACGCGGGCGATGCTGCCCAGTGCCCTCGCCATGGCCCGCTCGCTGCGCCGCCATCAACCGAGCTGGCCCATCGAGGTGGTGCTGATCGGAGCGGCCCGCGACGACGCTTTCGCCCACGAGCTCGAGATCGTGCCGATCGATGAGTCCCTTGGCCTCAACCCCGAGCGGCTCATTGCCCACCACGCGCAAGACGAGCTGATCACGCTACTCGTGCCGCGCCTGCTGCGGGCTCACTGCCGCGATGATGGCGCTCCGGTGATCCATCTGCCCGCCACCAGCTGGATCGTGGACGAGCTCGCACCGTTGACCAGCGCGCTGCACGCTCGTCCCGTGCTGCTTGCTCCACGCCTGCGCCGGGACCCTCCCGACGATGGACTCCAACCGTCCCCACGGACATCGATGCGCAAAGGCCGTGTCGCCGCGGACCTGATGGGCGTGGACGGCTCACCGCGGGCTCTCGCCTTTCTGGACTGGTGGATCGAACGGTTGGACGAGATCGTCGGCGGTCCTGAGGGCACCCCAGCGGGGCACGATCCCAAGCATCGCTACTGGGTCCATCGCAGCCTGGAGCTGGCCTGTGCTCGCCCGGACGTCACTCCGCTGGAGACTCCCGGCTGCTCCCTCAGCGCGTGGAACCTGGGCGAGCACACGCTGAAGGCGACCGGAAACGCGGTCGTGGTTGACGGCGATTGGCCCCTGGCGCTGATGGACCTGGCCGGCTTCGAGCCCGATCGCCCATTTCGTCTCAATCCGTGGGCGAGCCGCGTACGCGTCAGCAGGGATCCGGTACTCGCGGAGCTGACCACGAGATATGCGGCTGACCTAACGGCAGCGGGGTGGAGCGATGCCACGCATCGTCGACAGGTCGGGCAGCGCCTACCCAACGGACTCAGGTTCGACGATCACCTGCACTCGCTGTTCGCCGCCGCGCAAACGCTCGGCACGTCGTTCGATGATCCGTTCTCGCCAGCCGGCACGGAGCGGTTCATGAGCTGGCTGCGGGAGCCGGCCGTCCGCGGTGGACGCCATGGCGTCAACCGCTACCTGCTGCACCGGGTGATGTGCGAGCGCTGGGACGTGGTCACCACATTTCCCGATCTCGACGGACAGGATGGGCTTGACCTTGTCACGTGGGCGCGCGATGCGGGTCAAATCGAGATGGGGATCCCCGACGAGCTGATGCCGGCAGCGGATGCTCCCGCTCGCGGGGGGCAAACCGTAAGTCAAGCTCCCCCACGCGAAGCCTCGCGGCGACCCCGGGGCACCCCGAACGGCGTCCTTGCAGTTCGCGTTTCCGGCTATCTGGGTCACGTCCTCGGGCTCGGAGCCGCAGCCAGGGGCTACGCGACGGCCTTGGACGCGGCGGGCATCCCGGTCAGCACGGTCACAGTCTCCGTCGATCATCTCCGTCCACCGGTGAAGCTGGACGCGGACTACGGACGTCATCTCGTTGACAATGCTGTCACCGACAGCGCGAGCGGTTTTGAGTTGATCTGCGTTAACCCCGGTGAGCTTCCCGCGTTCATCGCCGACTTCGGGAGCGATCACCTCCGCGGCACCCGAATCGGGGTCTGGGCCTGGGAGACCAACAGCATCCCGGACGATTGGTCGCCTGCCTTCGAGCTCATCGACGAGATCTGGGTCTACTCGCGCTTTGTCGCCGCCAACATTGCTGCCGTGACCGATATCCCCGTCATCGCGATGCCCCCACCGGTTCCGCTTCCGGCCCAGGGGGCGCCGCCGATGCGCCTCGGTGTGCCGGACGGCTTCCTGTTTTTGTTCGTGTTCGACTACTCCAGCACGAACCAGCGCAAGAATCCGGTCGGTCTCGTCGAGGCGTTCAAGCGCGCGTTCGCACCCGGAGAAGGTCCGCAGCTGCTGATCAAGACGATCAACGCGCCGCTTCTCCCGCTGTCCGAGGAAGAGGTGCTGTGGGCCGCCCGCGGACGGGCGGACATCCACGTTGTCGACTGCTCGCTGACCGACTCCGAGCGTGATGCGCTGATCGCGACCTGCGATTGCTACGTGTCGCTTCATCGCTCCGAAGGGTTCGGGCTGACGATGGCCGAGGCAATGGCGATCGGCAAGCCGGTGATCGCGACCGCATATTCGGGCAACACCGATTTCATGGACGCGGACAACAGCTTTCTGGTCGACTACGAGCTCACCCGCGTCGGCCCCGAAGGCCAGATCTACCCTGCCGACGGCGAATGGGCGCAGCCGAGCACCGAGCATGCCGCCAAGCTGATGCGCCGCATATACGAGGATCCCGAGGGCGCCGCCCGCGTCGGAGCCCGGGCACAGGAGGACATCGCGCGGCGGCTCTCGCCAGAGGCGACCGGAGCCGAACTGCGCCGTCGGCTGGAGCAGCTCGCGCAGCGCGAGGGCCAACCGGCGGCCCGCCACAGCAACGGTAGCCGGCCGTGATCGGCAGGCGTGCCCGCCAGCCCGGGCGCAGGCGCCGCGAGCTGTCCAGCGACCAGAGCCTCCGGGACGTGCTCCCACTGCCGCCCTTGGAAATGCGAGAGCTGGTGGGCACGACGGCGCCGGAGATGTTCGATCAACCGGAGGGCGAGCCAGTATTTGCGCAGGCCACCCGCGAGCAGTATGCGTCGGTCCTCGATTTCGGCTGTGGATGCGGCCGTGTCGCGCGCAAGCTCGCGCTAGCCAACGCTCCGATGCCGTCGCGCTACCTCGGGATCGATCTGCATCGGGGCATGGTCCATTGGAACAACGACAACCTGGCACCGTGGCTGCCAAACTTCGCCTTCCAACACCACGATGTCTTCAACGCTGGCTTCAACCCCGGCTCTGGCAAGCCGAGGACAGCGCCGCTGCCGACCGCGACCGACAGCGTCACCCTCGTGGTCGCCTGGTCGGTGTTCACGCATCTGGTGCAGTATCAAGCCGAGCACTACCTCGACGAGGTGGCCCGAGTCCTCGCGCCGGGTGGTCTCATGATCGCCACCTGGTTCTTGTTCGAGAAGGCGTATTTCCCGATGATGCAGGACTTCCAGCACGCCCTGTACATCAATGACGCCGATGCGACCAACGCCGTGATCTATGACCGCGACTGGTTGCTGCGGTCGCTTGATGAGCGGGGTCTGCGCGTGCGCGCCGCCAGGCCTCCCGAGATCCGGGGCTATCACTGGGTCACAGAGATCGAGCCGGGCCGCGGGTCGATCGCGCTGCCGCTCGACGAGGCGCCGTTCGGGCGCCTGCCTCCTCCCGTCGGCCGCCCGAACGCCAGTCGGCTCGGCTTCGACGCGCTACCGTCTCAACCGTGAGCGCGATCGTGAGCCCGCGGCGTTCGGCTGACGGAGAAGCGACAGGGACCTCCGCGCCGCCGGCGATCTCGGTGCACAAGGTCAGCAAGTCCTTCCGGCTGCCGCACGAGCAGTACCACACACTCAAGGAGCGGGCTCTGCACCCCTTCCGCTCTCGCAGCTTTGACACGCTCCGCGCCGTGCAGGAGGTCAGCGTCGACATCCTCGCCGGCGAGTTCTTCGGCATCGTCGGTCGCAACGGCAGTGGCAAGAGCACACTGCTCAAGTGCATTGCGGGGATCTACAACATCGACCAAGGGGACCTGAAGATCAACGGCCGGCTGTCGCCGTTCATCGAGCTGGGCGTTGGCTTCAACATGGACCTGACCGCCCGCGACAACGTGATCATCAACGCGATCATGCTCGGCCTGTCGCGCAAGCAGGCGACGGAGCGCTTTGACGACATCATCGGCTTTGCCGAGCTCGAGGACTTCGTCGATCTCAAGCTCAAGAACTACTCGTCGGGCATGTACGTTCGGCTCGCCTTCGCCACCGCGGTCCAGGTCGACGCCGACATTCTCCTCATCGACGAGGTCCTCGCCGTCGGTGACGCCAACTTTCAGCAGAAATGCTTCGACGAGTTCACCCGCCTGCAGCGGGAAGGACGCACGATCGTCCTCGTCACGCACGACATGGGCTCGGTCGAGCGATTCTGCGACCGGGTGATGCTGCTCGAGCATGGCCGGGTCGTGGATATCGGCGAGCCGGGATCGATCGCGCGTCAGTACAACCAGCATAATTTTCGCCGCGCTCTGCAGGCGGGCGGAACACCGCCGTCGGAGCTTCCCCCCGAAAATCCTCAGGTGGAGGTCCAGAACGCGATCTTCGAGTCCGCCACCGGCGAGCCCGCGGTCACATCTGCTCAGGGCGAGACATGCATCGTGCGGATGGATGTCCACTTCACCGCCGAGGTCGTGAATCCGATCTTCGCCCTCGCTCTGCTCAACGAGTCCGACCAGCCCGTGTTCACCACCAACACGGATGCCCAGCACATGCAGACCGGACGCTTCGCGGCCGGGACCGATGCGTCAATCAGGCTGAGCTTTGGCAACTTCCTCTCCCCCGGCCGCTACCAATTGATCGCGTCCGTCGCGCGGGCCGGATTGGGCGCCGACATCTTCGATGCGCACATGAACAGTTCAATCATCGTGCTGCCCGACAAGCCGGGCGGGGGGTTGACCGACCTCCCGCACACGCTCGATATTGAGCGGCGGTAACGCGGCCCGGCTCTGCAAGCCGTGAGTCGACGCTTCAGCCCGGCGTCCGCTCGCGGCCCGGCCAGTGCAGCGATGCGCGATAGGCCGCTCGAATCGCCCCCAAGACCGGTGCGCCGATCCGCCGATGGGTGGCCAGCGCCAGCAGTGGCCGCTCGAGATCCCGGGGCAGGGCGCCACCCGGGCCGACGAGTCGGATCGCCTCGTCGCTGAGACCTTGGCGCATCAGCCCCTGGTCACGCTCGAGGCGGCCGGCCGGCGACGCCGGAGCGTCGCAGACGCCGTGGTAAACGTCGATCAGGCGGGCGGCGGTCTCGTCCCAGCGCAGGTGGGTAGCGGCCGCGGCGATGGCGTCGATATTGGCGCCCGCGAGCTCGGGGTCGCGCATCAGGGCCAGCGCCCGCTCGGCGCTCGCGCTCGCGTCCCAGGGAACGATCTGCGCCGCGGTGTCCGGCAGGATCTCACTGAGCGCGGTGCCGGCTGCCCACAGGCAAGGCCGTCGGTGCGCGGCGGCCTCGAACGGGATCAGGCCAAAGCCCTCGTGGACGGTTGGATAGATGACCAGGCCGGCACGCTCCAGCAGCCATTGCTTCTCGCTTTCGGTGACCGCGTCGAGCTCGATGACGGCCTCGGCCAGCCGCGCGTCTTGAGCTTGAAGCGCTCGCTCTTGCTCTCGGGATGACCCCCAGGCGACCCGGGAGCCGGCGAACACAAGCCGTCCCGGCCAGTCATGGCGCTGCTGAAGGGCCTGCACCATGCGCAGGGCAAAGACCCTGTTCTTGTGGTGAAAGTCGGTGCCCAGGCACAGGATCGTCTCCGCGTCGAGATCGGCGCTCAGCGCCCGCGCTCCCCCGGGCGCGACAGGGGCGACGACGCCAGTCACAGTGCTGACGACGTGGTCGACCCCGAGGGGCACGACGCTGGCCCGGTGGGCCTCGACCAGCTCCTCGCCGAGGGCGTCGTCACGCACGTGAGCCGAGAAGAACAGGACGCGGTCGGCGGCCCGCAGCGCGTGGGCAGTCATTGCTCGATAGCCGGCCCACGCCTGGGCCGACGGGAAGTAGGTCGGGTTGTGGTAGCTGATCAGGTCCTGATGAGTGATCACGAGGCGGTCGGCGAGCTGCCCCAGGACAGTGAGGTCGGCGTGGGCCGAGATCTGGAAGGGGCGATGGGCGACGTCGGCGTGTAACCCGGGCGGTAGCGGCTGACCCGGGTTGAGGCTGATGACCGTGACCCCGGCGGCGAGCTCCAGAGCGGCCCGGGTCTCGTCGGTGAGCCGGGCGGGCACGAGCGCGGTGACCCGCGCCGCACCGTTGCGAGCCAGTGCGGCGATCAGTTCCAGGACGTGAACCCGGGTCCCGTCCATCGGTCCGTCGAGGATTCGAGCGTCGATGACGACCGACAGGCCACCGACAGCGCGACGGGCGGCCCCGATCGCCCGATGTGTGCTCACCTGAACCTCGTCTACGCCGTCGGCGTCGACCAGCACCCGGTCGGCAACGACGTGCGCGAGCCCTGCCTCCAGGCAACGACCCCCGAATCCGGGCCCGGGGGGCCCAGCCAGGTCGATCGCGCTTCGGCGGATGTAGCGGCAGGGGCCGACCAACTGCTCGGCGCGCGGATACAGGGGCGACCCCACCGCCTGCACTGCCGCGGCCGCCTTCGGGAAGTTTGTCTCGCGGGCTTCGGGCACGGCCGCAGTGGTAATAGCCACCGCGGACGCTACCTCCGCTCCGGAGTGAGCCGCCGCCCGCAGGCCCTCAAGCCATCCCTCGTCGACGCGACACGGCAGATCCATGAACACCACGTCAGCCGGGGCGACGCTCGCGGCCAGGGTCGCTGGATCCGCCGGGTGGGGATCCGAGCGCACCTCGATCTCCCGACCCGGATTTGCCTTCTGGACCGAGGGCAGGGACACGGCAGCCACGCCTGCGGGATCCACGAGCACCACCGGGACGTCGGCCGGCGTATGGGTGAGCACGCTGAGCAGGCTCTCGCGCAGCCCAGCACTCCGGCCCGCGATCAAGAAGACCGCAGGCGTGCCCCGCGGCCGCTGGGCGCCGCGCTCGCCATCGTCGCGTCCTGTGCTCATGGCCGCCGATTATCGCCCCAGCGAGCTGGCCACGAGCATGTCGGACCGGATGGGGCCACTGCTAGCTTGCTGGCCATGAGCGCGCATGCCTCGCGGCCCTACGGGCCGTCAGCGATGGGCGGCGGCGCCCGCCGGTTCGTTGAGCTGACGATGACCCTGGCCCGGAGCGAGTTCAAGTTGCGCTACTTCGGATCAGTTCTGGGCTATGTGTGGTCGCTGATGCGGCCGCTGCTGTTCTTCGGCGTTCTCTACCTGTTCTTCACCAACATCATCCGCTTCGGGGCCGGCATCCCCCACTACGGGGTTTACCTGCTGACCAGCGTCGTGCTGTGGAACTTCTTCGCCGAGGCCACCGCGGGCTCGGTCAACTGCCTGGTCACGCGCGAGCCACTCGTTCGCAAGATCCGCTTCCCCCGGATGGTGATCCCATTGTCGGTCTCGCTGACCGCGACCTTCAATCTCGGGATGAACGCAATCGCGGTTCTCATCTTCGCTCTGCTCAACGGCCTCACGCCGACCGTGCGCTGGCTCGAGATGATTCCGATTGCCCTGGCCTTCATCGTCTTTGCCACAGGGTTTGGGATGCTGCTCTCCGCCGCCTATGTGCGCTATCGCGACGTCGCCCCGATCTGGGAGGTGCTGCTCCAGGCGTGGTTCTACTGCTCGCCGATCATGTACGTGGCCTCAAGCTTCGGACACCGGTTCGGCGCCAGCTTCGCCCACTACGCGCTGATCAACCCGGTCGCGCTGCTCCTGACGCAGATGGGTCACGCCTTCATCGGTGGCTCTCACTTCCCACCGGCGCTGACCGTCGCCACCCTCCCTGCCTTTGTCGCGGGACTGGCAATCATGGTCGTCGTCTTCTTCTGGGGTCTGTATTACTTCACCCGAGAAGCGCCGCGGGTGGCCGAGAACCTCTAGGCCGAGCGGGCAAACACCGGCAACTGTTAGGTCCATGCAGGTTTTCGCTCGTTTTTGGATAACCCCGGGGGAAACCGCGTAACTAAAGACAAGATCTTCCGTTGCTGTAGGTGTAGGCGGGAGATGCGATTCGCCGGCAGGCAGGAGTTTGCGCCCTGATACGGGCCTCGAGGCCATCCCCGCGAGTTGCTGAACCAATGAAACCCGGAGCAACCATTGCGCCCTGAGGGCTCACTACTAAACCCAGATTCGATTGCCGTCACCGCCCCAGAGACGGTCGAGATCCTCGGCGTACCGCTGGGCCTGACGGACTACGAGGACACGCTCGACTGGATCGATGCCACCGCCGCTGGAGGGGGGCGTGGCTACGTCTGCGTCTGCAACGTGCATGCCGTCATGGCCTCGGCGGAGGATCCGGGCCTGCGTGGCGCGCTACTGGGCTCCTCGATCAACGTCCCCGACGGCCAGCCGCTCGTGTGGGCCCTGAGCGCGCTCGGTCATCCCCTCGACGACCGCGTCTACGGTCCCGAACTGATGGCCCGATCGTGCGCGCGCAGCGCCAAGAGCGGCCAGCGCCTATACCTCTACGGCGGCCGCAATCAGGGCGCGCTGGTCCAGCTGGCCCTGAACCTGCGCCAGCGCTACCCCGGAGTCAAAATCGTCGGTGGTTACTCGCCTCCGCACCGTCCCCTCACCGATGAAGAACGCGATGCGGTCGTGCACGAGATCAATGCCTCCCGCGCCGATGTCGTGTGGGTCGGAATCGGCGTTCCCAAGCAGGAAAAGTGGATGGCCGAGATGCGCCCCCTCCTGGACTCTCCGGTGCTCATCGGCGTCGGCGCGGCCTTTGACTTCCACGCCGGGCTGGTTCCCCAAGCCCCAAGCTGGATGCAGGATCTCGGCCTCGAGTGGGCCTATCGTCTGGCCCACGAGCCGCGCCGCCTGTGGCGGCGCTACACGCGCTACAACCCGCGCTTCGTGCGCCAGTTCGGCCGCCAGCTGATCGCGCATCGCCGCGCGCGGCAGCGGACGGCGCTCGAACGCTGATCCGCCGTCGCCTCGTGCTCACGGCGCGAGGTGGGTGACAATCCCGTCAGATGAAGAGCGACCCGACGGTATCGATCGTGATCCCCACGCTGCGGGCGCCCGCTTACCTCGATGTCGCGCTCGCCTCGGTGATGCCGCAGGCCCGCGAGCTCGAAGCCGAGGTCATCGTCGTGTGTGATGGGCCTGACCCCGTCGCCGCCGAGGTGACCCGCCGCCACGCAGCCACGCTGATCACCCTGCCGACCCAAAAGGGGCTCAACACCGGCCGCAACGCGGGTATCGCGGCCAGCACCGGTGAGCTGATTGTCTTCATCGATCAGGACATCGACGCCCCCGCCGGCTGGCTCTCAGCGCTGGTCGCCGGGGCCCGCGCCTACCCAGACCGCGACATGTTCGGCGGCCCGGTCAAGGCTCGCCTGGAGGGGGCGCGCCCGAGCTGCGGGCGCGAGCCGGCCCCGATCACCACCCTCGACGCCGGCCCCGAGGACCATGACGTTCCGGTCGTCTGGGGAGCCAACATGGCCATCCGGCGCAGTGCCATCGAGCGCCTGGGACCGTTTGACCCCGAGCTTCTGGGCCGAGGCGACGAGGAGGAGTGGGAGTTTCGCTACACCCAGGCCGGGGGGCGGATTCGATACCTGGCCGCCGCCGGGCTCGACCATCGCCGCGCGCCCGCCGACGCCCGCATCACGGCGCTGGCCCGGGCCGCCTACGGGCAGGGCCGCGAGGCCCGGCGCCATGACCGGCGCTTCGGCAAGGCCAGGCCGGTGTGGCGCGATCTGCGCATCCTCGGCGGCTGCGCCTGGCACACGGTGCGGCGACGCTGCGCGTTCGGGATCGTGATGGGGGCACGGGCGGCCGGCGGGCTGCGCGAAGCCCTGACCCCCCGCTCGTCTTGAGCGAGCCGGGCGCCGCCGGAGAGCCGGCGGCCGCGGACTTCCTGTCCGGGGCCAACGGTCTGGTGATCGGCGCGCGCGCCACCAGCCGCGCTCTGGTCATCGATGCCCTGACCGACGCGCGCCGCCTGGCCCGGGCCGAGCCGTTTCGGCT
>JBAVWI010000350.1:0-9365 GCA_049697735.1 Solirubrobacteraceae bacterium
CAGCTGAACGAAAGCATCAATCTCGGCGACGGTCACGGTCAACTCGGGATGGCGAAGCACGCCGAAGGGCTCGATCCCCGGCACCTTCTCGCGGAACGTCAGCAGCACACCCCGGCCGCTATTGGCAGCGAATGTGATTCCGAGATCGGTTACCCCCAGATGCGGCGGCCCTGCGACCTTGAAGAATCTGTAGGGGCCGGTGACCTTGACCGCGGTGATGTTCGACAGGGGCGTTAAGACCCGCCAGCGCCCAAAATGTGCGTCAAGGCTTTCATCGCCCACATCGACCCAGGCGCGCGCCGGTGTCACCCCGAACAGTCGGCTGGCGCGCCGGTGCCCCGGCGCCCAGGCGAACGCGAAGCGCCTCGACGCCGCCGGCTGGTCAGGCAGCGGGGGATCAGCGAAGGCGTCCATGGTGCTCACGGCAGTACCCGAGTGTCCCGGCAGGCAAACGATTGAGAATCGGCCGCGGCGGCGGAGACGCTCAGGTGCGTACACGCGCTTCCTGAGACGGGTCGGACCTCGCGCGTGGCACATGCACGCGCTCTCGATGGCGGGATCGCGGTGTGCATCGCGCTGTGGATCCGCGCCAAGACAGCCGATCTGGACGAGCGAGACATGCCGAGCGGCGAGCCCTAATTCATCTCACTATGGCCACCACAATCTGACCGATGTCGCTGGCGCGCGAAGAGCAGCCGCTACGGCGCTCTTGGCGGCGCTTAGGCACACCACTCAACCCGAGCCGCGCCAGGCTCGTCCTCCTTGTATCTCTGTTGAGACCGATCAGCGATGAGGGTCATGGGGTGGCGGTTGTGCGCTGTACTTCTGCGTCGGCGATCGCGGTCGGCGCGCAGGCCGGCTGGGGCAGGTGCACCGCGGTCAGCGCCAGCCCGATCGCCAGGCCGGCGAACCCAGGGGAACCGACGCGGCTGGACTGTCCCGAAGTAAGCAGAAGTGACCCGAGGGTCAGGCGATGCCGGCGCGGACGGCGTGGACGGCGGCTTGGATGCGGTTTTGGAGGTGGAGTTTGGTGAGGATGCTCGTGATGTGGTTAGCGACCGTATTGGCGCTCAGCGACAGGTTTGATGCGATCCGCGAGTTGGTGTCGCCGCTGGCCAGGAGCGTGAAGATCTCGAGCTCGCGCTCGGTCAGCAAATCGCGAATCGTGCTGGCCATCGTTGGCTGCGGCCGAACCACGTTATGGTCGACGTCACTGATTCGGTGCAGGAGCTTGCCGGCGATCTGGGGGGACAGGACCGCCTGCCCCTCCGCCGTTGCGGTGACCGCGGCGATGAGCGCCCCGGTCGAGGCGCTCTTGAGCACGTAGCCGCTCGCGCCGGCCACGATCGCCTCGGCCACGCGGTCGTCAGCCCCGCCGGCCCGGATCAGCACACGGGATGCGGGGGCGAGCAGTGCGAGCCGCTCAGTCGTCTCGGTACCGGTCATCTTCGGGAGCCCGAGATCCATGATCACGACATCGGGCCGGAGTTCCACCACGAGCTCGACCGCCTCCTCCCCGGAGCCGGCCTCGCCGACGACCTCGACCCCGCTGCTCGCCTCGGTGAGCACGCGCACGAGCATCTCGCGGATGGTCGGTTCATCGTCGACGGTCACCACCGTGATCGATCGCCTGCGATCTCCCCCGTTCCTGCGCTCCGGCGACTTCCTGTCCATCATTCCCCCTGACGAGCACACCTTCCGGGCCGCGGGTGTACGAGAGTGTGCGAGCGACTCAGAGCGCTACGTCTGCCCCCAGACATGGCCAGGTCTGGCCCCCGAATTCGTGACAAGTTGACTATAGACGGCGATGCGGTCCGTGGCTACGGTGATTAGCGCTGAGCGAAGACGAGCTGCTTCCCGGAGTGGGGGAGCGGGGGACACGGGGTGACCGCCCCGCAGCGTCGATGCACAGCTCTGACACCCGTCCCTGGCCATGTCCGCCCTCAGGCGCGCGCGGCCGAGAGGCTAAGCCCGTGCCGCCCAAGGAGGCGAGGAGTCCCCATGTTCACGTTCTTCACTGTGCGCGCACAGCGTGCCAAGCCCCGCAGGTCCTCGCGCCGCAGCCTCCTGGCGCTGTCATTCGCCGGCGCCATCGCTGCCTACGCGTGCCCAGCCCTGGTGTCCGTGCCCGCCGCGCAGGCCGCACCGCTTCACCGCGCGGCGGTCGGCATCCACTACGCCAAGATCGTCGCCGACTGTGGCGCTCCTGCTCCGGGTCATGCCCGCTGCTTCGCACTGCGGCGCGTTGCCGCGAACGCGGGCGCTCCGGGTGCCAAGCCCTACGCCGTCCGGGCCAGCTACCCCGTGGGGCCTGGCAACGGCTACACCCCGGGCGACCTCTGGTCGGCCTACGGCCTGGGGTCGCTCGCCACGCTGAGCGCTACGGGCGGCCCCGGTACAGGGCAGACGGTCGCGATCGTCGACGCCTATGACGACCCCAACATCGAAGCGGATCTCGGGACCTTTAACACGACGTACGGCTTGCCGGCGTGCACGACCGCCAACGGTTGCTTCACAAAGGTCGGGCAGACGGGGACGCCGACCCTCCCCAATCCCAACGCCGGCTGGGCGGGGGAGATCTCACTCGACGTCGAGGCGGTGCACTCGCTCTGTCCTGACTGCAAGGTCCTGCTCGTGGAGGCGAATTCGAACTCCAACGCCGACCTCGGGGCCGCGGTCAACGAGGCGGTGACCCTCGGCGCCACGGAGGTGACCAATTCCTACGGAGGTGCCGAGAACTCTGACCCGAACTTTGCCGCCGCCTTCAAACATTCCGGGGTGCCCATCACCGCGTCGGCCGGCGACCAGGGGTATTACAACTGGACCAATCCAGGGCAGGGGACCAGGGCCAACGTGCCTGCAGCGCTCCCCGACGTCGTCGCCGTGGGCGGCACCAGCCTGCATCTCACCAGCGCCGGGACACGCTCCTCCGAGACTGTCTGGAACAACAACACGGGCCCCCCGAATCTCGGGGCCGGTGGCGATGCCGGCGGCGGGGGCTGCAGCGCGCTCTTCGCCGCGCCCACGTGGCAGTCCTCGGTGCCCGGGTACTCGGCTGCCGGCTGCGGGGGGAAGCGGCTCGTCTCGGACATATCGGCGATCGCCGATCCCTACACGGGCTTTGACACCTACGACAGCTACCAAGCGTCAGGCTGGGCGACATCGGGCGGGACGAGCCTCAGCTCGCCGGTCATCGCCGCGATGTTCGCTCTTGTCGGGGGCGGCCAGGGCGTCACCGACCCGGCCCAGACCCTGTACTCACAGCTCACCAACGATCCCAGTGCTCTCTACGACGTCACTACCGGCGGCAACGGCTTTTGTTACGGCGCTCAGCCGGGCGCGTGTACCACCAGCCATCCGGCGGCCTCGGACTGCAATGGCACGACAGCGTGCGACGCCGCCCCCGGCTACGACGGCCCCAGCGGAATCGGAACCCCGGTGGGCCTGGGCGCCTTCTCGTTGGTGGTCCCGCGCTTCACGATGGCGGCCACGGCGTCGCCCAATACCAGCGTCTCCGTCGATGCCTCGACGTCGACTTCAACCGCCGGCGCGATCACCAGCTACAAGTGGATCTGGGGCGACGGTTCCCCGACGACCACGACCACGACGCCGACGACGAGCCACGTGTACGCCACGTCCGGTTTCTTCACGGTGAGCCTGACGGCGAGCACCGCGACGCCGGGGGTCATGGGCGGCCCGGCCAACCACACGATCTCCGTCCAGAACGGCTGCTCGACATCATGCTCGTGGTCCGGATCCGACGCCAACGGGAATGGATCGTTGAACTGGTCCGATCCGGCAAACTGGTCGTCTGCGAACACTCCTGCCTCGGGTGTCAACGGCGACGTCACGCTCCCCGCGAGCTCATGCAACAACGGCATCTGTTACAGCAACAACGACATTTCCGGCGCGAGCTTTAACAGCCTGACGATCGACAAGGACACCCACTACAGGGTCACCGGGAACGCGATCACGCTGGGAGCGGGCGGTCTCACAACTACCAACAGCGGCCCGTTTCTGGGGGCCGACTGGGTGGTTCCGATTACCCTCGGCGCCTCTCAGACCTGGCAGATCCCCGGCGCCACCACGCTCCTGCGAACCTACGCGCCGATCACCGGCTCCGCTTCCAGCCTCGCTCTGGCATTCGGCAACGGACAGGCCTACGGCGGCCAGCTGGTCATCGGATCCAACGACGAGGTGGGGCCGGTCAACGCGTCGGGTCTCGGCGCGATCGATCTTCAGGCCAATGCCTACGACTCAAGTCAGCACCCGGCGCTGAACGCGACCGACGGCCAGCTCATCACGCTGTCCGGTGGGACGAGCCTCGGCAGCGACGGTCCCGCCTCCGTCGGGCCGCTCTCGGTGACCGGAGGGAGCGTCGGTGTCGGTAACACGTCGACCCCGGTCCTATCGGTGATGGGATCGGCCAGCTTTGGCTCCGGCGCCACTTTTTACAGCTATCTCAACAACTCCGGTGCCGGAAAGCTGAACGCGACCGGCGCGGTCTCGTTGGGCGGCACCCTCGGCCTGTACTGGACGTTCCCGGCATGCACGACTCTCAACGCGGGCACCAGCTTCACGCTCATTCAGGGCAGCAGTGTCAGTGGGCAGTTCTCCAACGCCCCCGAGGGAGCCGAGCTTCCGGTCAAGTGTCAGACCAACAACGCAGTCGAGGGCACGTTCAAGATCCACTACACGGGCACGAGCGTGACGGCCACGGCGCTCTCTTCGACCACGACCACGCTCGGAACACCGAGCCCCAGCAGCCCAGCGACCAACCAGACCGTCACCCTGACCGCCAACGTCAGCGCGAGTGGCGGGACGCCGAGCGGAACGGTCGAGTTCGACAATCGCGGCCAGGCGATCGCCGGTTGTTTCGCGAGGGCCATTGACAACTTCGGTGCGGCCACGTGCACGACCTCGTTCTCTGCGGCCTCGGCAACGGAGCTGACGGCGAGCTACACCCCATCACCCGGTTCGGCCGTCGGGGCGTCGTTTACGCCCTATCCAACGTCGCTCAACGTGGCCAGGGGCGCAACCTCGACGAGCTTGTCCGTGCCCAATCCCGGCCCCACCGTCGGTCAGAGCACGACGTTCACTGCGACGGTGACGCCGGCCGACAACGGCGCGGCACTCTCGTCCGGGTCGGTGCAGTTCGTGGACAACGGGCAGGCCATCGCCGGTTGCTCAAGCCAGCCGCTGACCGCCGGGACGTCGTCGTCGAGCGCGACCTGCACGGTCAGCTATCCCTCGGCCGGTACGCACAGCATCACCGCGTCGTACGGAGGCGACGGAAACTTCACCGCGTCCACCACCGCTTCGGCCTCGACCGTGACCGTGACCGGGGGCTCGCCGGCGCCGCCCGGGAATCCGCCGACCACACCCGTGAGTCCACCGGCAGCGGGCAATCCGCCCAGCGGCTCACCGCCGGTGAGCCCGGGTACGCCCACCGCCGGCCCGAGCTCGGCGCAGGTCACCGCGGCGTTGTCGACGGTGCTCAAGCCATCGGGTAAGGCCGCCAAACTCAAGGCGATCCTGAAGGCCGGCGGCTACTCGTTCTCGTTCCTGGCGCCGAGTGCCGGCAAGCTCGTGATCGAATGGTTCGTGACCGTGAAGGGAAAGCAGGTTCTCGTCGCGTTCGCGAGCGCGGGGTTCCACGCGGCGGGGAAGGCGACGGTGAAGCTGAAGCTGACCAGCAACGGCCGCAAGCTGCTCAGGGGCGCCAAGACCGTGAAGATCGCCACTACGGCGACCTTCACGCCCTCCGGCCGCACCGGGAGCACGAGCACGAAGACCAGCATCCTCACGCGATAGGAACGCCACAGCAGCGAGCGTGACCGACGAAGAGGCTTCCCAGGCGAATCTTCGTTCGTTACCCAGCTTGCGAATTACCGGCGTTGATCGCCCATTGGGCGGCGAAAGCCCGTTCGTACGCGGGCCGCGCTTCGCCGCGGGGGACATAGGCAGCCAGTTTCGGAAACTCGTCCAGAAGGCCCGAAGCTCTAAGCCTGAGCAGGACCGACGCCATCATGAGGTCGCCCGCGCTGAAGGCCCCATCGAGCCAGTCGGCGGGCCCAGGCGGGCCGAAAGCTGGACCAGTCGATCGCGAATGCGGTCTTTGACCAGGTGCAGGCGCTCTTCGGCCCATGGCTTGTCGCCCTCCGCGAACCTGGCGGTCACGAGTTCGAGGATCGGCGGCTCGACGGTGTTGAGCGCCGCGAACATCCAGGTGATTGCCCGCGCCCGCGCATTGGCATCGTCCGGGAACAGTCCCGCATGGTGCTCGGCGATGTGGAAGACGATCGCGCCCGTCTCGAACAAGGCAAGGTCGCCTTCCTCATAGGTCGGGATCAGGCCGAAAGGATGAACGCGCAGATGTGCGGGGTCCTTCTTTGCGCGGAACGAGACAAGGCGAACCTCGTAGGGCTGGCCCACCTCCTCAAGCGCCCAGCGAACGCGCGTATCGCGCGCCAGACCCTTGCCGCCGTCGGGCGACCGCTCAAAGGCGGTGATGACGATGGTCATCGTGAGACGCCCCTCAGGTTCGCCTCCGTGGCGTCATCCACGTCGGTCCCGAACTCGCCCGGCTGCTCAGCGGGACCGGCCAACGACGGGAAAGCCGCTCGGCCCACTTTGGACACTCATCGCTGGCCGCGGAAAAGTCGATGGGCTGCCCTCAGCCTCCGCAGCCGCTCATCGATCGCCAGGGCGGGGATCGTCTGGTGCGTGATCGGCCCGATCGCGAGCGCATAGAAGAACGTGCCGATGCCAACCGTTCCGCCCAGCAGGAACCCGGTCAAGAGCACAGCCGCCTCGATCGTCGTGCGGACGACGCGGATCGAGTACCCGTGGCTTGCGACTCCCGTAGTCAGGCCATCGCGGGCGCCGGGACCGAGCCCGGCACCGATGTAGAGACCGGTCGCGATCCCGTTGCCGACGACGCCGGCGGTGAGAAGCACGACTCGCGCCCAGAGCACATGCGGCGGATGAAAGGTGGAGACCGTGACGTCGATCACCAGACCCACCCCGACCGCGTTGACGAGCGTCCCAACGCCGAGGCGTTGACGAAGCTCCAGCCAGCCCAGGAGCACGACGAAGCTGACGATGATCGCCCACGTGCCTATCCCGAGGCCCAGCGAGCGCGACAAACCCTGATGAAGCACGTCCCACGGGTCGAGGCCCAGACCCGCGAGTACGAGCATCCCCGCAGTCGCTCCGTAGAGGATCACCCCGCCCAGCAGCTGCGCCCACCGCCGGGCACTGCGATCCCTCGGGATGGGCTCGAGAAGTCTGCTCACTGTCTCTCAAGCGTGGCAGCCCTTCGGCGAACCAGGCCTTCGGTGGTCGGCGCTCTGCGCCGGACGGAGGTCGGCGCTGGGTCCGGCGCCGACCCGCTGCCAGCGCGTGTCAGCCGAGCGCAGCCTGGCTCGCGGAGGCCGGCGAGTCGTCGTAAGGGACGAGTTCGACGTCGCCGTCCCGCGGGGCGGGCAGCTTGAACCACTGCTCCTCGGAGTCCTCCACGAACGCGAGCATGTTCGCTCGCCCCATGAACTCCTCGTCGATCCGGGTCACAGTCAGCTCGGCGCCGGACCGGACGCGGAGGCGGTCGCCAAGCTGGACCTCAGTCGCCTTGACGGTCGCCGGCGCGAGGATCACGGAAGGACCCGCTCGATCGCGCGTGTGACCTGGCCGTCCTCGGGCTCGACCTGAGGACGGAACCGCGCGACGATCTCGCCTGCCGGCGAGATCAGGAACTTCTCAAAGTTCCAGTCGACCTCACCCGCCCGCCCGTCGGCATCCGGCGCGGCCGTCAGCCGCTCATACAGCGGGTGGCGGTGGCGGCCGTTCACCTCGAGCTTCTCGGTCAACGCGAAGCTAGCTCCGTACGTCGTCGAGCAGAACTGCTGAATCTCTTCCGGCGTGCCGGGCTCCTGGCCCGCGAACTGGTTGCACGGAACCCCGAGCACCGTGAACCCCGCGGCGCCGTAACGTTCCTGCAATCGCTCGAGGCCCTCGTACTGGCGCGTCAGCCCGCACTTCGACGCGACATTGACGACCAAGACGGCATTGCCGTCCAGAACCGCGGGATCGATCCGGCGTCCGTCGATTCCAGTGAGCCCGTCGGCGAACACCACAGCACGAATCCTAACAATACAAGTGGAGATTGCTCCGACGCCCATCAGCGGGGCGGCTCTCGCCACAACCGATCCGTAGCGGGATCGACGCATGTGACGGCCCGCTCCGTGTCAGCGATGACGAGAAAATGAGAGCGGCCGAGGCCGCCCCCAGGATCCCCACACTCAAATCCGCCGCGAACCGTCAGGCCGCCGCGGCACCCTCGGCGGCAGCCGCGCCAACGCCGACCTCAGCGCGCTCGCCGCCTCCGGCCGGCGCCAGCTTCGGCACCAGCAGCGCGATCACGGCGCCGACGGCGAGCACGACCGCGCCGACTGGCAGCGCCGCGGTGAGGCCGTCCGTGAACGCCTGCGCCGAGAGGTACGAGCCGTGGGCGCTGAACACCGACGCCAGCACGGCGACGCCGATCACCCCCCCGAGCTCTCGGATCGCGTTGGCCGCTCCCGAGGCCTGGCCCGCCTCCTGGGGCCGGACGGCGCTGAGCACCGCGTTGGCCGAGGGGGCGAACACAAGCGCCATCCCCGTCCCGGCCAGGATGAACGGGATGATCAGACGGCCGTACGCCACGTGCGGAGTGATGATCACCGCGAGCCAGCCGATAGCGGCGGCCTGCAGCGCCAGGCCGGTGGCCATCAGCGGACGCGGCCCGATCCTGTCGCTGAGGACTCCGGCGATCGGCGCGACGATCATCGGCATGCCCGTCCACGGCAGCGTCCGCAGCCCGGCCTGCAGCGGCGAGTACCCCTGCGTGGTCTGGAAGAACTGGGCCAGCAGGAAGATCGCCCCGAACACCCCGAAGAACATCGCGAACGAGAGGCCGTTGGTGGCGGCGAACCCGCGCGAGCGGAAGAACCGCATGGGGAGCATCGGCGCCGGCGCCCGTAGCTCCCACGCCACGAACGCGATCATGAAGGCGATACCGACCGCGAACGAGGTCAGGATGGTCGCGCTCGTCCAGCCGAGGGCCTGACCGCGAATCGCTCCGTAGGTGATGCCCAGCAGCCCGGGGCCGATCAGCGCCAGGCCGCGGAGGTCCAGGCTGGGAGCCGGGCCGCGCGACTCGGTCAGGCGGGTCAGTGCCAGCGGCACCAGCACGAGTCCGACCGGCACGTTGATCCAGAAGATCCAATGCCACGAGATACCGCTGACCACCGCGCCGCCGATGAGCGGCCCGATCGCCACGCCCAGGCCGCTCACTCCGCCCCAGATGCCCAGGGCCAAGCCGCGCC
>JBAVWI010000351.1:0-29067 GCA_049697735.1 Solirubrobacteraceae bacterium
GCTCAGGAGAGCGCGGGCCGCGGGCGTACGGCGCCCCGGACGCTCGTCGCCTTCAGCGACTCACGCCGAAGCTGAACACCGTGGTCGAGTGAAACGGGGTCCCCGGGTTGAGCGTCGTGGACGGGAAGCTCGGCTGGTTGGGTGAATCGGGGAAGTGCTGGGTCTCCAGCGTGAAGCCAGCCGACTGCCGGTAGGTCTTGCCGGTCGTCCCGACCAGCTCCCCGGCCAGGAAGTTACTGGTGTAGACCTGAACGCCGGGCTCTGTGGTGTAGGCGGTGAGCGTGCGTCCAGTGACCGGATCCATCGCCCGGGCAGCCAGCTTCAGTCCCGTTCCCTTGCCGTTGATGACCCAGTTGTGGTCATAGCCGTGGGCGAGCACCAGCTGCTGGAAGGGGCTCGTGATGTCGCGACCGATTGCCTTCATCTTGAGGAAGTTCATCGGCGTTCCGCGTACCGAAGCGATTTGCCCGGTGGGGATCTGAACACTGTTGGTCGGCGTGTACTTGTTGGCGTTGATCATCAACCGCTGGTTGAGGATCGAACCGGACGCCTGCCCGGCGAGGTTGAAATAGGAGTGGTTGGTCATGTTGATGACCGTGGGCTGATCTGTGGTGGCGTGATATTGGATCGCCAGCGCGTTCGGGCGGCCCAGGGTGAAGGTCACGTTGGCGACCACCGTGCCGGGGAAATTGTCCTGCCCGTTGGGGCTCGTGTAGGTCAGCGACAGCGAGACCCGGCCGCCCTTGTGAATCACGGCCGGCGTCCAGACTTGCGAGTTCCAGGAGTTGGGGCCTCCGTGCAAGGTGTTGGGTCCGTTGTTGACCGGTAGCTGGTAGGCCTTGCCGTTGAGCGTGAAGCGACCGTTGGCGATCCGGTTGGCGTAGCGCCCGACAGTGGCGCCGAAGTAAGTCGAGCCCGACCCGCCCGAAGGCTGCGGATAGACGTTATTGGCCTCGTAGCCGGCCAGGTTGCGGAAGCCGAGGGTGACGTCGGCCATGTGGCCGTGGCGATCAGGGGCGTAGATCGACTGGATCACGCCTCCGTAGTTGGTGATGCGAACCCGCATGTGACCATTGGACAGCGTGAAGATCCGGACCGGGGTGCCCCCGGTGGTGGTTCCGAACGGCTGACTGGTGATCGTGACCGCCGCCGCACGGGCGGGGGCGGACCTCGACTGCCGGGCCATGGCGATGGCGGTGACGGTGAGGGCGGCGACCGCCGCCATGACCGCGACCGAAGCGCCGCGCCGGAGCGCCCGAGGGGCTCGCGACTCACTTGACATGGTTTCTCCTCTCAAAAAAGCCGTCCGTGATGGGCTCGCGCCGGCGTCTTCCACGAACGCCGTCGTAGTCCCGGCGGCGGGTGGCACCGCTGCTCATGTCGGGCAGGCCGCTCCGGCCTCGGCGGCTGCGCTCTACCTCCCTGTTCTGGCTTACCGCTTACCCGTTAGCGTTCACATTTATGCGCGCAGGTCGGTCCGGCTCCGGGATCAGCCGGGCCGGCTGGGGCTCGGAGCTTCCTTCCCCCGCCTAGGGTTCATAAGTACTCAGCCGCGTCGCGACGGCCCGTCGAGGATCGCGCCCAGGTAGCCGACCATCCGATGGGTGAGCGAGGAGGCGAAGCGAAGCTCAGGGGTGACCGCGGTCGCGGTGGGCCCGAGGGCATCGGGGATGCGTGCGGCTGTCGCGGGGGCAAAGCGCTGCAGGACCTCGGTGGCAACCTGGCTTGCCGAACGCACGACAGCGGGCTCGAAGGACCAGAGGACCTCAAAGCGCCGCTCGCCGTCGGCTAGCTCGTCCTGACTGGGATGCTCGAAGGCGGCCAGGCACGCGCGACTGCCGGGGGCATCGATGACCAGCGTCCATTCCCGGGCCATAGCCTGATCTCTGGCCATCGGCACTTCGATCGGGCGACCGTCGAGCTCGCGGAGCCGCTCGAAGTCGGCCAGGGCGATGACAAGTCCGCCGGTGCGGGCGAGCTCGGTCCAACGTCGTTCGGCGCGGCGATAGAAGCGCTCGCGCTGAAAGGATCCGATGACCACGCCGCGGCCGGCGCGGGCGCAGTGCTCGTCCTCGAGGGCGTGTGTCAAGCCCAGAAGCGCTCGCTTGGGAAGGACGGCTGGCACGACCTCGGGGTGCAGCTCACGCAGTCCGGCGAACACCGAGGCGGGAACTGGCCGGGCCGCGCTGAGGACCCGCTCGATCGCCGCCGGCATGGAGAGGCCTTCGTGGCGGAGCCGGGCCACCTCGCGAATCTGTTCGGCGTCACGGTTGCTGTAGCGCCGATGGCCGCCGGGCAGCCGTGCGGGCGTGGGAAACCCGTGGCGGGTTTCCCACATGCGTAGCGTCCCGGCGGGGACGCCGGTGCGGGCGGCCAGCTGCGCGGTGGTCAATTCTCCGTTTGAAGCACCGATAGCGGGGAACGTAACAGTTTGTTGCGCTTTTTCAAACAGAGGCTAAGGTGGCGAACATGACCGAAGAGCAAAGGATCCGGGGGGGTCGGCAATGCGGGTTCTGATCACCGGGGCGACGGGCACGATCGGGCTGTCGCTCGCTGACACCTTGCACGCCAGGGGCGATCAAGTGGTTGCGCTGTCCCGCGATCCCGAACGAGGTCAGCGCGTCCTGGGCGCCGCCGCCGAGGTTCACGCCTGGCCCGATCCGACCGGCTCGGCCCCGCCGACCGCGGCACTGGAGAACGTCAACGCTGTCGTGCACCTCCTCGGCGAGCCGGTCGCCCAGCGCTGGACCAGCGAGGCCAGGGTGCGGATTCGCGAATCGCGCGTGCTCGGGACGCGGATGCTCGTCGACGCGCTGCGCGGGCTCCCAGATGGATCCCGGCCCGAGGTTCTGATCTCCCAATCGGCGACCGGCTACTACGGCCCGCGAGGCGACGCGCCGCTCGATGAGCACGCCTCAGCCGGGGACGACTTCCTGGCCGAGGTGACCGCGGCCTGGGAGCACGAAGCCCGGGCGGCCGCCTCGGTGATGCGGGTGGCCTGCACGCGAACTGGCGTCGTGCTGGCATCCAGCGGCGGAGCTCTGACCAAGATGCTCCCGTTTTTCAAGCTCGGCCTCGGCGGCCCGGTGGCCGGCGGGGACCAGTATGTGCCGTGGGTCCACCTCGACGATGTGGTCGGCGCGCTGATCCGGTGCGTCGACGCCGCCGACGCCGAGGGACCGGTAAACGTCACCGCCCCCAACCCTGTCACCAACGCCGAGCTGTCGCGTGCACTCGGCCGCGCGCTGGGCCGTCACGCGGTCCTCCCGGTGCCGGGTTTCGCGGTCAAGCTGCTCTATGGCGAGATGGCAGAGATCGTCACCACCGGGCAGCGCGTGGTTCCCGCCCGCCTGCGCCAGCTGGGCTATGAGTTCCGCCATCCCGACCTCGAGCCCGCTCTGCGCGACGTGCTCAGCGGCTCGTGAAGACGCACCGGCTCGAGCGCGAGCAATTCCTCTCTCATCCGGTGGAGCAGGTCTTCGCCTTCTTCGCCGAGGCCCGCAATCTCGAGCACCTGACCCCGGCGTGGTTGAGCTTCCAGGTGCTGACCCCTGAGCCGATCGAGATGAGGGTCGGGACCTTGATCGACTATCGCCTGCGAATCCACGGGCTGCCACTGCGCTGGACATCCCGGATCGAGGAGTGGGTACCGGGCCAGGCCTTCATCGATCGCCAGCTCAAAGGGCCATATCGTGTCTGGAATCACCGTCATAGCTTTGAGGCCCGCGACGGTGGAACCGCGGTCCGCGATGTCGTCGATTACGCACTCCCATTGGGCTTCGCGGGCGAGATCACGCATCCGCTGTTCGTCAGGCGTGACCTCGAACGCATTTTCGCCTTCCGCCACCAGGCGGTGGAGACCCTGCTGGCGTGAGCTCGCTGCTCTGGCTGCGGCGTGATCTGCGCCTCCACGATCACCCGGCACTGCGGGCCGCGCTCGACGCCGGGGGCCCCGTGGTGCCCGTGTTCTGCTTCGACGACGGTCTGCTCAAGGGGCGTCACGCCTCCGGCTCGCGCACTCAGTTCCTGCTTGAGTGCCTGGCCGACCTCGAGGGCTCGTTGCACCAACGGGGCAGCCGTCTGTTCCTCCGCCACGGACCGCCCGAGCGGGAGCTGCCGGCGCTGGCCCGCGCGCTCGAGGTCGAAGCGGTTCACTACACGCGGGATGTGAGCCCATTCGCCCGGGCGCGAGAGGCCGGTGTTCGTGCCGCGCTGGAGCAGGGGCGCGTGGCGGCGGTTGCGCACCCAGGCCTGTTCGCCGTCGATCATCTGGAGCCGATCCGGACCGGTGCCGGGGGCCCGTACACGGTGTTCACCCCCTTCTACCGAAAGTGGCTGCACGAGCCGCGCCGCCGCGTGCTCGGCGCCCCTCGCCGACTCGGGCCACCGAGCAGCAAGGTAGCGGTGGGGCACTTACCCAAGCTCGCTGATCTCGGCCTCGCACAGGAGTGCAGCCATCCGGCGTCCGGGGGCGAGCAGGCAGGGCGCGCGGCGCTGCGCCGATTCCTGGCTCGCGGCGTGCGCGATTACGGGGCAGGTCGCGACGCGCTCACCGACGAGAGCGTTTCGCGCCTTTCGCCCTACCTGCATTTCGGGTGTCTCTCGCCGCGCGAGATCGAGGAGCGGCTGCCGGGCGGCGAGGGGGCGGCCGCCTTCCGCCGCCAGCTGTGTTGGCGCGACTTCTACGCCCATGTCCTCGGTCACTTTCCGACCAACGCTCACTCCGAGTATCAGGAGCGCTACCGCGGGACGATCCGCTGGAGCCGCGCTGATCAGCGGTTTGCCGCCTGGCGCGAGGGACAGACCGGTTACCCGACCGTCGACGCCGCGATGCGCCAGCTGCGGCAGGAGGGGTGGATGCACAACCGGGCTCGGCTCCTGGTCGGCTCGTTCCTGACCAAGGACCTCGGGATCGATTGGCGCTGGGGGGAGCGCTGGTTCATGCGTCTACTGCTCGACGGGGACGAGGCCAGCAACAACGGCAACTGGCAGTGGATCGCATCGGTTGGGGTCGATCCCCAGCCGGCCTTTCGGCGCATCTTCAACCCGAGCCGCCAGCAGGAGCGCTTTGACCCCGAGGGCAAGTACGTGCGCTTTTACGTGCCCGAGCTGGCCCAGGTGCCGCACAGGTATTTGGCCGAACCGTGGACGATGCCCAAGGCGGTGCAGGACGAGGTGGGATGTCAAATCGGCCGGGACTACCCTAAGCCGATCGTCGATCATCGCCGGGCGCGTCAGGAGGCGTTGGCGCGCTATCGCGTCGGCAGGTGAGCCGCGTCTCAACTTCCCGCGTCTCAACTCCCCCGCGTCTCAACTCCCCCGCGTCTCAACTCCCCCCGCGTCCAGTCCGGCCGGCGGCCCGCTTGGGCCCGTTCACTATCCGCCTGGGCAGCCGCACCGGTGAGATCCGCTCGGCTGCCTCGCCGATCAGGAGCCGGGGCTCCATTTTGGCCACCAGCTCGGTGAGCTCGTCACGTTCTCCGTCGCGCAGGTTGCTCGGCCGTCCCCGCGCGATCCGGATCAGCTCGAGCAGTCGCCGACGTTCGGGCCCAGTCAGCCGCATGACGTGGTCGCGGGCCAGCAGGCCGACCTCGGCGACCGCGATGAGTTTGAAGACCGGGAGCCGGCGCAGACCCGGGACGTGGGTCGCGACGTGTCCCAGCGAGCGGGTGACCAGGCCAGCCATACCCACAAGTCTAGGCGGGTAGAGCAGCGGCGATCGGCCGGGTGCAGAACGGGCGCCCGCCGAGGTGGATCTCCTCGGCGGGGAGAGGGCGGGAGAAGAGGAAGCCTTGGCCCAATGGGCAGCCGGACAGCCGCAACAGCTCGCGCTGGCGCTGGGTCTCGACCCCCTCGGCGACGACCTGGATGTCCATGCCGTCGCCGATGGCCAGGATCGCTCGGAGAACGGCCAAGCCCCGCCGGTCGCTACCGAGGCCGTCCAGAAACGAACGGTCGGCCTTGATCACGTCGACCGGGAAGCTCTTGAGGTAGCTGAGCGCCGAGTAGCCGGTGCCGAAATCATCGAGGGCGATATGGATGCCAAGCTCCCGGATCCGCTCGAGGTTATGTCGCGTGACGAAGTCGGGGGTCATGAGCACGCCTTCGGTGATTTCCAGCGCCAGGGCGTGACCGGGCAGCCCGCTCTCCACGAGGATGTCGCGTACCACGTCAGCGAGACTGGGGACGCCAAGCTGGACGGGGGAGAGGTTGACCGTAACTTGGAGGTCGAGGCCGGACTGACCGCGCCACCCGGCCAGCTGCTTGCAGGCGCTGCGGAGCACGTGCTCGCCGATCAGGGCGATCTCACCGCCGGCCTCGGCGACGGGAATGAATTCACTCGGCGCAACACAGCCCAGGTCGGGATGATTCCAGCGCGCCAGCGCCTCGAAGGCGCGTGTACGGCCGCTGGAGATCTCGACGATGGGCTGGAAAACGACTGTCACCTCACCCCGGGCGACGGCGCCGCGCAGCGCGCCGCCAAGTTGTCCGTAGGCCGCCCTGAGCCCGCGGTTGGGCAGGCCGGTGAGCCTGTCACGCTGACCCTGCTCAGCCACGGAGCAACGGAGGTCGAGAAGTGTCTTGACCGCGGCCGCAAGGTCCTCGAGGATGTGCAGCTCGCGGGGATGCCAACGCCGCGGCCGGGCGTCGATCGCGCAGAAGGCACCGACCGCGCTTCCGTCCTCGAGCACCAGCGGGATCCCAGCGTAGGCCTGCACCGAGAGGTCGCGCACGGCGACGTTGTCGGCTACGAGCGCGGGATGGCGGGCATCCTCGACGATAAGGGGCAGCTTGCTCGCCACCACGTGCTGGCAGATGGCATGGCTGAGCGGGCTCTGGCGCGCCTGGGCCCACGGCTGCGGCAGTCCGTAGTGGCTTTTGAAGAACTGGCGGTCACCGTCGACCAGGCAGATCAGCGCTACAGGCACGTCGAGCAGGTCGGCCGCGAGACGGGTGAAGCGATCAAAGGCGGCCTCGGGAGCCGTGTCCAGGATGCTGAGGTCCGCAAGCGCGGTGAGCCGGGCTGCGTCGGCGACCGAGTGGGCTCGACGATCAAAATGCGATAGGGCGCTGCGCGGGCGGACTTCGAGACCGGGCACCCCACCCCGATCGTCTCAACCCACCAGAACCTGAACCGATTGGCAGAAAACGTATTGATTCGGAGCCCAACTTGCGCAACTTGAGCGCGCAGCCCACATGTGGACACATGGTGGTGGCGCCGTAAGTTTTTCGTTAGGACGAATATTTCGGATGTCGGCCGGGGAACGAAAAAGACATGACATCCACAATCATCGTGAACGTCGTCCTTGACGCAATCGTCCTCGGCGCCATGCTGGCTCTGCTCGGTTGGGCAATCAAAACGCAGTGGCGCGACCTTCCCGCTGCGGCCGCGGCGGAGCGTCGCCGGCAGCCCGATCGGCGTGTCCGGGCCACCCGTCGGCTACCTCAGCACGCTGAGCGGCGCCGGGCCGAGCGGCGTTCCGGCCGAACCATCACGGCCTAGCTGCAGGCTCATGTGGCTTCCTGGGGGTCGGCGCCACGCCGGCCCCCAGGGACTACGATCTGGTCTGCATCGTGACCAGCACCAACCCGCCGCGCAGGGCGTCGTTGTTCATCACCTGCTTCAACGACACGCTGTTTCCCCAGACTGGCCAGGCGGTGGTGGCAGTACTCGAACGCCTCGGCGTCGAGGTCGACTTTCCCCTCGCCCAGACATGCTGCGGCCAGATGCATTTCAATACTGGCTACGCCGAGGAGACGCTTCCACTCGTGCGCCGGTTCGTGCGTGCTTTCGCCGACAGCGAGCTCGTCGTCTCGCCCTCGGCATCCTGTGTCGGGATGGTCCGCGAGTACTACGGGCAGGTCGCCGCACGGTCGGGGGATACCGCGCTGCAACGAGAAGTTGCCGCCTTGACCCCCCGCGTCCTCGAGCTGACGGAACTGCTGGTCGACCGCCTGGGTGTCGAGGACGTGGGTGCGTTCTTTCCCCATCGGGTTACGTATCACCCCACGTGCCACAGCCTACGGGTGCTCGGCGTCGGTGACCGGCCCCTGCGGCTGCTGCGCGCGGTTCGCGGGATCGACGTCGTCCCGCTGCCTGAGTCCGATCAGTGCTGCGGCTTCGGAGGCACGTTTGCGGTCAAGAACGCCGACACGTCGGTGGCGATGCTGACAGACAAGCTGCGGGCGATCCTGGATACCGGGGCCGAGGTCTGCACGTCGGCCGACAACTCCTGCCTGATGCACATCGGCGGCGGCCTCTCCCGCCAGCGCGCCGGGGTGCGCACGATGCATCTGGCCGAGATCCTCGCCCAGGCCGAGCCCGAAGGTCGGCAGCGTGCCTGACGTGAGCCGGTCGCCGTCCTTCCCCGAGGCGGCCCGGTTGGCACTGGCCGATACTCAGCTGCGCCACAACCTCGGTCACGCGACCAGGACGATTCGCGCCAAGCGGGCAGCCGCGGTCGCCGAGGTGCCCGACTGGGAAGAGCTGCGCGAGGCCGGTCGAGCGCTCAAGGAGCGCGTTCTGCGCCACCTCGACACGTATTTGGTCGAGCTCGAGGCTTCCGTGCAGCGAGCCGGAGGCGTGGTGCACTGGGCGCGGGACGCCGACGAAGCCAACCGGATCGTCGGCGACATCGTCGAGATGCACAATGCCGACGAGGTCGTCAAGGCCAAGTCGCTGACCACGGAGGAGATCAAGCTCAACGAGGCCCTGGAGCGGCGCGGCGTCCAGCCCTGGGAGACCGATCTGGCCGAGCTGATCGTGCAGCTCGGTGACGACACGCCCTCGCACATCCTCGTCCCGGCAATCCACAAAAACCGCGAGCAGATCCGCGAGCTCTTCGTGCGGACCCTGGGTGACGCCGGGGCGGATCTCTCCGATGATCCGCGGGCGCTTGCCGAGGCCGCCCGGCGGCACCTGCGGCGCCTGTTCCTGGCCAGCCGGGTCGGCATCAGCGGAGTCAACTTCGCCGTCGCCGAGACCGGGACGGTGTCGGTGGTCGAGTCCGAGGGGAACGGCCGCATGTGCACGACGCTGCCCGAGGTTCTGATCAGCGTGATGGGAATTGAGAAGGTGATCCCCACCTGGCAGGACCTTGAGGTTTACCTGCAGCTGCTCCCGCGCTCGTCCACCGCCGAGCGGATGAACCCGTACACCTCGCTGTGGACCGGGACCACGAAGGGCGATGGACCCAGGCATTTTCATCTCGTGCTCGTCGACAATGGCCGGACCAGCGCGCTGGCTGACCAGACCGGGCGCCAGGCGTTGAACTGCATCCGCTGCTCGGCCTGCTTGAACGTGTGTCCGGTCTACGAGCGAACTGGTGGTCACGCCTACGGCTCGACGTACCCGGGGCCGATCGGCGCGATTCTCACCCCGCTGCTCAAGGGGCTGAAGGAAACCGGATCACTTCCCTACGCGTCCAGCCTGTGCGGCGCCTGCTACGACGTGTGTCCGGTCAAGATCAACATCCCCGAGGTGCTCGTACACCTGCGCCACGAGCAGGTGGCCCACAAGCGGCGCGAAGGCGGCCGGGCGGCCCGCCTGGCTCTTGAGCCGGTGACAATGCGCGCCCTGGCCCGGGTGCTCGCCGACCAGCACCTCTACGAGATCGCGCAGCGCACGGCCCGAGTCGCCCAGCGCCCCCTGGCCCGCGGTGGCCGGATCCAGCGCCTGCCAGGCCCGCTGGCGGGCTGGACCTCGGCGCGGGACGTACCGCCGGTACCGGCTCAGAGCTTTCGCGACTGGTGGCGCCAGCGCCGATGAGCGCGGCCCGGGAGGAGATCCTCGGGCGCATCCGGGCGGCGCTGGCCGACGTTCCGGCATCCGAGCGCCCGGCCGACGTGCGGGTGGCAGCTGACTACCGCAGGCGTGGCACGCGCGACCCGAACGAGCTTGTCTCTGTGCTCGCCCAGCGACTGGAGGACTACCACGCTGAGGTGCGACGGGTCGCTCCCGGACACCTGGCCCAGGCCTTGACGCAAGCGTGCCTTGACTTCGGGCTCCGGCGTCTCGTCGTCCCGGCGTCCCTGCCCGCCGAGTGGCGGCCCACGGGTGTCGAGCTGACCGAGGATCAGGGCCTGAGCGCCGGGGAGCTGGATCAGTTCGATGGGGCAGTGACCGGCTGCGCGGCCGCGATCGCCGAGACCGGGACATTGATCCTCGACGGGCAGGGGATCTGCGGCCGGCGTGCGGTCACGCTCGTGCCCGATCACCACCTCTGCGTGGTCCGCGCTGATCAGATCGTCGACTCGGTACCAGAGGGCATCGCAGCGGTGCGGACGGCGGTGATCGCGGAGGGCGCGCCGATCACTCTCATCTCCGGTCCCTCGGCGAGCTCGGATATAGAGCTGGCTCGCGTGGAGGGTGTGCACGGACCCCGGCATCTGCGGGTCGTGATCGTCAGCGAATGCGCCGAGGCTCAGTACGGCCCGTAGGCCGGAAGGTCGCGCGCGAGCGAGGGGCGAGGGTCGGGCGGCACGGCAGGCTCGGGCCGCGCCTGCGTGCTCTCCTTGAGCGGACCCCGCTGGTGTCGGCCTGGCACTTCAACCGAGACGAGCTCCCAGTCATCCGGTTGCGTCTGCTTGACGAACCAATGCTGTCCGGCGTCCTGAGCTTGGTTGAGCTCCTGACAGCGTGCGATCGCTTTGTCGTGCGTCACCAGTTAAGCGTAGCCACCCCTGTAGCCACCGTCGCGGCAACAGTCACGCCAGGCGGGGACTGAGAGACTGTGGGCATGGAGCGGGCCATCACGATTACGGGCGACATGATCCGGCTGGGCCAGTTGCTCAAGCTGGCGGGGATGTCGCCCGCTGGAGCCGATGCCAAGGCGCTGATCGCCGGCGGCCGGGTGTGCGTCAACGACGAGCCCGAAGTTCGCCGCGGCCGCCAGCTTCATCCCGGTGACTTGGTTCGTGTCGGGGACGAGAGCCTCCGCGTCGTGGGCGGAGTGGGGATCAGTACTGGTGCTTGATGGCCGCGACGACTGTCACCTCGTCGCCTTCGCCCAGATAGCCGGCACGGGTACAGCCCGTGTTGATGACTGACTCGATGTTGCCGGCGGTGGGGCCCGGGCCCAGGATTGAGATGTGCTCGTTGAGATACAGCCGGGCATAGGCGCTGCGCTGGCCCTGGCCGGTGGTCATCCACTGCGAGCACGAGGCCGAATCGCTCAGCGGACCGGCGCTCGAGCTCGAGAAGGCCGGGGCAGCCATCACCGCAACCAGGGCCACCAGCACGACCAGACCGGCCGCCGAGGCGGCGCGATGCGCGAGCAGGAGAGCCTTCAAGGACGCGGTCACGGGCCCAAAGGCTATCTGTCTGCGACAGCGAAGCACTGAGGCGATGACCGAAGCCTGGGTTTACCTCCTGCGCTGCCGAGACGGCTCGCTCTACACCGGTTGGACGGTGGACCTCGAGCGCAGGCTCGCGCGCCACCGCGCCGGTACCGCCAGTCATTACACGGCCAGTCGCCTGCCGGTGGCACTCGAGCTCGCGCTCCCGATGCCGGATCGGACGGCGGCTCGGCGCGAGGAAGCCCGGATCAAGAGCCTGTCGCGGGCCGCGAAACTGGCGCTGCTCGGCTCAGAGCTTGATCGCTAGGGCGCCGGCGGCGAGCAGGACAACTGCCATCCAGAGGGCGGACAGTGCGCCCTCCAGCGGCGCGACGAGGCGACTCTGGTTCAAATCCACGGCCGTCCCGTCCGTGAGCCGCTGCTCGCCGGTGACCGAGGCCGTACGGCGGCGCAGTTCACGTACGGGGGTGCTCAGCCGGCGTTGGGCCAAGCTGAGCAGGCAGCACCCGGCCGCCACCAGCACGCCCGCGGGGCGGATCGTGAGTGATTGCGCGAAGTAGCCAACGAAGGCTGGGAACCCGCCCCAGGCGATCGCAAACCACGCGTCGGTGTGCATCCGGCCGCCCGCGAGCTCGAGGTTGTAGGCCGGCACCAGCACGGCACCGAGGGCGACGGGGGCCAGAAGCAGGGGTGAGAACAAGATCGCCCCCACGATCCCGATTGCCACCGCGCCCGCCAGGGCCAGCACGGCCAGGCCGATGAGGGTGCGCTCGCCCAGCCTGGTTTTCAGCGGTCGTCCGTTGAGCTCGTCGAGGGCATGAGCGCTGACCCCGACGGCCAGGAAGAACGCGCCCAGCGTCGCGACCAGCCGGTCGCCGTGCAGCGTGGGCGCGGCCGCCGCGCCGAGCACCACGTAGCTGAGATGCCAGGCGGTGTAGGGCGGATGCAGCAGCGTGACGAGATCGCGCCAGCCTCCGCTCGCCAGGGCGTAGAAGGCCGGGCGCTCGAGACTACGGCGCTCGGCTGCCATCTCGCACGCCGGACATCACCACGCCCGCGCCGAAGCTCGGACGTCGTAGCTTCACCTCTCGGATCCCGGCGCTCTCCCAGAGCGCGACCAGATTGGGCTCGACAGCCGGCAGCTTTTCGATGCTCGGACCCAGGAACCGGCCGACCTCGAACCACGACGAGGAGACGAGCCGGCCGAGCAGCGGCAGCCCGACGCGCGTGTGCACGCGCCACAGCGCGCGCAGCACGGGGGAGGCGGGGACACCGAACTCGACCATTCCGATCCGGCCACCGGGCTTGACCACGCGAGCGAGCTCACGCATCGTCGCCGCTCGATCGTCGACGTAGCGCAGCAGATACGTGAACGTGAGCGCGTCAAATTCACCATCGGCGAAGGGGAGGTGCTCGGCTTCGCCCGGTATGAAGCTGATCTGGTGGGCCAAGCCGGAGTCACTCTCGACGCGGGCGCGGGCCACGTCCAGCATCGCCTCGCTCTGATCGAGCGCTACGACTTCGCATGGGGCGCGGCGCGCCAGCGCGACCGCCACCATGCCCGTGCCGGAAGCGACGTCGAGCACACGCTGGCCGGGCTGGGGGTCGATGGCGCGCACCAGCGCGCGACGCCAGAGCGGATCCTGGCCAAAGCTGAGCACCGCTCCCATACGGTCGTAATGGCGTGGCAGGCCTGCAAACAGGTCGAGCGCCTGGCGCTTGCGGGGGGAGGCTTGAGTGGACATTCGAGGATTGTGACGGGACGCCGGCGGACTGATGGTCGGCGCTAAAGGTCAGCGAGGTGTCTGCATTCGTTCGTCTAGCGGCTCGGTGCTGGCCTGCGCGCGTAGCGCGCGGCCGATCACGAGGCGCTGGATCTCGCTGGTGCCTTCGAAGATCGTGTAGAGCTTGGCGTCGCGATACCACTTCTCGACCGGGAAGTCCTTGATGTAGCCCCAGCCGCCCATGGTCTGGATGGATTGCTCGCAGGCGCGCACCGCCACCTCGGACGCCTTGAGCTTGGACATCGATCCCTCCGCGTTCTCAAGCGGCATGCGCTGAGCGGCCATCCAGGCTGCCCGCCACGTCAACAACCGGGCCGCATCGATGTCGGCCGCGATATCGGCCAGCGGGAAGGCCACGCCCTGGTTCTCGATGATCGCCTGGCCGAACGCCTCCCGCTGAACGGCGTAGTCGCGGGCGAACTCGAGGGCGGCGCGAGCGATCCCGATGGCTTGGGCGGCGACCATCGGCCGGGTGCGCTCGAACGCTCCTAAGGCGGCGGAGCTGCGTCGTTGGACCGCGGCCGCCGGGCCGCCCTCTTCCGCAGGGGCGATCGGTTTACGGCCCTGCTCGGACTCGCGCCCCTTGGCGATCCGCTCCTGCAACCGCTGCAGGCCGCCGAGCAGGTGCTCGCCCGGGATCCGGCAGTCTTCCAGGACGATCTCCCCGGTATGGGAGGCGCGGCAACCCAGCTTGTCGAGCTTGCGCAGCATCGAGAGACCCGGCGTGCCCTTGGGCACGATGAACACCCCCTGGCCTCGATGGCCGGCTTCGGGGTCAACGGTGGCGACGACAACGTGGACGTCGGCGATGCCGCCGTTGCCGATGAAGACCTTCTGGCCGTTGATCACCCAGTCGCTGCCGTCTTGGCGAGCCTGGGTCTGGATCGAGCGGATGTCGCTGCCTCCGCTGGGCTCGGTCACCGCCAGCGCGGCGAGTTTGATGTCCCCGGGAGTTCCAAAGCACTCGGGCGCCCAGCGGGCGAGCTGCTCATCGGTAGCGGCCTGGCGAATCGCCGCCAGGGCGAGCGCCGGCATCACGATCGAGAGCCCGATCCCGGCGCACCCCCAGAACAGCTCCTCCATCAGGATCGGTAGCGACAGACCCGTCGGATCCATCGACAACTGCGCGTAGAGCTCCCAGCCATAGAGGCCGTGGCGGGCGGCCTCGTCCAGCACCGGCCAGGGGAACTCCTGCTCGCGGTCGTATTCGCTCGCCACCGGGCGGATCACTTCCCGCGCGAACGAGTGTGTCTTCTCGCGCAGCGCAACCTGGTCGTCGCTCAGATCAAGGGTGAAGCTCATGATTCGAAGTCCTTCCTCGCCGGGGCGTCAGCCTAGCTGTCTCGCCCCAGTTGCGCCGCCCGCGGATCGCTTGCTCATGCCTCCCGGTCTCGGGGGCCTTGTCTCCCGCGACCAGATCACGACGACACCGGCGTCCCGGGGTCCGGTCTCAGCGCTGCTCGTCCACACCGCGCTGAGTAGGCTGGATTGACCGGCCGAGAAAAGTGGTCAATGCATTGGTGCGACGCGATGAGGTGAAACCGGAGACGTGGGCGATTGTCGCTGGACGTCCCACGCCGGAGCCCGGGGCCCCACTCAACACGCCTGTCGTGGCCGCCTCGACCTACGTGCTGGGTAGCGAGAGGATCTACAGCCGCAACCAAGCCACCGAAGGCTGGGAGTCGTTTGAGGCCATGCTCGGCGGCCTGGAGGGTGGCGAGGCGGTGGCATTCTCGTCCGGGATGGCGGCCTGCGCCGCCGTGCTCGGCCAGCTTCCCAGCGGCGCGCACCTGGTGTTGGGCGAGGACTGCTACCAAGGCGTGGCCGGGATCGCCGAGGCGGGCGCCCGGGACCACGCATGGCGTGTCGAACGGCTGCCGGCGACCGATCCGCTGTGGTTGGCGCGAGCCTCCGAAGCGGATCTGCTGTGGCTCGAGTCCCCGTCAAACCCGCTGCTGGAAGTAGCCGACCTCGCGGTGATCTGTGCGGCCCCACGCGGACCCCGGACCCGGGTGGTGGTCGACAATACGTTCGCGACGCCGTTGCTCCAGCGTCCGCTGGAGCTCGGGGCCGACATCGTTGTGCACTCGGCGACCAAGCTGATCGGTGGGCATTCAGACCTGCTACTCGGCGCCGCGGTCACCGTCGACGCCGGACAGCTGGCCCAGCTGCGGGCTGCCCGGAGCCTGAACGGTGCCACGCCCGGGATGCTCGAATGCTTCCTAGCCCTTCGCGGCTCGCGGACCCTGCCGCTGCGTCTGCGTCAAGCCCAGGCGTCGGCGGCAGCCCTCGCGGCGCGGCTGGCCGAGCACCCTGCGGTCGTGCGAGTTCGCTATCCCGGATTCGGCACGATCGTGAGCTTCGAACTCGCCACCGCCGCCGCCGCCGACCGGGTCTGCCGCGCCACCCGGATCATCCGGCACGCGACTAGCCTCGGAGGGGTCGAGACGTGCCTCGAGCGACGCAGCGCGCAGCCCGGTCAGGAGCACATCCCGCCGGGCCTGATCCGGCTGAGCACCGGCTGCGAGGACCTGGAGGATCTGTGGCGCGATCTCGCCGCCGCGCTGGACGGAGGGTGACCCGACCTGCTGTCCGAGGAGCGCGAACCCCCTCCGATTTGGGCGTCCTTAGTCGCCCAGGGCCGCTATCCGGTAGCGATGTTCGGGGCGGCCGGTGGCCCCGTAGTGCAGGCGCAGCTGGATTTTTCCCTGCCGGGCAAGCTCGGCTAGGTACCGCTGCGCGGTTGAGCGGCTGATTCCGACCTGTTCGGCGATGTCTGTGGCGGACACGTCAGCCGGAGAGGCCTGGAGAAGCTCGCGTATGCGGATCATGGTGGGTGCGGACTGTCCCTTGGGCAGAGGCGCTGGACCGCGTAGGAGCCCGTACAAACTGTCGACGTCGTGTTGCTCGGCCTCGTCGATTCGCTCGAGGCGCCCCCGGAGGTCACGGTAGGCGTTCAGACGTTCTTCGAGTTGCGCGAAGTTGAACGGCTTAACCAGGTAGTGAACGGTCCCGAGCTGCATCGCGGAATGGACGCTGGCCATGTCGCGGGCCGCGGTGATGACGAGAAAGTCGGGTTGGTGATCCTTGTCGGCCACCGTCTCGCGCACCAGGTCCAGACCATGGCCGTCGGGCAGGTAGAGGTCGAGCAGGACAAGGGTGGGGGAGTGGCTTCGAATCTCCGCGCGTGCGCTGGCGGCGGTCGAGGCATGCCCAATCACCTCGAAGCCGCGGACCTTGCGCACGTAGGCCGCGTGGATTGTGGCCACGTGGTAGTCGTCCTCGACGATCAGCGTGTTGATCATGCTCCCACCTCGATCTCCTCAGAACCGTGAGATGCTCGGCTTCCCGCCTCGGGTTCTCGCACTCCAAGTGCGTGCTCGGGAGTGGGAAGGACCACCGTGAACGTGGTGGCGCCTGTGCAGTTGACCGTGATCGTGCCGCCCGCGCGGTGTACGAGCCGGTGCACGAGCGCCAGGCCAATGCCGCGGTGGCGTTCCCCGGGCGATTTGGTCGTAAAGCCGTCGTCGAAGATCCGGCGCGCGAGTTCGCTCGGCACGCCCGGACCGGTGTCGGAGACCCCGATCGTCATGTCTTGATCGCTTGCCGCCAGCGCAACTGTCACGCTCGCAGGAGTGGGACCCGCCGTGGCGGCTTCGATCGCATTGTCGATCAGATTGCCGACGATCGAGATGACCATGTTCGTCTCGATTGAGGTCTGGGCCAAGCGCGAGTCCTCGGTGAGTACGAGCTGCACGCCGCGCTCGGCCGCGACGGTGGTCTTCGCGAGCAGCAGCGCGGCGAGCTCCGGCGCCTCCACGCGTTCGCGAATTGCCTCGGCCAGGCCCGCCGCCCCTCCAGAGTCGAGTGCGAAGTGAGCCGCCGCGTCGTGATCGCCGAGCTCGATCAGGCCAGCGACGGTATGCATTCGATTCGAGAACTCGTGCTGCTGGGCGCGGAGGGCATCGCTGAGCGCGTCAACGCTGTCGAGCTCGCGCAGCAGTCCCTCCAGCTCGGTTCGGTCGCGCAGCGTCACCACGGCGCCGAGATCACGGCCCTGGTGGGTCACCTGAGTGCGGTTTACCACCAGAATGTGGTCGTCGGTGACGACGACGGCATCCGGGTGCGACTGCCGGCCGGTGAGCAGATCGGCTAGCCGACGATGCGTTACCACCTCTTGGATGGGCTTGCCGACAGGATCGCCCTGCAGGGGTATAAGCAGACGCGCCTCGTCGTTGATGAGCGTCACACGATCATCCTTGTCGAGGGTGATCACACCCTCGCGTATGCCATGAAGCATCGCCTCGCGTTCCTGTACGAGGGCGGCTATCTCATCGAGCTCCAGCCCGAACGTGCTCCGCTTCAGCCGCCTGGACAGTGTGAGCGACGCCACCACCCCGATGGCCAATGCGCAGGCGAAGTACAGCAGCAGCGAGGGGAGCTCGTGCAGGAGTTGGCCGGAGACCTGCCGTTCGAGGATCCCGGCTGACACCTCACCGACGATCTAGCCGTCGGGGGCGCGCACCGGTGTCTTGGCGTTGGCGGAGATGCCGAGGTTTCCGTTGTCGACGCCGAGGTGGTCGCGTCCGTCGAGCGCGATCACCTGCTCCCTGATGCGCTTGCCGATCAGCGCCGGGTTTGGGTGCGAGTACCGCACACCGTTTCGGTCGATCACGACGATGTAGGTGGCGCCGGTCCGGCGGCGGATCTGCTGAGCGAGTGACTGGATCAGTCGCCGGTCGGCGGGGCTGCGTCGGGTCAGTCCCTCGCGGACTGATGGCATCGCCGAGAACGTCTGCGCGATCGTCAACGCCCGCTGTTGATAGTCGTGCTCGAACTCGGCGCGCTGACTGTAGGTGACGAGCGCAAAGCCAACCAGGGTGCTGGCCATGAGGATCGCGACCACACTGGCCAGGATCTGGGTCGAGAGCTGGCGCCTGCGTCTCATCATGAATCTCCTCGCCGACCGAGTTTACGCGCCTACGCCGTGAGCAAAACGCGCAAAACCCCCGGTAATGCGGCTTAGTCGAGTAACTGGCACAAGCCTTGCCGCTCAGCCCGGCAGCACCTTACCTTGGTGAAGCCTCGTCACCGAGGCGATCGAGGGACGGTTTAGAGGAGGAGAGCAATGACGATGGTGAGTAGTCCGGCTGCCCCGGCCGGCGCCGGCGGCTCGGAAACGGCTGCCACGGCGGCGAGGATCGAGCTCAGCAGTGTGACCAAGCGCTTCGTCACTCCGGCGGGCTCGGTCTTCACGGCGCTCAGAGATATCGATCTGGTGATCGAGCCGGGCCAGTTCTGCGCCGTGGTGGGACCAACTGGCTGTGGCAAGTCGACAACGTTGTCGCTCGTCTCTGGCCTTGATCGGCCAAGCGCCGGCGTGATCCGCGTCGGTAGCGAGGTCGTGGATGGAATCGCCGCCGGGATGAGCTTCATGTTCCAGACCGATGCGCTGCTTCCGTGGAAGAGCGTGGCGGGCAACGTGGCCATGGGACCTCAATTCGCCGGCGTCGCCAAGAAGGAGGCGCAGGCGCAAGCCCGCGATTGGCTCCGACGGGTGGGCCTGAGCGGCTTTGAGGACCACCATCCGCATCAGCTCTCGGGCGGGATGCGAAAGCGCGTCAGCCTGGCTGCGGCGCTGATCAACGAGCCGTCGATCCTGCTTATGGACGAGCCATTCGGCGCGCTTGACGTCCAAACCAAGGCAATCATGTCCAACGAGCTGCTCGGTATCTGGGAGCAGACACGGCCCTCGGTGATCTTCATCACCCATGACCTTGAGGAGGCGGTGGCGCTGGCCGACCGCGTAGTCGTGATGACCGCCGCTCCGGGAACGATCAAGGGCATCTTCGAGATCGACCTGCCCCGCCCGCGCGGGGCGGTCCAGGAGATCCGTTTCGACCCCCGCTTTTTAGAGCTGCATCAACAGATCTGGCAGTCACTGCGCGAGGAGGTAGAGCGGGCCTACGAGCGCACCGCCAAGTCACCGGACAACGGGGGGGAACGGTAATGAGCGCCTTGTCGATCAATGACATTGCCAGTGTTTCGGCATCGGATGAGGAGGCGATCGCGGCCCGCGCGCGCAAGCGCGGTCAACGGCATCGGCTGGCCGTGTGGGCGGGACGGGTGGCCCTGTTCGTGTTCATCGTCGGCGGCTGGCAGCTGTTTACCCACCTGAAGATCGTCGACCCGTTCTTCTACGGCCAGCCGACCGGGATCGTCAAGCAGCTGCGTGACTGGGCGGCCAACGGCACTGCCTACGGCTCGCTGTGGCTGCAGATCTGGATCACGATGAAGGAGGCGCTGCTCGGCTTCCTCTACGGCGTGGTCGCGGGTGTCATCGTTGGCGTGCTGCTCGGCCAGGTCCCGTTTCTCGCCCAGGTGGTCGGGCCCTACATCAAGGTGCTGAACGCGATCCCGCGGATCGTGCTCGGGTCGATCTTCACCGTGGCCCTGGGCCTGGGCACGACCTCAAAGGTGCTCTTGGCCGCGGTCCTGGTGTTCTTCGTCGTCTTCTTCAACGCCTTCCAGGGGGTGCGGGAGGTCGACCGCAGCCTGATCGCCAACGCGCGCGTCCTTGGCGCCTCGCGGCTGCAGGTGACCAGGCACGTGGTTCTGCCCTCGGCGTTGACCTGGATCATCGCCAGCCTGCATGTGGCGTTCGGTTTCGCGATCATCGGCGCGATCGTCGGCGAGTTCCTGGGCGCGCAAAAGGGCTTGGGCCTGGTCATCGCCACCTCGCAGAACAACTTCAATCCCAACGGCGTGTTCGCGGCGATGTTGATCATCGCCGTCGTGGCCCTTACCGCCGAAGGGCTCATCGGCCTGCTTGAGCGGCGCCTGCTCGCCTGGCGCCCTCCATCCCCGACGATCGAAGTCAGCGGCATCTAGCCTCGCCCGGGCGCGGCCTAGTTTCCGCGTCCCGGGCTCCCTACCCATCACCCCAGCACCAAGTCACCCCAGAGGAGGAGTCCCGAACCATGTTCAAAGGCAAGCTCACAATCGCGCTTGGCGCGATGGCACTGGCCGCCGGTGCCGCCGCCTGCGGCTCGAGTTCCAGCTCGAGCACCGGCGGCGTCTCGAACGCTGCCAATAAGAGCAGTCTGCCGACCGTGACAATGATGGTCGGCGGGATCGACAAGCAGATCTACCTGCCCTACCAACTCGCGCAGGACCTCGGCTTCTACAAGAAGTACGGCGTCAATATGCAGCTCTCGACCGAGCAGAACGGCGGCGTCGGCGCCGAGACGGCGATGGCCTCCGGGCAGGTGGACCTGGCCGGCGCCTGGTACGTGCATACGCTCGACTTCCAGCAAAAGGGCAAGAGCGTCGTCAACCTCGTGCAGCTTTCCGGCGCGCCCGGAGAGCGCGTGATGTGCGCCAAGGGCTCGGGGATCACCTCACCGGCCCAATGGAAGGGCAAGAGCGTCGGCGTGACTGATATCGGATCGGGCACCGACAATCTCACCGTCTACCTGGCCGCCCGCAACCACCTGAGCACCAAGCAGTTCAACCGGGTGGCCGTCCACGCCGACTCCACGTTCGTAGCGTCGCTGCAGAACAACCGCATCGCGTGCGGAATGACCAGCCAACCGACCGCGGGCGCAATCCAGAACAAGGGCATCGGCTACTCGGCGATCAATCTCGCCAGCACGGCCGGGTCACAGCAATGGCTCGGCGGCGTCTATCCCGCCGCGGGCTTGCTGGCTCAGGCCACTTGGGTCAACTCGCACAGGGCCACAGCGCAAAAGGTCGTCGATGCCCTCGTGGCGACGATGCACTGGATTCACACCCACACCGCCGCGCAGATCACCGACGCGATGCCGGCCCAGTTCGTCAACAACGGACTGACCACCAAGGCGGTCTACGCCGCAGAGCTCGCCACGGACAAGGGCCAGTTCCTGCCCGACGGAATGATGCCGAGTTCGGGACCGGCCACGGCCCTGGCGATCGACAAGCTGGCCGGGAACATCACCAAGCCGGTGAACATCGCGGCCACCTACTCCAACTCGTGGGCCATCGCCGCGAACAAGCTGGAGGGATACACGAAGTAATCGCTGGCCCTCCCGGGACCGCCTCTGCGACGGGGGCGGTCCCCGGGGCCAGGTTGCCACCGCGCCGGCCCACCAATGCAAACGCGGAGCCCGAACCCCTGGACCTAGAAATTCCCTCGCCTGACAGGCAGACTCTCGGGGATGAGCTCTGATGCGGTCCGTCGTGAGATTGACCAGACGCTCCGCGCCGCGTACGGGGAGGGACTCATCAGCCCAGGCACGTTGGCGCACCGGCTCGACGAGCTGCTGAGCAGCCGGATCATCAACCCGGCCCATTTCGTGGGTGACCTATCGCTGCGCGCGCCCCAGCGACGACTTCAGGCACTGCTCGGCCGAGTCATGAAGCACGCGTATCGCGTCCTGCGACGACCCGTCTCGTGGCCGGAATGCGTGCTGGCTTTGGATTGGTCGGGCGCAGCTGATGAGTTTGTGCTCGGCCGTGATCGGTCATGCGCGGTGGTGCTCGATGACCCGACCGTCTCGCGCCGGCACGCTCACTTGCGCTACCGCGACGGCGCGTGGATCGTGCGAGATCTCGGATCTACGAACGGAACGACAGTCAACGGAGCATCGGTGACGAGAAGCCAGCTGCGTCCAGGCGACCTCGTGGCCTTCGGCGATCACACGCTGTTGGTCGATTAGACGCCTTCCGCAGTGCCAGGTCGGCCCCCTTGACCCCCAACCACCCTGCGCGACTTCTCGCTCGAGCCGCCGCCGGTGATCATGTGCCCGCGGTCACGGCCTTGAGCTCGTCGAGCGACTCCCGGATGAGCTGCGAGAAGCCTCGCTGGTCGGCGTCGTTGATCCAGCGTTCAAAGGCAATTCTGAACACAGCGATGCCTGCTTCGGCGGTCAAGCTCGCGGCTGGGTCACCGACGCCGCGCTGGCGCAACGTGTCGGCGAGGGCCGTGGCGAGGGCCGCGAGCTTGATCAGCTCGCGCTCCTGGAGCTCTGGGTTGGCAGCAATCACCGCCTGGCGCTGTCGGGCGGCGTCGCGGCGTTCCTGGAGCACGGCGGCAGCGGCGTCGAGGCCGGCGGCGACGGCGTTGATTGGCGCCGCGGAAGCCGGCGCATCGCCGACCGCTTGCACCATCAGCGCCTGCAGGGTGCTCCCGCCCGCGAACAGAACCTCACTGGAGGTTTCTCATGCGTATTTTCGTAACCGGCGCGTCGGGCTGGATCGGCTCTGCCGTCGTTTCCGAGCTCATCGGCGCCAGCCATCACGTCGTCGGGCTCGCCCGCTCGGAGGCCTCGGCCGCTGCCCTCACCGCGGCCGGCGCCGAGGTGCAACGCGGCACGCTTGACGACCCCGACAGCCTGAGCAGCGCGGCCGCTGCGTCGGATGGCGTGATCCACCTCGCGTTCAAGCACGACCTTGCCTTCACGGGGGACTTCGAGGGCGCGGCCGAGGCGGACCGCCGTGCCATCGAGACGCTCGGCGAGGCCCTGGTGGGCTCTGATCGCCCGTTCGTCATCGCCTCCGGGACGCTCGGGGTCGCCCCCGGTCGCGTGGCCACCGAACGGGACATGCCGGATCTTGACGCACCGGCGACGGTCTGGAGCGGCGGTCCGGCGATCCGGGCGGCCAACGCGCAGAAGACCCTCGCCCTCGCCTCCCGAGGCGTGCGCTCGTCTGTCGTGCGCCTCCCCCCGACCAATCACGGCGGCGGAGACACCGGCTTTATGGCCACGCTGGTCGCGATTGCCCGCGACAAGGGCGTCTCGGGCTACATCGGCGACGGGGCCAACCGCTGGCCCGCCGTGCACCGATTGGATTCCGCCCGCGTGTTCGGTCTCGCGGTGGAGACCGCCTCGGCGGGATCTGTGCTGCACGCGGTCGCCGACGAGGGGGTCCCGATCCGCGACATCGCTGAGGTGATCGGACGACACCTCGACCTCCCGGTGGTCTCCATCTCCCCCGAGGACGCGGGCGATCACTTCACATGGCTGGCCGGTTTCGTCGGGCTCGACAGCCCGGCCTCCAGCACGCTGACCCGCGAACTGTTGGGATGGCAGCCGACCCATCCCGGGCTCATCGACGACCTCGAGCAAGGCCACTACTTCCACCTGGCATCGGCCCGAACTCCTCGGGCGGCGTAGCTCGTTGGACGGCCCGGAAGGGCTCCCCACCTCTGACAGCCGCCGCTGGTAGTTCCCCCGGGCCGACGTGTCGGCGTCCGGCAGTCGCTTCCCACGTCTCGGCCGGCTCGTGTCGGGCGCTGCCTTCTGAGTCTCGCAGGCAGGACTCGAACCCCGCGCCGGTGCGCAGACGCCCTACTTCGCTTCCTGGCCCCGGCCCACCTCAGGCCTGTGAGGGGCGAAAGCGTTTCGCCGTAGTAGCGCGGTGACGACCGCCGTCCAAGCTCCGCCGAGCAACACGCCAGCGGCGACGTCGCTTGGATAATGCACGCCCACATAGACGCGCGAGACAGCGATCCCCAAAATGAGCACGCCAGCCGTCACTCCAGCGATCGCGGCAACAGCGGGTGGACGCCTGCTGAGCCGCGCGGCGCTCAGCAGGGCAAGAAAAAACGCCGTCGCTTGTGTCGCGTGCCCTGACGGGAAGCTCAACCCGCTGACTAGCTCGAGGTGGTGCACCGGCGGACGCTGGCGGCCCACGAGCACCTTATCCACGGTAGCGATGAGGACGCCTCCGGCGGTGCTCAGGGCGACGAGGAGAGCGTTAGTTCCCGCACCCCAGCGATATAGGACAGCGCAAGACACCGCGGCCAGCGGAAAGATCACATACCCGCTGCCCAGCAACGACAAGCCGTGCGCGATCGTCGTGAGCACCGAGGTGCGCTCTGCCGCGGTGTCGCGGACGAGGTCTAGATCGAACGGCTGCGCTACGGACGGTGCGATTTCTCCCAGGCCCCAGCCGGCCAGGAGAAATGTGATCAGCGCGAGCGCCAGAGCGAACGCGCCGGCTCCAACGCTCTCGTGCCAAGACCGTCGGGGGCGCCGCTCGTTGGGACCTCGGGCGGCTCGTCGATCGCGCCGTCTCGGCACGGTTGAAACGACGGCGCGATTGTCCTGACTGGCCATGAGCCGACGTTAGCGTCCGCGTTGTGCCGCTCAGAGCATCACGTCCACGCGCAGCGCATCGGCCGTTATCGCGGGTTGGTCCTGACCAGCGCGAGACCTGACCAGCGCGACATCGACACGCCTGGTTCACGAACGGGTTACCCGCGCGCGAAAGCAGCGTTTAGGTTCCCGCATGCCGATGTCTAGCTCTTCACCTCGCGGGTCGTCTTGGCGCGCACCTCGGTGGCCTCGGCGCGGACCAGGGCAGCCTGGGCTCGGATTAGAGCGGCTTCGGCGCGCTCGCGGGCGGCTCGCGCACGTTCGATTGCTTCGCGGTGGATTGCGTCCGCGTCCTCGAGCCCCGGTTGGTCGGCGGCCGGAAGTTCGAGCATCGCTCGCGTCGTGTCGAGGGCGACCTGTGTGACGTCTCGTCCTTCCTGGGCGTGGTCAAGGGCCTCCTGACTGACGTCACGGGTGGCCTGCTCGCGATCGATCCGCGCCTGGCCATCGGCGAGGATGCGTGCCTGGGCTTTGTCCCCGGTGGCGCTGGTGTCGCGCAGGTCATCCTGGGCGGCCTGCTCCTGGTCGATGCGTGACTGATCTCGGTCTCCGATGAGCTGCTCGCGTTCAGCGAGGGCCTGCTCAAGGTCGGTCAGGCTTTGTTCTCTGGCTAGCTTTTGCTTGCGTGACACTGCGCGACCTTCCTTCACCGCTCTGGTGATTTAGGTGGCTGGCGGGAACGGCAGCGGCCGTCCGATGTGGTAGCCCTGGGCGTAATCGACTCCCATGCGCCGAAGTTGCTTCAGAGTGTTCTCATCCTCGACGCCTTCGCCGATCGTCTTGATCTCGAACTGTTTTGCGACCCCGACGATCGCCCGGACGACCTGCTGGTCGTCCTCGTCTCTGTGCAGGTTGCGGACAAACTGGATGTCGATCTTCAGGTAGTCGACGGGCAGATGCCTGAGGTAGGTGAACGTTCCGTGGCCGACACCAAAGTCGTCGAGGGCAAAGGCACAGCCCAGCTCGCGCAGCCGTTGGGCGAAGGTTCGCGCCGCAGCGAGGTTCTGGGCGGCGGCAGTTTCGGTGATCTCGAAGATGAGGTTTTGCGGCGGCGCTTCGCTGGCGAGGATTGCGCGCTCGATCCAACCCACATGCCTCTGGTCAGAGATCGTCCTGGCCGACAGGTTCACCTCGACGCGACGACCCGCGGCCGCGAGCTCCAAGGCGCGAGCTACCACCCACTTGTCGATCATGTGGATGAAACCGAAGCGCTCCGCGCAGGGCAGAAATTCGTGTGGCGCCGCGAGCTCCTCGCCGCCGCCACCGTTGCGCATCCGGATCAACAGTTCAGACTGCTCGACTTGCATTGAGGCAAGGTTGACGATCGGCTGACCGTGGAGGATGAACCGGTCCTGGGCCAGGGCCGCGTTTATCTGCTCAGAGCATCGGAGGCGCTCATCTCTGTTGCGCTGCTCAATGTGGCGTTCGGTGATATCGGTGGACATGCCACAAACTGCCTCGATCGTGCCCCGGTCGTCCACAAGCGGGAACCGAACCGTCAAGAACACTCGTTGCTCGCCGTTGCACGAGGCCACTGTTTCTTCCTGTAGGCAATCCCCACCGTCCAGCACCAGCCGGTCCTGGGCTCGGACCTTGTCGATCGCGGAAGCGGGCAGGATGTCCTCATCGCGGCGACCGACGATCCAGTCGCTGCGCACGCCGAACTCTCTTTCGAACTCGGAATTGACGAGCTGATAGCGGTAGTCGCGTCCCTTGACGTAGACCAGGGCGGGTGTGTTGTCGATGACCGAGCGCAGCCTCCGCTCGCTATCGCGCAGCATTTCCTCGGCGCGCTTTTGATCGGTGATGTCTCGGAGATGCGAGACCGCGTAGAGCGGCTCGCCCGCCTGATCACGGATCACCTCGGCCCGCACGTGCACCCACACGACTGAGCCATCCCGGCGCAGGTAGCGCCGATCACGCTCCAGGCTGTCACCCCGGCCCGCCGCGACCGCGGCAATGAACTCGTCGTCCTCGGCCACGTCATCGGGATGCGTGAGATCTCGGAACCTCTTGCTGATCAGCTCCTCGCGCTCGTAACCCAACATCCGGCAATAGGCGTCGTTAACCCGCAACCAGTGTCCATCCGGAGCTACCACGCTCATCCCGATCGGTGCGTGATCGAATGCCGCACGCAACAGGTCCTCGTTGGCGCCGAGGGCTCTGATCCAGGCCGTGAGCCGCGGTGGTGACCGTTGGGTTCGAGTCAGAGTCAGTTCGACGGGAAACTCGCTGCCGTCGGCGCCCAGCGCGTTGATGACGATCCCCTGATCCAGGATGCGCGTTGGCCTTCCCTCCGCGGCGCGCTTCAGCTCCTGGCGATAAGCGCGGCGCCATCTCGGCGGAATCATCAGCTCAGCCACCGCCTGCCCCAGTGCCTGCTCCCCGGAATAGCCGAACATCCTCTCCGCCGCCCCATTGAACTGGCACACACGCCCATGCTCGTCGACGGTGATTACGGCGTCGGGCGCGGCGGCGAGAACCGGGTCGATACCGAGGAAGGAGTTTTCGGACTGGCTAGACATGCCGGGCTGCCGCCTGAGCGCCTCGCGGGTCGACGCAGGCCCCGTGGTGGACAACCGCGAAACAGAGGCAGACATCTGAGTTCCTTTTGCCGAGCCGCTTGGCCAGGTTGTGTGCCGGCGCGCCAGCCTGCGTCCGGGTTACCCGCACGCGGGCTCCGTGTCGCAGCCGCGCCAACCTGACCTGGGAACGCTGGCGCGGAGCACCACCCAGTGAGTGTCGGCGCGATCCGAGCCCGACTCAATACCGCAGACGGGGGATCTTGGCGCCGCCTGGCGTGAACCGCTTTGCCGCCTCCTGAGCTACTAGCGCTCCAAGGCGAATCGTCCCGGCTCGGTGTATTCGGGGCTTTCCCTGATCCCTTGCTCGCCCACCTTGTGGGGATGGGTAAGGAGCGCCTGGCTCACGATTTCCGGGGCTACCGATCTCTCGTCATAAGGGCAAACCACGCTCAACGGTGAACCGGCGAACACGAGGTTGAACAGCGACTCGTATCGAGTCCAGAGGCGAACCTCGGCGCCGGAGCTGCCCTTCCATATGGGCTCACCAACCACTCGGACCCAAGCGGCTCCACGCTCTAGCTTGGCCGCGGAAAAGGCCCTGAACCCCTCGAGGGCGGCGGTCGGCGTGCTGTAAAAGGCGCTCGGGTCGATGAACTCGACACCTCGTGCGTCTTTGCCGAGTTGGTCGTGCAAAAGCTCGATGTTGGCTTCGGTCGTCACTGTGAGTATGGCTTCGGAGCGCTCGATTCCTTCGGCAATGAAGGCGCCGACGGTGGTACGGAACTGATCGTCGGTGGAGTAGGGAAACACCGAATGGTCGAGCATCGTCGGTCGGCTCAGGCGCCCATTGACGAGATAGTCGATGCTGACCCCCAGCGGCTGGGAGAGCGCTGCCAGCGTGCTGGGCCGGAGGTTTGTGCGCCGGCCTGATTCCACTTGGGCGATGGCCGACCAGCTGATCCCGGAATGAAAGGCAAGGGTCTCCCTGGTCCAACCAAGACGCTCCCGCGCGGCTCGGACCCGAGCACCAATTCCGACGGTTTTGCTCACGTTCGCGAGTCTACAGGCATAAAGAGTCCGGTGCTACAGTTGACTATGTCAAATGACACAGCATGCGCACATTGACTGAAACCACCGTTGGCCCAGACCAAGTCGCACGCAGCGTTGGCGCAGCCGCCGAGGCCGTACTGCGTGCCCGAGGCGAGGCCGGCGAGGTCAAGCGGATCCTCGAGCGCAGCCAGGTGCCGATGTTGATGGTCGATGCCGACCGGCGAAACGTCGAGGTCAACCGTTGCGCCCGAGTGGCGTTCCGGTCCAGGCTGGAAGAGATGCGCACCTATGCGACGGACGATCTCACGCCTCCGGATCTCGATGGAGAAGACAAGGCCTGGGCGCGGCTGCTCGATATGGGGTGCGTCATTGGGCGCTATGAGGTGGCCGGCCCCGATGGCAGCTGGGTCGAGGTGACCTACTGCAGCCTGGCGGAGGTCGTCCCCGGGCTGCACCTGATCGCCTTTGCGGCCGCGGATTGGCCCGAGCACGAGTTAGACCCGGCTGAAGACGAGCGCACTGACGGATCTGCCTCGCTCACGCCCCGGGAGCTCGAGGTGTTGGCGCTCGCCGCCGAGGGGCACAGCGGCCCCGAACTCGCTCAAGAGCTCGTGCTGAGTCCGGGCACAATCGATACGCACTTCAAGAACGTCCACAAGAAGCTGGGCGTACGGACGCGCGCCGCCGCCGTGGCCAAGGCGATGCGCCTTGGGCTGATCGACTGAGGCCGACTGACTGCTAGGTTTGGCGCGGCGCCCGGCGCCATCGTATGAGAACTTCCTGACCGCCAAGTCACCCTGAGCAGCGAGCCCGCGTCGCCGACCGCGGGATTCGTCGTGACGTGGAGCCGGTCGGATCCTTTCCCCTCGGGAGGTTCTCTTGCCCGCCTCGTTTTTGGCCGCGCACGACGTGGTCCGCACGATCGGATCTCGCACGATCCTTGACGGCGTCTCGCTGACGGTCGACGACAGCACGCGGGTCGCGCTCGTCGGTCGCAACGGCTCTGGCAAGTCGACACTGCTGCGCGTGCTCGCCGGGATCGATGAGCCTGATGGCGGCCGGGTCGTCCGTGCCCACGGCATCGAGGTGCTCCACCTGCCGCAGCTCGACGAGGCTGACGACGCCGTCACGGTCCGCGCCACTTTGCATCTCCGTCTGGGCGTCGCCGCGGCGGCGCAGCGAATGGACGCGCTTGCCGAGCAGGTGAGCAGTGGCCGCCTCGATCTCGTCGGCGCCCACGCCGCGGCCCTGGACGCGTGGCTAGCCCGCGGC